>WQVF01000045.1 GCA_009781725.1 Defluviitaleaceae bacterium
TCCTTAACCCACCAAAAATGTGCAGCTGGGGCGGCAAAGAACTTATGGTGACAGACCCGGATGGAAATAAAATTTTGTTGATAGAATAATGCAAATTAAACCATTAGTAGTGTTATTTCCACCCTTCACAGTTCACATCATAATAGTTCATCGTAAGGCTCATGTATTGATTGTTTATCGCTACCGTCGTCCCCATTAACATTTGCGATGTCATGTAACATCCCGGAAATCATGGCGGTTTCCTGGTTTATGTTTCACTTTACGCTAATAACGAGCAATAAAGTGCTACGCCATATATTTAACTGCTTTCGCTCTTTTATGCGCCGACCCCAAATATGGTAAATATCAGTTGCGGTGCTTGCGGTTATCTGCATACAAAGCCCCTTCTGTTTTTATTTAGCATACTATAAACCGCACGAAATTATCAGCATTTATCGTGCGAAAGCAATCGTGCAATAAGGGCAGTCTGTATCTAATGGTTTTCTACCAATAAGGTTTCCACTCCGGCTTATGCAGCCGTAGCAGTGCTTCCAGGTAAAAATAGTCCCCCCATGTAACACATTCGTCTACACCTTCGGGTGTGCATGTGTTGTATGGGGTTTTCTTTGAATAGGTACTGTGAAGTAACAGCCCATCGGTGCCACCGGTGGCGGCATAGCCAGTTGTCAGTGCGGCTACTAGTTTGCGGGCGGTGGATTTAAGGGCTTTGCTTTCTTCTTTGTCTACCAGCTCTGACATTTCCAATAGCCCACAGGCTACGATTGCACCGCTGGAGGAGTCTCGGGGTTCGTCTCCTGATGTAAATATCAAATCCCAATAGGGCACCAGGTCTTCCGGCAGCCGCTTTAGAAAATATGCGGTCACTCGGTTAAATACATCAATCCACTTTGGGTCCTTTGTATACCGGTAGGCGATTGCTGCACCGTATACTGCCCAAGCCTGGCCTCTGGCCCAGGAGGAGTTATTATCGTATCCCTGGCAGGTTTCACCCCGTACCGGCTCGCCGGTTTCCATATTCATATAAAATGTATGATGGGTTGAGTCGTCATCCCGGATAGAGTTGGCCAAGGTTGTGGCGGCGTGGATATTGGCCTTTTCGGCGTATTCTGGGTTGCCGGTTTCCTTGGTAGCCCAGTAGAGTAGGGGAAGATTCATCAGGCAGTCGATGATATATCGGTAATTGTCCGGGGCACCCATTGGTCCCCAGGCCTGAAAGAATCCGCCTTTTTCCTGAAAGCGGGTCAGCATCTGGTCCGCGGCAAGAATGGCCGCCTCCCGAGCTCCTTCGTCCCCGGTGATGGCCCATGCCGCAGTGCATGACGGGGTATATAGAAAACCCATATCATGATGGTCTACGGCTACTTTTGCCTTAATCCGAGCAAGGAGGTTTTCCGACTGTATCAGCCCAGCATATTTAAACACTGGGTCATTTGTGTATACATAAGCCAGCCAAATCTGCCCTGGCCAGAAACCACTGGTCCATTGGTCATTGTCGGCGTCTGGGTAGATATTGTTTATGCTGGAATGGTTTTGCATCCGGTATGTGAAACGGGGAAGAGCGGCGCGAACGCGCTCGGCTGCAATCTCTAGGTACCGGAATACCTGTGAAGAAGTTATTTCTGGGTTGGCTTCATGCATAAATGCCTCTCTTTCTTAGCAACAAAACAGCAAGTATAATCAAAATAATCATCAAAAAATCCGAAAACAGGCTAGAAATCAGCGGGAAAAGGTTGGGTCAAAACGACAAAACTACCCCTTCAACCCACTTGTAGCAATCCCCTGCACAAAGAACCGCTGCAAGGCAAGGAACATTATTAATATCGGAATCAGTGACACCGTTGCGATGGCCATAATCAGCCCAAACTCCGAAGAAAACTGGCCTATAAACATGCGCATCCCGATTTGAATCGTCCATAGGCTTTGAGTCGTCAAATAAAGCCTTGGCCCAAGGAAGTCATTCCATACAAATACAAAGGTGAAAATTGTGAGTGTTGCCAGTGCGGGTTTTGCCAGTGGCAGCATAACCCGCATCCAGATTTTTTGCTCGCTCATACCGTCGATACGAGCGGCTTCTATTAGCTCATCGGGGATGGTGTCGTAGAACTGCTTCATCAGGAATACACCAAAGGCGGAAAAGGACTGCAAAATTATCATAGCCATATGGGTGTTAACCAAGTCCATGGTCCTAAACATAATAAACTGAGGCACCATATATACCTGCCATGGTATGGCAATGGTAGCGATATATGCCAAAAACAGCACATTGCGACCTGAAAACTTAAGCTTGGAAAAGGCATACGCTGCAAAGCTTGAGGTCAACAATTGCATGGTGGTGATTATCACCGTAAGGCGGGCCGTGTTTTGTAAAAATGTAAGCAAAGGAATCCGCGTCCAAATGTCCACATAATTGGACCACACCGGGTTTCGGGGCAGCCACTGTATGGGAATAGTGAAAACCTCCCGGTCCAGCTTAAGAGATGCCGAAATCAGCCAAACGAAGGGAATCATAAGAAGCCCTGCGGCGAAAAGTAAAAGAGCGTATATAAAAAACATTTTTGTGATATGTCTACCTTTATTGGTTTTCATGTTTATTCTCCTCTGGATGCGAAAGCTATTCGAGTGGAAGGGCTACGCCGTTCCTTTTGGATTAATCTTTCTCATAACGCTTCTGCATGGCGAATTGGATTATGGTAATCGTAAGCACCAATCCAAGGAGCACCAACGCCAGCGCGGACGCATAGCCCATATCCCAGTTAAGAAACGCAATCCTAAAGATATGCACCACCAGCATGGATGACCCTGACCCGGGCTGCTCTGTATTGGTAATCATTATTACCTGGTCAAAAACCCGGAAGGACATTATCGTCAGGAGCACACTTACAAAGAAGGTTACGAACCTGAGTTGGGGCAGGGTAATATATCGGAACTTGTTCCAGGCATTGGCACCGTCTATTGCCGCCGCTTCGTATAATTCCTGGGGAATGCTTTGGAGCCCTGCTAGGTAAATTATCATGAAATAACCCATGTTACGCCATGCTGTAAACAAAATTATATTTGGGATAACCCATGGTGTAATAGTCCACCGTGGGGTGTCTGTCATACCAAGGAATTGCAAGAATTGAGTCACAGGCCCCCAAGTGGGATGGAAAATTTGGTTCCACACCGCGGCCATTGCAATGAGGGATGCCACGTGAGGAAAGAACATCAAACTGCGAAAAATAGCTCGCCCCTTAATTTTATTATTAAGAAGCAATGCCAAACTCAGAGAAAAAATCAGTGTCAGGGGCACAGACACCACAGTGAAATACAATGTATTACGAAGGGAGGGCCAAAACAGATGATCCGTGCGCATACGTACAAAGTTTGCCAGCCCAACAAAGGAAAATGTGTTAGTTGCCAAGTCCCAATTCATAAAGCCTAGGGCCAGTGCAAAACCCATGGGCACCAATGTGAAAATACTAAAGCCTACAAGATTGGGGGCGATAAAGCTGTATGCCGTTACGGTGTTTTTGATTTTGCGGTTACCTGTATTTTTGGCTGCTCCTGTGAGATAAACAATTGGAATGGCCAGCAGCAGAATCGCGATATAGTGAAAGCCTCCTGCAAAAAAGGCCACCACCAGAAATAATATATGAAAGGCAAATGTAAAGAGGCAGAGTCCCACCTGTACAAAGGCTATCTTTTGCGATCGTGAGAAAAGAACCCCGATAAGGCCAAGAATGATATAAAGTAAAGCGAAAAATACCCCCATAACAGACACGGTGGTATTGCCCCCGCCGGCACCGAGCATAATATCAGCCCATGGGACGATTAGCTCGAAGGGGAAGAACCGGAAAGTGGATAGAGCAGAGATAAACTCGAATATGCCGAATACGACACATACAACCCCCATAACCTGTAGGGCAATCCCGCCCATAGCTTCGGTTGGAGAATGGGGATTTTCCTTTAGTGCAATTGCAGAAGGGGCATTCATGATGCACTCTCCTTTCAAAGTTAACAAGTTTGCAACGCTAAAATAGCGAGACTTGGCGAGAAAACAATGGAAATGCGGTAAAAAACTTTAAAAATTAAGCCAAAAGGTTTACCAAAAACGACAACTCCTTTGGTCGAATATGCATCGTACAAAAAGGGGCTGTTGCATAACATTCGCAACAGCCCCAGTCGTATTTGAGGCAAATATTTCGATGAGTATACTACGGATTTACTAGATTCCCAATATGCTCATTCATAAAGTCGATACCCTCACGGATGGTCATTGTCCTGTCCATGATTTCCTGATGGGCTTCGTTGCGGAAGGTGTTAATTTCTCCTGCATATTCATGCATAGGCATTTCTAGGAAGATATTCCTTGGTTGCATTGCAGCCCTGGAGGTTTCATCTTGTGGGAAATGGGGGTTGGACAGAATCGTGTCAAGAGCAGCCTCTGTCATAAATGCGGGGAACTGGCCTACACTTGCCATAATTTCTGCACCCTCTGGCCCTGCTACAAATGCGATAAAGGCCATTGCTTCTTCTACATGCTCTGCAGTTGTTGGGATTGCAAGTTGGGTTACCTGACCCATGGTGTTGCCGTGATGTGCGGCACTTGGCACAGGATATGCTGCAAGGCCCCATCTAAATGGTGTATGCTCTGGGTCAAGGGCAGTACCGATAAACCATGTGCCCATGTTAACCATTGCAATCTGCTGAGCAGCCCAGGTAGATGAGTGATGCACACTACCGGCCTGCAGGTCAGAACGGCGAGGTACATAGTCCCCATCTTCCAATGCATGAACGATTTCGTAGATTGGATACAGCCAATCGTAGTTGCCGATAGCCATATTGGTCACGCCGTCAAGGATACCAAACAGGGTTGTGGTTGACGCCCATGTGTGGAAGTGGTTACCCCATACTCTATCGGTGCCTTCCCCATGGGTTACTTCCCTAATAAGGTTGGCCCATGATTCCAAGGTCATATAATTGGTGGGATAATCTACTTCGGCGGCATCAAACAAATCTTTGTTGTAGAATATCAGCCAGAAGTCGCTTCTAAATGGTACGGCATACAGGTTGCCGTCCACAAAGAACTGCTCGGGAATCCCTGCATAGTTGGCAAGGTTGATTCCGTTAGGAGCAAGCATGTCATTGAGAGGCAGAAGCTGGTTATGGCCTACACGTAGTGCGTAGTTGGGCACGTCACGGATTTTTATCAGGTCATAGACAGCACCGCCGAGTAACTGAGTGTGCAGGATTGTGTCAAAGTCTGCTGCACCCAGGTCGACAAGCTCGATGGTTACATGTGGTGCGATTTCTCTGTAACGCTCAATGAGTGGGGCATAGTATGGTACCATTTCGATATCCCATACTGCCCAACGCAGGGTTACATCTTCCAGGCCTTCTTCGTACTCCGGTTCTGGTTCTGGCTCTACATCTACCTCAGGTTCCGGTTCGGGTGTTGCAGCTTCCGGCTCTGGAGTTGTCACAGGAGCCGATTCCTCTGTGCGGGCACAGGCTGCTGCAAGTAGCAACAAGCCAGCCAAAAGCAACAGTGTTATTAATTTTTTCATTTTTTCCTCCTTCTGATGGGGCTAAAACCCCGCTCAATCTCTGCACACAGTAAGGCCATTGAGCGAAGTTTAAGCCTCACACAATTACCTCACTATGTGCGGTAACGATTTTTATGATGATAATGCAGTTTTACCAAATGTATAATGCAATATTTCCTACAAAATATATACTATTTCCTTGACTTGACGAAAATGATTGCAAATTTTACGAAGAATGCTAGAATTAGCCTGTTTTATATGGCATTTCTCTCAAAATGCAAAGGAGGGGCACCTGTGAAAACTACACATCAATCTATAAAAGTGCGCCTTACCTTTGTGACAATTGCTTCCACTCTTCTGATTACCCTTACCTTGGTGGCAGTAAGTCTGTACCTGCTGCATCAATCTGCTCGCAGAAGTCTTCTGCAATCCGTTGAGTTTAATCTGCATCTGGCAACAGAGCTTATGCAAACGGATATCCAGCACCTGGATAGGCTTCGTATAGGGGCAAGTGTCCATACCCAAACAATAGACTTCCTTACAGCCGAGGATTATGCCAGACCAGGGACGCTACTACACGCAAGGCTTACAGAGGACATGGCTGGGAACCTGGCGGTCAGGTATCTCCGCAGACTAATTATCACCGATGTGGAGCAGTCCCGCCGGGTACAGGTGGGTATCTTTGTTGACAGAATCCCGGTGATGCCCCATGTACTGCATATGCTTGGGGATTTTGAGGCTGCCACTACACCTGGGTGGAAGGGAATCGCGTATGATCCTTTTTCCATAGCCGGGGTAGAGCCTGTATTTTATATGATGAGTCCAATCCGATATGGCCGCGGGGCCGAGACCATCGGCTATATATATATTGCCCTATCAACAAATCTTATATTAGCTCCACTTGCTGGATATCCATTGTTGGAACAGGGCAGTCTTTTTTTGACTATCAATGGAGAAAACTTTCCCATTACGGGAAATAGATTTACGGATATACCTGTGAGTTTTTACAATGCGCGGCCTAGTGGAGATATTCCTCTCAATATAACGACTGAGATTTTCACTTTTGTAAATGGCGGGCGGTATACGGCGGTTTCTAGTCCTTTAGGGAATACAGGGCTGGTATTGACCCAATCCTTTCCGACGGGACTCTTTTTTGACGAGGTTTTGCTTGTTGGCCGTATTCTTTTATTTATTTTCGTCGGCGTACTGATTCTGGGATATATTATTGCCAGAAGCGTTAACCAAATGGCTAAGGAAACAGAAAATCTAATGGAATCCCGGATAGAAGATGAGAAGAAAAAACATGAACTAGAGTACAAGATGCTCCAAAATCAGATTAACCCACATTTTCTGTACAATACCCTTAACTCCATAAAATGGATGGCGTCGATTCAAAATGCCACCGGCATCGTAGAGATGACCGTGTCTCTTTCCCGGTTACTCATGAGTGTTGCCAAAACTAATAAGGCCTTGGTGCCTCTATCGAGGGAATTGAGCTTACTTGAGGATTATTTTGTGATTTCGAGATATAGATTTGGCGGCTCGATTACAACCCAGATTGATGTGGCGGAGGAATTCTTGGATAGTCCTGTTCCTATTTTCACCTTACAACCACTGGCTGAGAATGCAATTTTTCATGGCATTGAGGCAAGTAACCGAGCCGGTACCGTGATGGTGCGCGGGCAAAGGGCAGGGGATAACTTCTTAGAAATTATTGTACAAGACAATGGCGTGGGTATGGATGAGGATACAATCAGCAAGCTATTTGAAGAAGAAGATGATAATCAAGGCATGTTCAGCAAGGTAGGAATAAGAAATGTACATGCCCGGCTGCAATATGAATTTGGGCCGGAGTATGGTATACGTATCGAGAGTCAACCGGGGGAGTTTACTC
This sequence comes from Defluviitaleaceae bacterium, assembly GCA_009781725.1. GTDB lineage: Bacteria > Bacillota > Clostridia > Lachnospirales > WQUN01 > WRAN01. The sequence continues at coordinate 7,420 of WQVF01000045.1, forward strand.
GGGTGATTGTAAGTATACCCCATGTTGGCAAGGAGGATGTCTATGATTAAGCTGCTATTGGTTGATGACGAACCCTTGGTTTTAGTCGGTCTCCAAACCATGCTCCCTTGGGGCGACTACGGCATTGAAATATGCGGCACTGCCCGCAGCGGTGCTCATGCATTAGAAATCGTAGAGCGAAAACGCCCGGATATAATAATCACCGACATCATGATGCCCCTACGAAGCGGCCTTGAGCTAATGGAGTCCTGCCGTGAAAGCTACGGACGTATTCCCCTATTTATAATCCTCACTTGTGTAGAGGAATTTCAACACGTAAAACAAGCAATGCGAAGCCAGGCGGTAGATTATCTTATAAAACTGGAGCTTACCCCGGAGATGCTGTCTCAATCTGTGATTAAAGCACTGGATATCCTGGAAAGTCTAGGGCGGAAGCCTGAAACCGAGTTTAGGATGCAGACATTTTATGACCGATTCTTTATGGATTTATTAAATAATCGATTCGAAAGCACAGAACAACTTGAGGCGAAAAGAGCAGAGCTGGGCATAGATTTATCTTCTGATGGGTATATTGTCTGCTATTGCCAATTGGATGGCCTTGAAGGTGCTGACACCAAGCAGCTAATGGACCTCCACAACAGCACCACTCGTATGGTTTGGGAGACAATAAACAAACTCTTGCCTTGTTATATAACCAGCGTGGATTTGCACCAGTTTACAATTGTTTTTTGTCTGGCAGGGCAAGATATCAGTGATATTTTGAGGCAAACGATTCAATTGATAAAAAATTATTTCAATGTAGATTTATCATGCTGTCTTGGGGTCAAGGTCGCATCAACCCTAGCCATTTCCGATTCCTATAACACAGCTCGTATGGCCCTTACGGCTATTGACAGGGTATATCCAATCCATTTCTATAATAAAAAAGGTCATGCCGACCAAATTGTTAACCAAGTAAAGGAATACATTATGCAAAACCTGGACAAACGCCTTAATCTAAACCAGGTAGCGGATGTTTTTGGATTTAGCCCCAAATATATAAGTCTGCTGTTTGCTAAACACGGGGATTGCAGTTTTATTGAGTATATAAACGCAGAGAAAATAGCCCTGGCCAAGGAGCTGCTCCTTGCCAATAATGCAAAGGTATACGAAATCTCGGAGCAGCTGGGCTTTGAGAGTTCGTTTTACTTTAGCAAGGTGTTTAAGAAACATACCGGGCTTTCTCCTCGGGACTATATGAGGAAATTCTAGGAGGCTTCCCATGTTTGCAAATCTCTTCAATACATTTAACAAAAATCCACAAGCGTATACTCCATTTACACTAAAGCCTTTGCCTTCGAAAGCACTAATAGATAGAGGCGATGCAGCCCTAGAAACACCTTGGCCTGTGCTCACCGCAACAGATTATTTGGATTTTACTAGAACAGGCAACCGAGTCCGCTTCGAAAAAAAATATTTTGACCGCAGGCACCTGCTCAACGACTTGGTAATGGCAGAAATAGCCTCAAGAGAAGAAAAATACCTTGACGCAATAATCAACGGCCTATGGTCAATCTGCGAGGAAAGCGGCTGGCAGCTACCATCTCATAATTCCCACATTAGAAATACCCCACAATTGCCCCTACCGAATCCAATCCAACCTGTGTTGGATTTGTTTGCTTGCGAAACAGGCGCGCAATTGGCCCTTGTTTATATGCTATTAGGTGAAAGTCTCGGAGGGGAAATTACTGACCGTATACTATACGAAATCAATCACCGAATAATAACTCCATACCTTACCAAGCATTTTTGGTGGATGGGCAGCGGCGATGAGCCAATGATGAACTGGACGCCCTGGTGTACCCAGAATGCACTTATCTGCGTAGCCATAACCCCTCAATCCGATAAAACCCGCCGCCAAATCTGCGAAAAAGCCGCCTACAGCCTGGACTGCTTCGTCAAAGACTATGGCGATGACGGTTGCTGTGATGAAGGTGCAAAATACTATGGTCATGCCGCACTTTGCCTATATGTATCAATGGAGATGCTAAACGGTATGACAGACAACCATTTTGCCCCGCTATACCAGGAACCTAAAATTCGTAATATGGCTGATTTTATCCGGCAGATGCACGTAGTCGATAATTACTATATCAACTTTGCAGACTGCCCACCGCTACTGGACCCCCCTGGAGTACTGGCATATCTCTTTGGAAAACGTACCCGCAACCCCGACCTTGCAGCCTTCGCGGCAGTGGGCTGCAATCCAATCTCAACGGATCTTTCCCTTTACACACGGCTGGCAGCTATCATTTCCGCAGATGAAATCGCAATGCATCATAAAAATCCTACGCCACCACAAGATATATTTTTCCCAAGTGTTGGCCTAATGATTGCCCGTGATGACCGCTTCTGTCTAGCAGTAAAAGCCGGAGACAACGATGATAATCATAACCACAACGACACAGGGAGCTTTACTTTATACATGGATGGAAAGCCTTTCATAGTGGATGTCGGAGTCGGAACTTATACCAAGGATACCTTTTCTGACCAGCGATACTCCATTTGGACTATGCAATCTGCCTTTCACAATCTACCGACCTTTAGCGGAATTATGCAAGCACCAGGCGCGGATTATAAAGCCACAGACGTGGAATTTACAACAATGCCTGAAAGAACATGCCTATCCATGAATATAGCAAAAGCCTATCCCAAAGAAGCTGGGGTTGAGAGATATTTCCGTACCGTATGCCTCGAGAGGGGTAGGGGCGTCATTATTACCGATGAATATACTGGAGAACATCCTGTCGTACTTAGTCTGATGCTTAAGAGCAAGCCCGACATTGATGGGCAAATTCTTACCATGGAAGGAAAGGGGAAAATCATCTGTGACAAAGCGACAAATATTGATGTGGAGCACATCTCCATTACCGACCCATTATTACACAAGGTATGGTCAGATTCTTTGTATCGGGTACTTATTGGGTTCGACAGAAAGCTCCAGGCTGTGATTGTGGCATAACCATAAAAGGAGCGAGTTGTTACAACTATCCTACAAATTCATACATGAGTTGACATTTTTGAGAGGTTGGTCATAATTTAACTGTTTTTTCTTATTGTTATATTCACATACATTAGTTATATTAGAAAACCAGCAAGTAATAGCAAACGACACTGAGATGTGTGATTGAAGGAAGGCTGCCAAAAATGCGAATTTGCGTTTTTGCCCGTGCAGTGGCGGTTCACAATTGCAAAAGTCGTTTGCTATATCAATGCAGCAACGAGAGGATGAGAGGTTATGAGAGTGCGGAATAAAAAAGTAAAGGTGGCTTTCTTTGATGGGATACATATCATTGTCTTGCTGACGGTTTTAGCAGTCACGACGGCATTTGCAGTATTAGCATATGACAATAGTAATGGATATAATGACGATAATTTTATATCCTATGGTTACTATACGCAAGGAGACACCATACATATTGAAGAAGAGTTCGACTATAGCAATATAACAGCCTACTCCTACTCGCATTATTACAGCTACGACTACAACGAAGTAAATGGATATCATATGTCCTATTACTACGATTACGAGCATATCAACTACGACCAAAGCGAATACTCGCCAGACGATGGCTATATAGGCGATGCGCCGGATTATGTAGATATTACGCCATTAGGTGCCGGACGGACGGTTACGTTTAATGGTAACCCCATGCCTATGCCGGCTGGACACGAGTCTTTCGAAACCGGCCCCAATGGGGATCTTGCCAGTCATCCGGCATTTGCGGGGATGCCCCTTCTTCCAATTTATATTGGGCGGCATTTTATGTGGTGGAGCCTTTACCCTAGTGGGTTGGATGCAAATGGCGACCCTTGTGTTGTTTCATATTCGCAGACATTTGGCCCGTACACATATGTCCCACATGATATGACTGTGTATGCGGTATGGGGCGACCCTATTGTTTTTCTTGGAAACACTACCACGCTACTAATGAGTGGCGAATATATTCCTGTACAGGATGACCCAAATTATTTCGATAACCGCTTTGTGCCTTATGGCTGGACGCTTAACGAAGCTATAGACTTTGGCGTTCCTGTTGTATTTCCAAATGCCCCAAGCCGGCAGCATAATCTCTTCTGGGGCTGGTACAGCATACCTATCAGCAGCGATAATCTGGAATATCCGGCCCCATCCCCTGCTGTTGCTATAGATGGTGACACCGTTATAACAGGTAACACTAGGGCTTATGCCCGTTGGCGTCTTAATACCCACTTGGTTATGTTTGATATGAACCATGACAATGCCGTTTTGGCAGTAGGCGAAGCCGCAAGGCCACACCGCCTATACCGCTGGGCACTTCACGGGAGAAGTATTGCGGACTCTGGCCTAGGTGGTGACGCTACTTTTGGCCAAGGGGGGGTTATAGGCTCACCCATTTCGCTGGACGGCTCGCCTTGGAATTTCCCGATTTCTATCCCAAATGACGTAGAGCGACAAAACAATCTGCGCCCTTGGGTGCCCAATTATCCGTTTGGTGACCCAAATCATATCCCGCGTACAAGCACGGATTTTAGAACGCCATACCCCAGTTCCGAGCTTGTAAGGGGGACTGCCGCTGGGCTTATTAACGCATATGCCGGCACAATGTGGCCACGTTCTGCACCGGCCGTAGAAATGGAATCGGGGACGCGTGGCCGGTGGACACCGCCATTTGAGGCAACAACCGGAAGCAATGCTTCCGAACGGAACAGATATACGCTGGAAGGCTGGTGGACCACACCATATGGCTGGAGAAATAACACGTCTGGCAACATTGTAAGCCAGCGCTTTGCCCCTGCCGGCCGCGCCAACACACATATCTCCAATAATTATCATCCAGACGCATTACATGCTGAACATGCCAGACCAGCTGGTTTCCCCTTTGGCTTGGCAAGAACTGTACCCGATTCACCATACGATGCCGGACATCCAGAGCATATAAACAATCCCCCAACAGGCATTGTTACTGAGGATATGACTGTGTACGCAAACTGGGTATATAGGGTCACATTTCACTTAAATATTACATCAAATCAGGGCCAAACACATGGCCGTCAAGGGTTTTCTTTAGAAGGGACTTCTGAATTTAACCCAAACCTAAGCAACTTCACAAACTACCGTGATATCCTCCCGCACCTACCAGATCCGCAAAGGACCATTGGCCAAAGCGGACAGCGTGTACGTGCCACACCGGGGGGGGGATTTTCCGCGCACGAGCCTATTATTGCGGGGTTCCCGCCAGATCCAACCCGGCCCGGCCACTTCTTTAACGGCTGGTGGGACAGGCCAATAAACCCAACAAGGAACGACCACGCAGACAATTGCCCACTATGCAATACAATGGAGGACTACCCTATCAACCACCATAATGACGCGGTAAGAATCACCGCCGATATGCAAATAGACGGCAGTTTCACGGCATATGCCCACTGGATATTCCCCAGTGCGGATGACTATGTTTATGTCATTTTCCATCTAAACCCTAGGTGTAATGTAACCGGTACTATTGGGGCCGTTGCAACCGAACCTGCCGAAGAAGGCCAGCGCGGCTATGCGTACTGGCCCACACACCGCCCATATTTTGCTTATGAAAACGATTATCAGCGTTTCTTTTTGAGCCACCGGAGTATTGGTGTACCGGGTACGCTAAATCATGTGCCCGGACCTGTAAACCTTCCAGGAACGCACACAACTATATTAGAACGGAACCATAGATACACCACTACTCACCATAACTTAGAGTTTGCCAATGTTGCGTACGAAGACCGTTACGCCCCAAGCATAATACGGCAACGTGTATGGAACACCCCAATAAACCAAAACTTGGATCCTGTCACAAGCACTTCAAACGATATGGATCATAGGTTCCCACGTAACCCCAGACGCGCTGGCTATGTATTTGTAGGCTGGTCTGTTAACTATGACTTAAACCCGCTTAATAACGCTGGCACCGAGCCTAGAGCTATCGGCCAGGCCACCGCAAATGCGCCTGTCGCCAATGTGTTTTGGAATAATGGCAGAGTTCTTAACGAGACGGCATACCTTGTACCTCTTGCGCCTGGTGGGGTGCTTAACTTACACGCAATTTGGGCACCGGCTTTTGATCTTACATTAAGAGGTAATGGCAATACGGGCCCTGAAGTTTTGTCCCTGCCGGCAAACACAAATGTGAGGTTTACGAACGTGCCATCTACAGGTGTAGGTACTGTACTTACAGAAGTTATACGTCCAATGCCTTTGGCTGGCTTTCACTTCAATAATATGCAAACTCACAGCCATGGATGGAGTTCCCCACTCCAAGGCATGGTCTGGTTCCCCAATTTTTTTGTTTTCCAGTATACGTACACGTCGTCTGTTTCTAACTTATTTACACGACCGGTAACCGAACGCGATAGATTTTTTGGCCTAAACGAGGATGCCGGTACAATCATGCCGACCGGAAGTACCCTAAGCCCGTTTAATTCAGACCAGCGTGGACGGCCCGGATACGGGGAGCCAATTTTTACAAATACACGGTTTAGCCCTGCTTTTTTTGCCCGAAACAATAATAATGCCCTACAAACAAGGCCAGATGGTACCATGTACATGACTGCGTATGTACAGTGGGGCAGGTGGCTGACATTTGATGGCAACCATCAGTCGATAGCGGGTCCAGCCGGTGTAATTAGAAGGGTACTAGTACCGGTTGGGGACTCTGTAAACGATATATTAAACGCGTCAACTCGTAATACAAATGCTCCTGATGTCAGGCATTATTGGGAAGGTGGGGCAGGCCAATGGGCGGGAGAAACGGGCCCAGCCGGCACACGCGGAGGCTGGCCGATTGACCCATTTCAGGAAACGCCCTCACGAAATTCCGACGATAGTGGTGGCGATTGGCACGCGCTGTTTCACCACCCCAATATACAAGGCTCTGTACTTGTAGGCTGGCACAGGAATCCAAACGGCGACTCATGTATTAATTGCCAAGCAGGTATCCCCAACGAACCAACATGTATCCATGATGGCGAAGGTTGTTGGTTTGACGCAAGCACCCCAATACTAAGGACTACGACCATCTATGCTATATGGGACACATATATTATATTTGAGCCGGGCATAGGCGGAAGTGCCGTAGACATGGGGCCAGTAGGGGATTTGAGAAGGCCGGTTCCCGGCCCAGGAAACCAATTAAACCCCATTCCGGGTGACCCTGTATGGGGGAATGCGGAGTTTTTGGGTTGGTTTAGAGTGCCTTATTTTGACAGGACTTTACCGTCACCACCATCCTATAACCCTGCAGGCACTAACTTTGATAGGGGTGTGCGGCTCTTTGCTGTTTTTGGCGCGGATGTGCGCTTTGTTCCTTATGGCCCACATTCTTTGTCAGCGGGTGGATTTTTACACTCTAACCCCGGCCAGGGTACTGTACACCGGGACATCGCACATATTTCAGGGGACCACATAAGAATAATGCACTATGATTCTGGCGGAGGCCCTCTTTCTGTGCCGCGTCGTCCCGGCGGGTGGTTGCCCGCTCAGTTTACGGGCGAATGGTTTAGCGTTATTTGCCGCTGTGATGATGACTGTGACGAATGCGGAGATTCCGGAGCTACAGAATGTGGAGACTTTACCCATCCAACATGCTCCCACTGCGACCCTTATGATATAAATAACAGGGAGATATTCCGCCCCCGTAACCACCCTGGCAATCCGACTCCATATGGGACGGTAATAGGTAGCATGAGACTATACCCTGTATGGCGGTCACGTGTGACATTTTGGCCTGGCCATACACGCGGAATGCTGGAAACTGACGATGGAATCGCCCATGCAAGTGTCATGCGCACTCTGCCCGAAGGATTAACACTTTCCAGTAACGATGCGTTGGAGCAAGTACCTGACGTTCATTTTGTCCCTCCAAGTCCGACTTGGACCAATGATCCGGGCCTTAACTTCATAGGATGGCGCAAAATAAATCAAGCTGGGCAACCACTACGCTATCGCCCAGATAATAATGGCCTGCTAATCCCACTAGACCCAGAGGACCCGCTACATGTATGGACTTGCGAAGAAATAGCCAATATGCGTGCCGTATGGGCTCACCATCACTTTGAGGCAATATGGCAATCAAATATAATGTTTTACAAGTTACGCACGACTGTAAACCTGGGTGCTCATCTTGGGCATTACCCCCTTCCAGGCGCGAGATTTGTGCTGGAGTGTATCACAACAGGTGTGCGGGTATACCCCCCTATTTCCGATGACCCTGATGCCCCGACATATATGGTAAGCGGCGGCACCGGTAGGGTGTATATTGGCAATACATTAGCACCTGATTTATGGGTTCCGTCACTTAGACTAGAGCCCGGCTGGAACGGTATTTTAACTTTTAGGCTAAGGGAAATACTCGCCCCAGAGGGATATATGACTCCTGATGGGTACTGGATTGTTACAATAAATACCGCTGCTAACATAAGCCAACTGGGTACGGTACCTGTATTTAATTTTGTACCCAACCCAGATTTGGATTGTCACCAGATGTTTGCTACTTACGATTACTTGGATTTCCAAACCGTAGGCGATGGCACAAGGTATCAATTTGTGCGTAATATGCCGTATGATTTCCGTTTTTGGAAGGTCGGCTACGAAGGTGTAATATTAGACGATGCCCATATGCGCATGTTTGTGTACAACGGGATAGGCGAACCCGCAGATGTTTTGATTACGCAAGCTGTGATAGATGCCGGGTACTGGTCGGAATTAGGCGAAGACAGGATAAGTTGCAGTATCGACCCGATGGTGTTTAGGATGATACCGGGCAGATACCGCCCGTGTGTGCCAGATGATATTGATATATGTAAACATTGCGGGTATGCCTATGTAGACGGAAACTATTGTTTCCAGCGCAGATATTACCGGTTGGTAGAGGTTGTACCTCCACCGGGGCATCAGATGCCTATGGGCCAATGGCATATAAGTGTACAAAGCGGCATACCATCCGCGTCCCCTCCAACATTGTACATTAGGATAGTCGGCAACACGCCTATGCCCAATATCGTGCCTATTTCACCTTTTGTAAGGCAGACGTACTTAATCCATAACCTCCCAGATTTTAATTTGCCACTTTCAGGCGGGCGCGGTATGAATACGTTTGTATTTGCAGGCGCATCATTGCTTGTGCTTGCTGTTGGGATGATGATATGGAATAAATATATAAAGCGTAGGGGGTGGCGTCCCCTACGCTCCATGGTTTAATGGACTTCTTCCGAAATAGGGGCTGTCACGTTAAGAATACCGTTATTTCAAGGCTCGTCATCCCGGATTTAATCCGGAATCCCATAACCATTGTCGAAAGACTAAGGGGATTCCGGGTCAAGCCCGGGATGACGGGCTTTTTATTACGCCTTAACGTGACAGCCCCTTATTTCAGAAGAGGTCTAGTGTAAAACCAAAGTGGGGGTGTCAGTCAAGGACACTGCCCCCTACATATATTTTATCCTTCCATAGCCATAGTAAGCAGCAAAAACAGAAGCATCTGCTGAGTATCCATGCTTTCATAATTAGGTAGCCCTAAAATATGGGCAACTTCAGTTGAATCGCTGCAACCACAGCCTTCCTGGGCAAACACTGCTACTGCACTATTGCATTCCTGTGCAAGGCGTCCCCATGTAATTGGCCCGACTATGCCGTCGGGATTTAATCCAAAAAGCCGCTGGAAGTTAATAACCCCAGCCTGTGTTAGTGGCCCAAAGACGCCATCTTCGGATAGTTGGCTATTGACGGGCTGAGATACACGGTTAAGGCAGTGCTGTACTTGGCGAACATTATCCCCACGGGAACCTACTCTAAGCAGAGTGCCAGGAAATGTAGGCATTGTACCGCCACCACTGGCTGGGCATTCCTGCGCAAGGCGTCCCCAGGTCAAAGGCCCAACCACGCCGTCAGGCGTAAGACCCATTATCCTCTGGAAAGTCATGACAGCATCCAAGGTTCTGGGCCCGAAAATGCCGTCTTCCGTTAGGCGTTGAATCGATGGATGCCTTGCGGAAACCCGATTAAGACAGGCCTGTATCTGCCTGACCGACTCGCTTCTTTCACCTTGCCTTATTGCGGTGCCGGGGTAGGGAGGCATTCCGCCTACCGTCCCTCCCCCACCGATAGGAAAGATATCACGTATACCCTCAGCAATGGCCATTGCCATTGAGTTGATATTAAGTCGCGCCATATCTGCCGGGTTATTAATAAAAGCGCATTCCACCAACACTGCCGGCATATTGGCAAGCCGGAGTATCCCAAAGGCATCCTGGCCTTGGGCATTGACTTGAGTCTTTACTCCCCGGTTAGCAAAACCCAGAGCAACAATGCGGTTTAAGATTGCACCGGCAAGTGCCCTGCCTCTGCCTGTATCACGGATGCTATAAAAAACCTCGCTCCCTGTCCCTGGTGTCCCGTGATTACTGTTGAAATGTATTTCAACCAAAGCGTCTGCGCGGTTTTCATTGGCGAGATTGGCGTCGCGGGTGATGCTACGGTCAACATCTGTTGTACGGTTGTTGATTACTGAGTAACCCCAACCCCTGAGAATCTGAGTTACGGCATTGCTGACGGCAAGTGTTAAATCCTTCTCCTGCCTGCCTTGAGCCACCGCGCCTGGGTCTGAACCACCATGTCCTGCAAATACTGCTATCCTAGGCATACAATTCACTCCTTCATTTAAATACATGTTAATGCTGCTCGATTTCATACGGCCACGAGTTGATTCCTCCAAAATCATATACATTTGTATATCCCATAGCCGCCAATGCATCGGCGGCTTTTTTGCTACGGCTTCCGCCTTTGCAGTACACTAAAATAAGTGCGTTTTTATCGGGAAGGATTCGGGATGCCCGGGTGTGGATTTCATTCTCTGGTAGACAGACTGCTCCGGGAATATGCCCAGTGCTATATTCCTGTGGGGAGCGCACATCCAAGATGATGCATTTTTGCTGCATCAAAGACTGGGCTTGACGAGGCGAAATACGCCGAGGGGTGTATCCATAATGCATGGGCTTTCCCTCCTAGCGAGTTAGTTCGCTATAGCTTATTTTCCATGTTATGCGGCTATGGATAAAATGGTACAAATAATACCGATTCCAAATTAAAACCTGTCTGACAGAGCGGCTGCTTGAAACGCGAAGCAAGCGTTTCAAGCGGTTTTGCCGCGATAGGCAGATAGGATTTTAATAGGAGTCGGTATAAGTAATATTGCATAAAAAATCCGTATGGTGCCATACGGGTTTTTTGTGTAATGTTTTATATCGAATTAATTCACTATATATTTGCCATTTTTCGACCACACTCCTATAATGTGGAGAAAATCTCATAAGAAGGTGATCCTATGCCCCGTTACGATTTCTCGGGTATCGAAAAAAAATGGCGTGCCCGTTGGAAAGAGGTTCCAATCCAAAATCCCGCCTCAAGTAAGCCCAAGTATTATTGCCTAGATATGTTCCCATACCCCTCTGGCACGGCCCTACACGTAGGCCATTGGCGGGGATATGTTCTTTCCGATGTGTTATCTCGCTATAAAATCCTACAAGGCTATCATGTGTTGCACCCCATGGGCTGGGACGCCTTTGGCCTTGCCGCGGAAAATAACGCAATAAAGCAAAGAAAACATCCATCAATTTCCATTGCCGAGAATATCAAAAACATGAAGCGGCAGCTGGAGGAAATGAGCACCATTTATGACTGGAACGATGAAATCAACACAACAGACCCAGCCTACTATAAATGGACTCAGTGGATTTTCGCCCGGATGTTTGAGCATGGCCTTGCCTACGAACAGGAAATGCCCCTAAATTGGTGCGATGAATGCAAAGTGGTCCTTGCCAACGAGGAAGCAGTAGGGGGCGTATGCGAACGGTGTAAATCCCCCGCCACAAAGAAAAATTTGCGCCAATGGATGCTGAAAATCACGGCTTACGGCGAGCGTTTGCTTAACGACTTGGAAAGTCTAGATTGGCCGGAGAAAGTCAAGAAAATGCAAACCGATTGGATTGGCAAATCTAGCGGAACGGAAATAGACTTCGCGGTGCAAGGAAGCGACGCAAAAATCCGTGCCTTTACCACTCGCCCGGATACCCTTGCAGGCGCGACATTTATGGTGTTGGCTCCGGAACATGAGCTAGTAAAAAAGCTGACCACCTCTGACCAAAATGACAAAGTTGAGGAATATGTAAAACATGCTGCCTCCCGCTCTTCTGTAGATCGTATGCAGGATAAAGAAAAGACTGGGGTTTTCACTGGCAGTTATGCCATCAATCCCCTAATTGGCCCGATTCCAATCTGGGTTGCGGACTATGTACTCATCGACTATGGCACCGGCGCAATAATGTGCGTACCCGGCCATGATACAAGAGATTTTGAATTTGCAACGAAGTTTGATTTGCCTATTTCCCGGGTAATATCTCCCGATGGCACTGATGCCCCATTGGAGGAAGCCTATACCGGTTACGGAGTCTTGGTTAACTCAGGCCAATTTGACGGCTTGACTGTAGCTGATGGTAAAGAGGCTATTACAAAGTATCTGGAAGCCCAGGGCAGCGGTACCAAGACCATTAACTATAAATTGCGAGACTGGGTCTTCTCCCGCCAGAGGTATTGGGGGGAGCCAATTCCTATAATCCATTGTCCGACTTGCGGGCCAGTGGTAGTGCCTGACAAAGATTTGCCTGTTATGTTGCCGAAGGTGGAGTCCTATCTGCCCACAAGCACAGGGGAGTCACCTTTGGCCCTTGTTACTGATTGGGTAAATATAGCCTGCCCAAAATGCAATGGCCCTGGCAAGCGTGAAACCAATACTATGCCACAGTGGGCAGGGTCATCTTGGTACTTTTTGAGGTACCCAGATGTAAATAGCAACGATGCTCTTGCAAGTCCCAGGGCGATAAAAGACTGGCTTCCCGTAGATTACTATGTGGGTGGAATAGAACACGCGGTGCTACACTTGTTGTACGCAAGGTTTTACACGAAATTCCTCTATGACATAGGAATTCTTCAATTTCATGAGCCATTCACCACTTTGTTTAATATTGGGATGATTAATTATAAAGGAAAGAAAATGTCAAAAGGGGAGGGCTATGGTGTGTCCCCCGATGATGTGCTTCCAAAATACGGCTGTGACGCCCTGCGTCTGTATGAGATGTTTATATCCCCTCCAGAGCTTGATTGCGAGTGGGATGACAGCGGTATAGAAGGGGTATCCCGGTTCCTAAACAAGCTGTGGCGGATAGTGGAGCGGGATGCCACCAAAATCAACCCCGCCACAACAGAGCTCGCACGCTTGCGACACAGGATAGTCCACGATATCACTACAAGGCTAGAGAATCTTTCCCTCAACACTGTGGTCAGCGGATTTATGGAGCATACCAACACCTTGCAAAGTTTGGGCGGAGTGGATAGGGAAACGCTAAAGGTCATGGCTATTTTGCTGGCACCCTTCGCGCCCCATATGGCAGAAGAAATCTGGGAAAGTCTTGGGCATAAAGATTCTGTTTTTGCCCAGAGCTGGCCTACGTATGACCCGGAAATGCTTAAAACAGATACCGTCGAAATTGCAATGCAAATCAATGGTAAGCTACGAGGCAATATTAATATCCCTGCAGATGCTGATAAGGAAGCTGCGATAGCTGCCGCTAAGGACGCCCTGGCGGATAAGCTCGAAGGCGCAGAAATTGCAAAAAGCATCTATGTACCAGGTAGAATTATTAACTTTGTAGTCAAGGCATAAATGAAAAAAACAGAGCTACTGGCCCCCGCCGGAAGTATGAAAACCTTAAAGGCCGCAGTCAAGGCAGGAGCCGATGCGGTCTATTTGGGTGCAGGGAAATTTTCCGCCAGGGCCAATGCCGCCAATTTTCATGGAGATGAGCTAATCACGGCCATTGATTACGCTAAAGCCGCGGATGTTAAGGTATATCTGGCAATCAACACCCTAATGACTGACCGAGAACTTAAAGAAGCTATGACCATCGTCGAGCAAGCCTACAATGCCGGTATTGCTGCTTTTATTTTGCAAGATTTGGGGTTGGCTTACATGGTTATGCAAAAATACCCCGATGCCGTGCTTCATGCCAGCACCCAGATGACAGCCCAAACCCTAAAGGATGTAACCACTTTAGGTAGCCTTGGGTTTAAGCGGGTAGTTATGGCACGAGAGCTGTCACGAGTCCAGATTAAAGAAGTTGCCCAAAATACAACCGTAGAACTAGAGATATTTATCCATGGCGCTCTGTGCTCATCCTATTCCGGCCAATGCCTAATGAGCAGTTTCTTGGGAGGACGCTCTGCCAACCGCGGTAATTGCGCCCAGCCCTGTCGCTTGCCTTATAAAGGAAGGGTGGGGAAGGGCGTTTTGCTTAGCCTAAAGGATTTATGCCTCATTGACCATGTAGGTGATTTAGCCGAAATAGGCGTCAAGTCCCTTAAAATTGAAGGCCGTATGAAGGGCGAGGACTATGTATGTGCGGTTGTTGGTGCATATCGTCAGGCACTAGACGGCAAAATCCTATCTTCCAAGGAAAAAAAGGCTATGCTTTGTGTGTTTGACCGGGGCGGGTACACCGATGGTTATTACAGCGACAACAAGTACGGCATGTACATGGATTCATTAAGAAACCCCTATCGAAAGGGGGCACAACATGCGGATTAAATTTGTTGCTACATGTTTGACAGTTCAACAGCGACAGGCCTGCAAAAGTCTTGGCATTGAGATAACGCAAAATTACGCCACTTCCTATGGGGAAATAACCCCCGGCTGTGTGACGGATTTTTCGGTTCATTGCTTTAATTCTGCTACATTGCAGGTGCTGATGGGCTTGGGTGTAAAGCGCGCAAGCCTTCATCCAGAGCTCAATCTCCCTCAAATGAGAGATATAAAAAAATGCATCGACACAGAAGCCATAATCTATGGCAAGCTCCCACTAATGAAACTCGGCAATCCGGTCAACGGCTCCATAACAGACAGGACAGGCGCGGTTTTCTTTATTCATGGGGATAATCTATATAACTCCGTTCCGATTTTTATGGCGGACAGACTTGATGCAATAGAAAAAGCAGGAATAACTTACGGGCGTTTTATTTTCACAACGGAAGATGCCAGACAGGTAACGGAAATAATCAATGCCTATTTTCGCCGCGAAAAATTAGATATAAAGTTTACCAGAGGGAAGTTTTAGTGGATGATGAATCATGCTATTTGCTCAGCAGACTATTAGTGATGCTGCGGCGATACCCGTTTGGAGAGACTCCGATACTCTTTTTGAATTGGTTGTAAAAATGATTTGTATTGTCAAATCCAACCATCTTTGCAATAACATGCACTTTTAACGATGTACAGGAAAGCAGCCTCTTGGCCTCGTCCATGCGTCTTACCATTTGGTATCTCATAGGGGGCGTTCCAATATTTTCTTTAAACACATGGGCTAGGTAAGATGGATGTACATGAAAATTGTCAGCTAGTGATTCTACGGTAAAGTCTTTTGTGAAGTTTGCATCAATGAGTTTTTTTGCTTTTTCTGCCAAGGTCATAGATGTGGTTAATTTCATGTTTTCATGAGAATGGGAAATATGCTTGTTTACCATTCTCAATATACATATTGTAAGAACAGAAACCAGATGAGTGCAGATTATATCGTATCCCATACGGCGGTTGTATCCTTCTATAAAGAGCTGGTTTAGTAGATTATGGATATAATCCCGGTCTGTACCTGTACTAACAATGGGTGAGATGGAGTCAGGTATTAGACAGTTCTCCTTAAGCCCGTGCACATGAATATTATTAAGGCCGCAATAATAATAGTGTACAAGGCTTTGCCCCGAATAATGCTCTTCATGCTCTAGCCCGTTGTTAATAATAACCAAATCCCCGTCCCTGGCCTTGTAGCATGTTCCGTCAATAGTAAAGGTAGCTTCACCTGATACGATATAAATAATTTCGCTAAAATGGTCGTGCTTGTGAGGCACGACCTTATGCTTGTGCTCGTAGTTCGAATGCCCTACATATACAAAAATTGGGTTCTTAATGAGCTCCAGTTGGGGCTTACTGGTCGTAAGCAGTTCATTATTCGAAATCATGGCTCACATCCTTAGGTCGGTTACAGTTTACCATATATAGTATAAGCAGTTTTAGTGTGTTTTTTGTGTAGTTATTAGTACTATGCGATAGTGTGATTTGTTGCATAATACAGATGTAATTCAGATAAATTTGGGCATTATAACCATGAGTACGAAAGGAGAAACAAAATGAAAGCTAAATTTATGAAGTTGAGTTTACTTGCTTTATTGGTTGTTGGTTTGCTTGTTATTGCTGCTTGTAACAGAGGTGGCGATGACAATGGCGACGACGGCGCAGATGTGCAACCTCCGGCGCAGGGGGACACCACAGGTGATGTCGCTGGCACAGATGAACAGGAAACACCGGCAGGCCCGTCAGTGCCGGATGATACCATTGTAGACGGGCTTAGGTATTTCAACCCCTTCCCAGAGCCTGTGACCTTTACCCATGGTAGGATGAGCTGGCCTGGTCAGGACTATATGCCGGAAGGCATGGATTTTGACAACAATGCAATCGTTAATTTATTTTCTGAGCTTACAAATGTATTCCCTCAAACTATCTGGACTGTAGCCAGCCGGGATGATTATGAAACCCGTATGGGATTGCTTATTGCCTCAGGAGATTTGCCGGACATGTTTGTGGCAAGCCCGCAAATGTTCCAGATGCTTTTGGAGGGCAATATGCTCACAGACCTTACAGATGCTTGGAACAGCACTGCTTCTGAGCGTTTGCAGCAACATGTGTCCTTGGATCCCCTTGGATTTCAATCTGCATGGAGAGACGGTAGACTAATGGGTATCCCCAACATGGCTCATCCATATGAGAGATATCAGTTTTTCTGGATTAGGGAAGATTGGCTCAACGAGCTTGATATTCCTGTACCAAGCACCATGGATGAACTTATTGACGCAGGCCGTCAGTTTGCTGCTGCCAACCTGGACGATGCACCCCAAGCATTTGGCATGGCAATGAGACATGACTTCCTATGGCCTCTGGACAGAACCGGTGGTAACGGCAGTCTGGATGCCTTCTTTGCGGCATATGGTGCGTTTCCTCAAATTTGGGTAAATGACGGTGCCGGAGGTGCGGTCTTTGGTGGTCTGTCAAACCAAACACGTACTGCCCTTGGAGTTTTGCAAGATATGTATACTGAAGGATTAATCGACCCGGAATTTGTGGTTCAGGGCTATCAGCAGCTTGGCGAAAATATCGCCACGGGTGCGGTAGGTATTGCTCCCGCTTGGGTTTGGGCACCATGGGGCTCCGGATTCCAAACAACCATTTCCTTTGACCCTGCCTACTATGATATTGCGGAATCCATTCTGGCCGACCCAGATGTATGGCCAACCAGAAACTGGCTGCCGATTAAAATCCCATATGTCGGCGGCGGATATGCTCAGTATCCAGGATTCTTTGGTGTTATGGAATATATCGTGGTAAGAAACGGCTTTGAAATTCCCGAAGCTATAATAAAGTGGCTCAATGTCACAACTTCTTATCATGCAATGCACAATATACCACATGCAGAGGACTTTGGATTTATAGAACAAGTTCATGGGTATCAAGATGTGCATGGGCAAGGGTTTTCTAACTGGACAAATAAACTATTGGTAAGGGTAAATATGCCATTGGCGGATATATTCGACTTTGGTGAAAACAGTCTTCCTCCGTTGCAACGCTGGTTTGGGGAGCATAACCTAACCTCATGGGATGATCCTGTATATTTAGCCGAAGCTACTCCGGAAGATAAAGAAATGATTGAATGGATAGGCGACTGGGTTATAGACAGGAATTGGTGGAGCTGGGGCAGCCAGGCAGTCTATGGTCTTGGCGGAGTACTTCATATTATGTATGACCATGTACACCAGGCCGATGACTTTATTCAATTTAACATGTTCCAAGGGCCACCATCGGAGCAAATGGGCGACCTGATTCCCATACTTCATGACTTGCAAATCGTAGCATTTACCAATATCATCCGTGGTGCGCCATTGGATGAAGCCTTTGATGAATTTAAAGACGCATGGCTACGCGCAGGCGGTCAGCGTCTTACAGATGAAGTTAATGAATGGCTGCGTAATAATTAATATCTGCGTTACAAGGGTCTGAACAAGAACCCAGAGAATTAAGCCTCGTCATCTCGCGCATGATGTGGGATTCCCTAACCTTTGTCGAAAGACTGGAGGGGACCCCAGGTCAAGCCCGGGGTGACGGGCTTTTGTGCAATTTATTAATGTCCTGTACATATCCGCGTTGGGTAAATAAGAGCAAGGGGGCATATCATGCAACTCCCATGGAAGAAAAAAGCTGGCTGGGCCATGCGTAAGCAAGCACGGAAGGTCGCCTTTAGGCGAGAAATCCCATTGATAGTCATGCTGCTTCCAAGTGTGATTATTTTGTTTATTTTCAGTTATATACCACTGTTTGGTGTTGTTATCGCATTCCAGCGTTACTTGCCATCCCTTGGGGTGCTTGGTTCCCGGTTTGTGGGCTTTGATAATTTCCGGGACCTTTTTATGCTGCCCACCTTTAATCAAGTTTTGTGGAACACAGTGTATATCGCCTTTATGAAAATCGTTTTCATGTTGGTCGTACCCATAATAGTGGCCTTGCTTCTAAACGAAGCCAAGAACCAGTTTGTAAAACGCGGTGTGCAAACTATTATTTACATGCCTTTCTTTATGTCCTGGGTAATACTTGGTGGTATTTTTATTGACCTGCTTTCCCCAAGTACCGGCGCATTCAATAATTTTCTTGGGCTTTTTGGAATAGAGCCTATATTTTTCCTAGCAGATAATAACTGGTTCCCCACGGTGCTTATATCCACTCATGTATGGCGTGAGTTTGGTTTTGGGACCATTGTTTTCCTTGCCGCTCTTACCAGTATAGACCCATCTTTGTACGAAGCTGCAACGGTAGACGGTGCTGCCCGCTGGAAACAAACTTGGCATATTACCTTACCAGGTATGATGCCGATAATCGTCCTTATGACGGTACTAAGCCTTGGGGGTATCTTGAATGCAGGTTTCGACCAGGTATTTAACTTATACAGCCCTGTTGTATATGAAAGCGGGGATATATTGGATACCCTGATTTACCGTATGGGGCTGATAAATATGAGATTTGGACTGGCAACCGCCGCCGGGCTGTTTAGGTCAGTTGTATCTCTTGTATTTATAGTAACATCATACTGGCTTGCCGCTAAGTACTCTAATTACCGGGTACTTTAACATGAAAAAATCCGGTTTTGATGATTTGGTATAAACCGGAAAAGTAACGCTAATTTATGAGGGATTGCTGGGAGGACACCATGGTTCAAGATAAAAGCACTGCAAGACGGATATTCGTGTGTTTCAACTATGTATTCTTAATACTTTTGGCATTGCTGTGCATACTGCCAATGATTAACCTCCTTGCCGTGTCCCTAAGCTCGCGTTCTGCGGCAGAGGCAGGACTTGTGGGACTATGGCCTGTCCATTTTACGACATATGCATACTCATGGACTATGCAGAACGCGGAATTTTTCCAAGCCCTTTGGGTTTCTATACAAAGGGTTGGTATTGCTGTGCCGATTCAGCTTTTTTTGACCATAACTGCTGCTTATCCACTTTCAAAGGAGCGGTCGACCTTCAAACATAGGCCAATTTTTGTAGCATATTTTATTATTGTAATGGTTTTCAGTGGCGGCCTTATCCCGTTTTTTATTGTTGTAAGCCGTGTCGGGCTTATCGATTCAATATGGGCTCTGATTCTCCCTGGAGCGGTTAATACATGGCATATTATCCTTATGATGAACTTTTTTAGGGGTATCCCAAAAGAGCTGGAAGAGGCCGCGTTTATTGACGGTGCATCACACTGGCGGACTATGGCACAGATTTATTTGCCCATATCTCTGCCATCAATTGCGACAATTACGTTGTTTATAGTAGTCGGCCACTGGAACGAGTGGTTCCACGGTATTATTTTTATGAACGACCCTAGCAATTATCCCCTTCAGACCTATTTGCGTACTCGAGTTGTGACTTTTGACCCCACTATGATTACTGGGGACAGAGAAGCTATTCGCAGGATGATGGAAGTAAGTAACCGCACAACCAATGCAGCACAGGTCTTTATCGCTATGATTCCGGTACTGCTAATCTACCCGTTTTTGCAACGATACTTCATGTCCGGACTCACGATTGGAAGTGTAAAGGGGTAGGGGAGCTGCTTATCTTCCTATATTCTTTGGGGGTGACCCCGGTATTCTTTTTAAATGGCTGATAAAAAGTGTTGATATTTTCATACCCAATCCTGGATGCTATTTCGTTTATTTTTAGTTCCGTATGTGAAAGCAAGCGTTTGGCCTCATCCATTCTCTTTGAGATTTGATATTTAATCGGCGGCATTCCTATGTGCCTCTTAAAGATATTGGCAAGGTAGGATGGGGTAATGTGAAACTCCGCAGCCAATTCTTCGATAGTGATTGTCCGAGCGTAATTCTCATCAATATGCATTTTAATTTTCTCAGATAACAATGATGGGGTAAGGGTTTCGTTTTTGTCAGATAGAATGCTGACTATGTCATTCGCCATTCTTATGACATAAACAGATAGCACAGATACCAGATTATTACAAAGCATTTCATGTCCGGGACTTCTGGCATCAAGTTCATTTATCAACTTATCGAAATGCATTTGAAAGACAGGCTGATTATTGCCGGTATGTAAAATCGGTGATAAGTTTTCTGGGATGAGCCATTGCTCTTTTATCCCTTTGACATGAATATCGGTAATTCCGCAGTGGTATACAACAAGCCTGGCATCAGCCATCTCGCTATCTACGTAATATAGCTCTTCATGCCGCACACCGCTATTGAAAATTACCAAATCCCCTGCGCCAACCTTATGCTCTGACGAGCCGATGGTGAGAGTCCCTTTTCCGGCAGCCAAATAGATTATCTCTGTGATTTGGTCGTGCTGAGCCGGTAGATAATACCGTTCACTGCCCGAAACCCGCCCGGCATAGACAAAAGCAGGAGCTCTTTCCAGCTCGATAAGGGGCTCCTTGACTCTGTTGCGTTGCTCGTAGCTTGATGTTTTTGGCATATCAATCTCCTATAGTGAGTTGCTTTAATATGATGTGCGCTGTGAAGGGCGGAAATAACGTTGCGATTCCATTATTAGCATATATGAGCATATTGGCGACAAATGCTATACATTGCTTTATAATGATTGTATAACAAATGCGGGAGGTTTACTATGGCTCAATTAAATATTCGTATTGATAATGAGTTAAAAGAAAAAGGCGATATTTTATTTCGCGAATTGGGCATTTCGTTTTCATCTGCCATTAGTTTGTTTATTAGCCAAGCAGTGCGCGAAAAAGCAATACCTTTTCAAGTAACTGCACAAAAATCAAATAACATAACACTTGCAAGTGAAAAATCATTAGCGAAAGACTGGCTTACTCCCGAGGAGGATTCGACATGGGCAAATTTGTAAAAGGCGACGTAGTTGTACTGCCTTTTCCATTTTCAGATTTAAGCTCTTCTAAACGCCGCCCTGCCCTTGTTGTTGCTATAGCATCTTCGGATGACGTTATTTTGGCGCAAATAACCAGCCGTAATTTTAGCGATAATTATGCAGTTGAACTTTCGGATGCTGATTTTTCTGATGGCGTGTTAAATGTTTTAAGCAATATCCGTCCAAACAAACTATTCACAGCAGAAGTTGGTTTAATAATTAATAAAGTTGGGAATATAAAGTTGCAAAAAATGAAAGAAATTGCGGCTACCATTACAGCTTTAATTTCTGTGTAATAAAATATTTCAGCTGAATAAAATAAGGGCACACTTATGTACCATCACAAGCGTGGTACGTGCGTAAAAATATATATAGCGAGGTTGAACATATGAACAAAGGTAAGATAATATGCCTGAATGGAGTATCTAGTAGCGGAAAATCAACCCTTGCAAAATCATTGCAAGAAAAACTAAACGAGCCGTATTATTTGATGAACGA
>WQVF01000046.1 GCA_009781725.1 Defluviitaleaceae bacterium
GAGCTAGGTTTGAGATGAATCCCGGCACAGTAAACAACATACCAACATTCGGCAGAATAAGCGGCAATGCATCTATGGGTACTATTAATGAACACAGCGGTGGCGGCGGCATAACTGTGACTGGTGTCAACGCCGGGATTCCCAGTACCTTTATAATGAGGGCAGGTATCATCGGCCGGGACAGAGACACAGGCATAGGAAATACTTCATTAAGAAACGGCGGCGGAGTGTTTGTGATGGCAGGTGCTAACTTTGAAATGCTGCCCGGGGTTGATTCCAATGGCAACCTAACCTATGGCCGCATAAGCGGCAATGATGTGAATGCTGCCGGCACCAGTGGCAACTTGAATGGCGGCGGCGGCGTTGCGGTGACTTCCATTAATAGTCCTGTCAATCGTAGCACATTCCGCATGGAGGCCGGTATCATCGGTGGCGACAGCCGGCATGGTGAAGGTAATTCCACAACCCACAACGGCGGCGGCGTACTTGTAACACGAGGTTCGCTTTTCGAGATGCTGCCCGGCAGCATAAACGGTATACCCACTTCTGGCAGCATAATTGGCAATGTCGGCGGTGGTGGTGGCGTAGCCATGGTGGTCCAGGGGTCACCAGCTCACAGTATAAACGAATTTATTATGGAGGCCGGCACCATCGGTAGCCTAAACCCAGGCGAGGGTAATATCTCTGGAAGTGGCGGTGGCGTCGCCGTTGCAGCCCATTCACATTTTGTTATGCGGCCAGGTGCTGATATCAACAACAACCCCACATACGGAACCATCGCCGGCAATGATGCAGTAGGCGACAACCCCGGTGCTGCTATTAATCCGGGGCAAGGCGGCGGTGGTGTGTTTATAACGGGTACTGGCACATTTTATATGTATACAGGCATTATTGAGGGAAACCATGCCATGAGAAACGGTGGCGGAGTCTTCCTCTTGGGTCCAGGGCTCTTCCATATGAAAGAAGGAACCGGCGGCACTTATGGCACCATCAGAGGAAACAGTGCCATGGGTACCGGTGATCAAAATGGCGGCGGCGGTGTAACTGTGTCAAGCGCATTAGGGGTCAACAACGGGAATGTGCCGGCGACAAGAGCACACTTTATCATGGATGCCGGTGTTATAGGACGTGTACGCGTCTGCGATGATGATTGCGAAAACAATGCTCCTAGTCATAATTGCTACTCTGGCGAGGGTAATGAGGCCCAATTTGGCGGAGGGGTATATATACGCTGGAATGCGGAAATGACATTTAATGACGGTACCATCAGCGGTAACAGTGCTACATCTATTGGCACCGATAACAGAGGCGGCGGCATTGGGATAGCCGCCAATGAATCCAGGCTTAATATGACAGGGGGAACCATTGGTGGCATAAGCCCCGGAGAAGCCAATGTCAGCAGGGCAGGCGGCGGCGGTGTATTTGTCGCGGACAGAATCCCAGGCGCACAACAGCATATTGATTTGTCCTGGTTTGATATGAGTGGTGGACGGATTATAGGCAACCGCAATCTCGGCGAGCCCGGCCCCGGCGGTGGGGTTAGCGGTGGCGGCGGTGTGTATGTGTGGGGTGAGTTTAATATGTCGGGGGATGCCGTAATCGAAGGGAATCATTCCTATACTATCGGCGGCGGTGTGGCTGTAGCGACCAGAGGTGCCAGAAACGCCAGGTTTAATTTCTATGGCGGTACCATTGGCGGCGCGGTTGGCTGCCCCAACGATTGCGAAGAGCACAGTCCCGACGAAGATTGCAATCCCGATATGGGCAATACGGCAGACAACAACGGTGGCGGTGTATGGGTAGGCAATAATTCAAGTTTTTCCCTACGCGGTACCGGTTCCAAGACCATTACCGGTAACACAGCCGAAAACAGCGGTGGCGGCGTATGGGTAGCACAAAACTCCACAATGCGTATGGAAACAACATCCCATCATCCAGAGGTAGAAAATCTCTACATCACCCACAACGCTGCAGGTTACATGGGTGGCGGGATATTTACGGCAAATTACCAATATCAAGACCCGCTTAATATGAGTGCAACACCTGTTCCCTACAGCAATCTAACTCTGGTAGATGTAACTTTTGAATACAACCAAGCTAATCGCTTATGGTGGCCGCCGTCCAATAGGGACTTATTGACCAATATAAGTTTTGTGTCAACCAGCCAACAGCCCTTTATCCAAACAGAAGTACGGCATCCGTTAAACAACTACGATATCAATTTCCGGGTACCCTTGCAGCGTTTAGACTTCTTTAAAACAGATCAAGGCATTTACCAGGAAAGTCCGGTTATTAGTCTACTAGAAGGAGCGCAGTTTAGGGTATTCCGGCATCTTAACCCAGAGATTGATCCGTCGCTTGGTACAGGAGGTGCGTATCTTGTTACATCGGCCCCGGGTCCTGAGTGGGAAGAAGTGTTCTTTGTAAATGGCATATACACAAGCCCGGGAGCAGGTAGTACAACACCCCTCGGATTCTATATGGATCCAAGACATATTTATCAACTAGTAGAGAATGTTGTACCTTCCGGGTTCCAGCCGCCCTTTGGTCAATGGCGTATAACCATGACTACCGGTAGCATCAACGACTTTACAATAATCGGTGGTTATTCAATGCCGGGGGCTATCCGCTCCACCAATTTTCCCGTGTCGGCAGGGCATCCTATTGACGCGCGGGCTAACCTCTTTTACATCGGGAATTGGGAGCAGTTTAGGCTACCCCTTTCCGGCGGTACGGGTACATCAATCTTATTTGCTGTAGCCGGGACAATGATACTGGCTGCGGCAATAGTAGAAATTGTCGCCATTAAAAAGCGCAAGGTAATGGTTGCCGGTGCCAATATTACCGGAGCCAGTAAACAAATCATTTTTAAGAAAGCCAGAAGGTAATAATAACACGGCCCGTATTGTCGCCCTGCATCGCATGTCATATCGGCGTTTACCCGCCATATGACATGTGTGGGGCGAGGCATTGTGCTAGCGGATGCTTTGGATAAAAATGTCCCCCGCCCCGATACCCCAGGATAACCAATATGCTCTGGGGTGTTTTTACCCAAACGTTATATTTGTTATATAAGATATTTGATATTCTCCATTTCCTCGTGCCCCCCTGATTTTGGTTTTGCTTTAATCCATTTTGCCTTGTGCAACTGCCACATTACGCATTGGGGCTATGGTATTGACTGGTGTATTACGCAAAAAAGGGTCTACTGTAATTTTGAACACCCAATTGTTGTTAGTATCATAACCCTATCACCATGGATTCTATACCATCAATGACCGGCAGAATCACATATGCAATCCCCACGTTTTTCATAACGCCACACATTATTATTGTCATAGACCCTATCCCCAACAATACGAAACAATATGGGGCTGTCTCATTAAGCATTTTTATGAATAATTATGCACTCGCCTCGTCGTTGCGAGGAGCGAAGCGACGAAGCAATCCAGCAAATAAAACCTTCTGGATTGCTTCTCTTTGCTCGCAATGACAAGCTTTGCATAGATATTCATGGTTTTTGCTTAGCAAGACCAGCCCCATCAATTCCAAATTAAAACCTGTCTGACAGAGCGACTGCTTGAGACGCGAAGCAAGCGTTTCAATTTGCACAAAAAAACACACATCATCCTGAGCATCAAGATGACATGTGTTATATTTTAATGCATTTGAGTTTGTTAATTACTGCTCCATCTGCTTCCCAAGGAACCCTGCCGCTGTTTGCGCCAGCTTTCCTTCAACTTCACCCATTTTCTTATCTGGTGACAGGAAAACAATAGCTCCCAGTACATCCCCTTCTGCAATAATTGGGGCTATAAACTCGTTGCTATAGGTGCTGGGATCGTCTTCTTCCAGTATTGGTACAAAGGCAGCGTCATTTCTGGAAGCGGACACTGTGTTGCGCTGATTGATGGTCTTTTCCAGTGCCGTTGAAATATTCTTTTCCAGGAATTCTTTTTTGGAGCCGCCAGAAACGGCAATAATTTGATCCTTATCCACAATACAGGTGATATGACCTGAGGATTGGCTCAAGCTCTCGGCGTATTCCTTTGCAAAGTTGCCAAGTTCCCCTATTGGAGAGTATTTCTTTAGGATGATTTCTCCCTCGCGGTCTGTGAAAATCTCCAGTGGGTCACCTTCACGTATGCGCAGGGTTCTGCGTATTTCTTTTGGGATGACGACTCGTCCAAGATCGTCAATCCTCCTGACTATTCCGGTTGCTTTCAATGTAGTTCCTCCTTATTCAGTAGTATGTCAAAATAATCTTTCTTAGACTTTCCATAGTATCTGTTAAATTAATCAGATTTATACATTACGAACCAGATGCCATTTGGGTCAACTTGGTGAATGCAACTGTGTCGTTGACAGCCAGCTCTGCAAGCATCTTGCGGTTGATATCCACGCCGGCTTTCTTTAGTCCTTGCATAAATTGGCTATAGCTTAAGCCATGCTGCCTGGCCGCCGCATTGATACGGGAAATCCACAAACGACGGAACTCCCTCTTAGTTTGCTTGCGGCCCACAAAGGCTGATGCCATTGCCCGCATTACGGCCTGCTTGGCTGCACGATACTGCTTGCTCCTTGCGCCACGATAGCCACGAGCAAGCTTTAATATACGTTTATGCTTCTTTTTTGCTTTTACTGCCCCTTTTATTCTTGCCATATTACTTTCCTCCTATCCACCCATAAAGGGCGATATCTGTCACCAAACGAGTATGAAATATTTCGAGCTTTACTCCCATACTCATTTTGGGTTGGTATATTTGCCCTCAAACTTATGCGTAGGGCATCATTTGCCTAACGGCCTTTTCGTTGGTCTTGTCAACCATACCCATTTTGCGCAGATTCATCTTCCGTTTTGGGCTTTTTTTGCCAAGAATATGCTGTTTGTTAGCTTTTGGATGCTTAAACTTGCCTGTGGCTGTGACTTTGAAGCGCTTCGCAGCCGCTCTTTTGGTTTTCAGTTTTGGCATAATAAACTCCTTTGTTTACTTAATTACTTGCTGAATCCTTTTTCGGCGCAAGGAACATCGCCATAGACCTCGCTTCCATTTTTGGAGGCTTTTCTATCTGGCCAAACTCGCTTACCTTTTGGGCGAAGTCATTAAGAACACCATAACCGATTTCGGTACGGCCTAGTTCCCGTCCTCTAAAGCGGATAGCGACTTTGACTTTGTCTCCGCTTTTTAGGAACTCAATGGCTTTTCTTACCTTTACCTCAACATCATGAGTATCCGTATCTGGGCGAAGGCGTAGCTCCTTGACTTCGATTGTGCGCTGTTTCTTGCGTGCTTCTTTCTCTCTCTTGGACTGTTCGAACCTAAACTTGCTATAGTCCATAATCTTACATACCGGCGGCTTGGCTGTCGGCGATATTTTTACCAAATCCAAGCGTTTTTCGTCGGCAATGCGTTGGGCATCACGGCCGGGCATTACGCCCATTTGGGTGCCGTCAGCGTCAATCAGGCGCACTTCCTTATCCCTGATTTGCTCGTTAATCATTAAGTCGGTAATACTGATTCCCTCCTTTTTTGTAGCAACTCATCAAGAATTGCAATACCTCCTCCGACTCAAAAAAAATAGTGGGCGCATAAGCCCACTATTATCATAATCATGCGAAATACAGTATATACCTGTTTTGCCGATTGACCCTGTCGCGTTAGCTGGAGGGTGAGAAGTGGCACTTCTGCTTAAGGTGAGTATAGCATGGAGGGTAATTTGCTGTCAAATACTATTCCACTACCACCGACTCCATCATCCAATTGGCCAGGAGCTGGTTAAGCTCTTGTATATTTATCTGTCCCGAGCTGGTAAAGTTGGCGCTTTCATAATCACTTGCCCAATTTTCCATAAGAAGGGCTAGGTCGTCATCGTCTACCTGTCCCGAGCCGGTTATATCACCAGGATAAATAGGCAACTGGTCGGGGAAGCGATAGTCTTGGTGCAGATGTAGTATCCCGCCATCTTCTGGGATGACTACGTTATTTATTGTGAAACTGGTATGCCCTGGTTGTGTGAAAATAAGGCTGTATGTCCCAGGTTCGAAATCAAGGAAGCCCACTGTAATGGGGAACTCTGCATCAGCCTCGTGGATTTCTATTGCTCTTGTAGCCACAATCTCCCCGTCCTGAGAGCCATAACGTAATGCTACATAGACTGTCCCCACAGGGTTAGGAATCGTAAATCTGCCGATTATTGAACCTAGATGTGCAAATGGAGAGTAATCCCCATATGGGCCATATGCCTCATAAACAGGGAGCCGCCGAGATATTCCGCTATCTACCTCGTCATAGTTGTATGCTCGAAGGACCATGGATGGCGTACCTAGGCTCGTAAGTCTTGTGCCATATGTTATATTGGCCGTAGCACCTGCTCCTCCGCTATTGGAATCAAAGAACCAGCCATTGCCTAGATAAATCGCCATATGCTGGGCAGAGGCAGAGGGAGGATAAAAGTTTTGCCCGTTCCAGATAAAAAGGTCCCCGGGGCGTGCATCATAGCGGTTTATTCTTATTGTTCCCCGTGGGACTTCGTTTCGATAGGCATAGACATTATGGGATACCCCAAAAATCCACCAGAAAGCATAACGAGCAAAGGCTACGCATGTCCAACTCTGGCGGAGGTAATCGAAGTGGGAATACCCCAACCTTCTCATTACTCCATGGAGGCTGCAATTATAGCAAGACCCATTTGAGCCATGATAGCAGGATTGACCGCTGACGGTGAAAAATGAGCCGTCAGGAAAACGCTGCCGTAGTTGTTCGATTCTTTGGGCAACATCTCCGGAGGATGGTGCGGGTGCTGAGGCTTGTGCGCTCCATGGGATAATCATCCCAATAATCGCAAGCATCAAAATAGCCGCTGCACAGGCAATCAGTCGTTGTTTGTTAAAATATGTAGACATAATGTCCCCCTAAAGGATATGTATAGCGATTTAAATTGAGAGTGAAGGTTTTTGTCACTCTCAATTGAAACCCTTTCCGAAACCACAGTAATTTCAATCCCGTATTTTGGATTGAAATTACTATACATGCATCAGCGCGATGCTAACAAAATTATCACCGGCACTGTCCCTTGTCAATGACTTAATATAGGGAATGTACACTGATTTACTAGTAGTATTATACACAAAACTAAAGCCATGGGAATATGTAATCCATGGCTTTTCGCATTTGTTATGGAATTGTAAAGTTAACTGAGCAGCATCCTGGGCAGCTCCACTCTCGCGGTTTTCTTTGGGTCTACCACCTGACAGATTCGCACATCTCCTGCCAGGGATATTAACATTGTTGCGTCGTGGGGGGTAAGGCCTTTTTCTTTTGTCAGATATTCCATCATATTGGCAGTTGCTATTTCTACGGCAATATCCAAATCTTCATGGGATGCTAAGGTCATAACATGATAGTCGTTTGTTATCATGGGCAGTGGTAGGCATTTTCCTTTTACTACATCCACAGTCACGGTAACCGCGCCTTCTACCTCCAAGCCGCTTACCCCTATTTCCCCATCGGCCATTACAGCGTGGAGATCACCCATCGCAAGCAATGCCCCTGGGATATTAACGGGCAGCAGCACCGTTGCTCCTTCCCTAATCTCCTTACAATCCATGTTGCCCCCATGATAATCCGGCACACCACAGGAAATTTCACCATCCTTTGGAGCTACGCCGATTACACCAACCATTTTATTAATAGGCAGGCTGATTTTATCGGAGAACTTGGCCATCCCATTTTCTATAGGCATAATTTTCATGGCCGGACCTTTGAGGATATGGCCTAAGGTGCCCATGCCCTCGCCGCAGACAACTACTCCGGAATCGGCAATGTCTATCTTTTCTATTTTAATAGAAAGAATATCACCAGGCTCGGCACCGTTTATATACACTGGGCCTGTTGCTGGGTTGACCCGTGACCAATCCAAGCCCTCGAAGCCGGTCTCGGCGGATTTTATTTGCCCGTGTAGGGCGTCTTCCGTTTCGAAAACAATCTGGGAACCGGAATCCGCGTACAGTACAGGCTCATTGGCCTTGCTCATTGTGTACACGACCTTGTCCTTGCTGACTTTTTGCATATCTGCCTCCCTCAGTATCTTTTGCTTCTTTTATGCGCCTAAAACGACGAATATAATCCCAAAAAAACGAATATTTTGTTAAAATACTCTAAAAATGACACCAAAAAGGTATGGCCAAAACGACAAATTTTATTGCCCTGCAAAGTGCTCATCCATAAGCTCCCATAGCCCCTCGTTATGCCTAAAGTTCCTATTCCACACAGATACTCCAGCCAGGTTATACCCCCAGAATAGCTCCAGCTTAAGCCCCATACTGCGCTCGCATTCCAGCCATACCCTGTACAGTACTGACTCGCCCTCTTCATGGGCAGCATACTCGCCGTAGTATTTGCCTATCTCTGGAAGCCATTCCCAAGTTGTGCCTTCCGGGAAGTAGTTATCAAAGGTCGCTCGGGTGTAGCTTGTGCCGTGATACCTGCGTGTACGAGTTTCCAGGGTATTGTTGCCTATGACCTCACGCCAAATCCGATTGTAAAATGGCAGCCCCAGAACAACTTGGTTTGCAGGCACTTCCTCAAGCATTTCCATTATCCCCCGCTCCACAAATGGCAGAGACGCCACAGGGCCGCTGGTGGGGGCACGGTGCCAATGCTCGTCATATGCCATTACCACAATAAAATCTATAAAATATGCCATCAAATCCCGTCGATAGTACCGGGTGTAGGTTGGCACCAGCACATTTTTGGAAAAGACAACTCCTCGCTGCCTAAGTCCCGGCCCAAGCTCCCTCAAAAATTGCATCAGATACGGAGCATTGGCTTGGGTGACATGCTCAAATCCGATATTGATTCCGTCCAAGCCAAGCTCGTCCACATAGTGAAGCAAGGTTTCGATTACAGAAGCCCGAGCTTCCCGGTTGGTGAGTATCGCGCTGCTATTGGCTACGGATACATCAAATACATATGGCCAGACCTGCAGCCCCAAGCCTTGAGCCCACTCAACATATTCCCGGCTTGCAAGGGATGTAACACCCATCGTTTCCGCATCCAGCCTAAACCACATGGGGGCAAGTACATTAATGCTTTCCGAAAGGTACGCGTCCATCATTACGGAATTGGCAGCCTGGACATAGATGCTGTCCCAGGCCATCACCACCGGTGTACCTGCCGGCCAGATAGGCCTCGGATGGACCCTGTTATTAATAAACTCACCCAGCAGGGGGTCCCGCTCCAAGGTATCCACTGGGATTACCGTTGTGGGCTCACCTATATCGGCGGTAGCAACCCAGCCGAGTAAGCCGTCTCCGTTGCGTACCCTAGTAAACTCTCCTACTTCGTGAAACAGCACCAAGGTACTCCCCGATTCGGTCCTTGCTGTTATGGGCGCACGGTTATCTTCCCTATACCGGATATTTGTGCGCCTTGTGACTTCGGCAGTTGTGCGGGGGATGTCCGCACTTTCTACTACTATCAAATTGTATGGAAGATAATGTGTGACAATTACCGGATACAGTGCCTCGGCAAGGTCCGCTGGGAGAAAAACCTCACCATCTACCCTGCGGATGGGGTGGTCCAGTGACTGAGGCTGGCCGTTTAAATCAAAGCTATGCCTATCCGGATAAAATGCCAATACATTGGCCACTGAGGTAATAAACAACACTCCCGCATGGTCATCCCAAAATATAAATGGATCGAAATGGTATCTAAAAAACGCGACAGGCAAGTACATAACCTCGTTCATAATAAAGGGCTGAGGCGCATCACTTTGGGGAAGCCTGGCCATATCATGAATAAGATTAGGAACCTCTGGGTCTAGGTTATGATGCTCATGGAAGGGAATTTCTCGATTGCCGGAACCAAATCCCTCGAAATTAGGCCAAAAAGCCTGCCATAACAGCAGCCCCGCCCCGCCGATAATAATCACCGTACCCACAAAAATGGTAATGGCCCATTGGAATTGTCTCTTTGTCATGCTGACTCCTTTGTATCACAAATCGCGATTATAGCGAATTAATTCGAAATCAGTCCTGCCTGTCGCCGAAAACGCGTTGAATCGCTCGCGATTTTCGGCTCTGACAGGACTGTTTCTCATTTAATTCGCTATACATAAACCTTTCATCCCGGCCTTGAGTTGGGATTCCCTCACCTTTACGTAAAGAAGGGGACCCCGGGTCAAGCCCGGGGTGACGTTTTAAATTGTTATCGGCTTTATACACCAAATCTCCTCGGCATATTGCCGGATAGTACGGTCGCTGGAGAATTTCCCCGCTGATGCTGTGTTCATTATAGCCATTTTGGCCCAGCGGGCTTTATCCTTGTAGGCGATATCTACCTGGGCTTGAGCAATCTTGTATGGAGCAAAATCTTTTAGTACATAGTATTCGTCTGGCGGGGTGCCGCCTCCGTTTAGCATCGCGTCATAAATCCCACGAAAAACATCGTGGCTAGGGTCTATGGTGCCGTTTATCAAAGTTGTGAGCACATTACGGATATCATAGTCCATATTGTACAAGTCCCATGGGGCATAAGTGCCTGAATTGGCCAGAGCCTGTACTTCTTGGGCGGTCATCCCAAAGATAAAGATATTTTCCGAGCCCACTTCCTCCAGCATTTCCACATTGGCCCCGTCCAAAGTTCCAATGGTTACGGCACCGTTAAGCATAAACTTCATATTTCCTGTGCCGCTGGCTTCCTTCCCTGCGGTGGAAATCTGCTGGCTTATATCGGCGGCAGGCACCAGCTTTTCCGCCATGCTTACCTGATAGTTAGGCAAAAACAGTACCTTGAGCCGCCCATCCATAACAGGGTCATTATTAACCATGTCAGCAACTGAGTTTATCAGCTTGATAATCTCCTTAGCCCGCTTATAATTCGCGGCAGCCTTAGCCGCGAAAAGGACTGTCCGAGGAGTAATATCCAACCCCGGGTTCATTTTTATCGTACAGTACAGGTCGATTACATGGAAGATGTTCATGAGTTGACGCTTATACTCATGAAGGCGTTTTACTTGAATATCGAAAATAGATGACGGGTCAACCGCCACACCATAATGATTTCTTATATGATTGGATAGAATAATTTTATTTTCCCGCTTTACGGCCATAAAGGCTTCCTGGAAAGCAGAATCCCCTGCTAAGGGCTTGAGTTTTGCCAATTGACTTAGGTCTGTTAACCAGCCGTCACCGATGGTCTTAGTAATCAGCTTGGAAAGGCCGGGGTTGCATTTTGCTAGCCAGCGGCGTTGGGTTATTCCATTGGTTTTATTATTGAGTTTATCGGGGTAGATTTCGTGAAAATCCTTGAGTTCTACTTCCTTGAGGATGTTTGTGTGGATTTGGGCCACACCATTTACGGAATGACTGCCCACTATCGCAAGATGAGCCATACGAACCTGCCCGTCGGCGCAGATGGCCATTGAGCGGATACGTTCCGGGTCGTTGCCGTACCATTCTATGAGATTGGCGCAAAACCGGCGATTGATTTCTTCAACAATCATATATATCCGGGGGAGCAAGCGGGAAAATAGCTCTATAGGCCATTTTTCCAGTGCCTCACTCATTAGAGTGTGATTGGTGTAGGCGCAGGCGGCTCGTGTGATTTCCCATGCCTTGTCCCATGGGATGTGGTACTGGTCAATAAGAATCCGCATAAGCTCGGGGATTGCCAAAGATGGATGGGTATCATTAAGCTGAAACTGTACAAACTCCGGCAATCTTGTGAATTCCTCTTTATGCCGACGGGCAAACTGAGCCACTACCCGCTGAATCGTCGCAGACACAAAGAAATACTGCTGCCTAAGGCGCAGCTCCTTCCCTGCCATAAACTCATCTGCCGGATATAACACTGCCGTCAGAGTCCGGGCTAAGTTTTGCTCTTCTACGGCCCGTTCATATTGGCCTTCATTAAAACTTTGCAAGTCAAAGCGGTTAACAGGCTCTGCATCCCATAGCCGCAGAGTGTTGACCATGTTGGTGTTATATCCTACTACCGGGTAGTCATATGGCACCGCCATTACGCTCTGATAGCCTGTAAGCACAAAGCGGTACTCTCCAGCTTCGTCTTTAATCGTATTTACCTTGCCGCCGAATTTTATTTCCTTAGCGTACTCCTCGCGGCGCACTCCCCATGGGTCGCCGTAATGGAGCCAGTTGTCAGGTTTTTCTACTTGATATCCGTCTTCGATATGCTGCTCAAATATTCCATAGTGATAGCGGATTCCACAACCATAGGCAGGGTAACCCAGCGTGGAAAGGGAATCCAAGAAACAAGCCGCGAGGCGTCCAAGCCCGCCGTTGCCAAGGCCAGGGTCATGCTCCGCTTCTTCGGCTAAATTTAAATTAACGCCCAGCTCATCAAGGGCCTCTGACACAGTTTCTGTAAGGGAAAGATTCAAGATTGCATTGCCCATAAACCGGCCCATTAGGAATTCCATGGAAAGATAATAAACAGTTTTAACATCCGCCCTTTCGAAATAATCATGGGTAGCCAGCCAATTTTCTGAGACATGTTCTTTTATCGTAAGGGCCAGGGCATTGTATATCTGTTGAGGGGTTGCTGTTTGAATGGTCTTGCGATAAGCGGTACGCAGCATATCGACTACGCCGCTTTTTATGGTTTCCTTCGTGAGTTTTGACATTAGAGAGCTCCTTTGCCGATGGTGTGGCGATAGTATATCATAGTTGCAATCCGTATATGAAATAGAAAGGAGATGAAAATATGCATCCATTACTTATCCTGGTCCTTGTAATTATAGGCATTTCAGTTGCCATCTCAATTGGCTCAAATATATCTACAAAGCGTCGCCGATTACAATCCCTTGGGGCAAACTTCGGCAAACCACCGGAGGATGACGGAAGTCTTCATATAGAAAGCGCGGCCCGGTATGACCAGCATATTCAAGCTCATGAACCGACAGAACAGTGGGTAGATTCCATTACCTGGAACGACCTGGACATGGACAAAGTTTTTGCGAGAATCAACGCCTGCCAATCCTCTGTCGGGGAAGAATATCTCTACCATATCCTTCATCAACTGCCCTTAAATAGCGAAGCTTTGGATAAACGGGAGAACCTGATTCACTTTTTCAACGCAAACCCGGATATAAGATTATCCGTACAAGGCCTGCTTGCCAACCGCCTTGGAAAGGAAAACTTCAACGGCCTTACTGCATTAATGTTTGCCCCTAGCAGCAAACTACTTAAGCATCGGCATATTTACACCGCACTTGCGCTACTGCCCTTTGCCATGGGACTAGTGATAATTTTACACTTGTCAATTGGGATACTAGGTGTACTCGCATCCTTTGTGATAAATATGTTTGTCCATTATAAAACCAAGCAGCATATCGCCGTAGAGCTCCCTACCATAAAATATCTAACAAGTATGCTGCGCTGTTGCAAGGCCCTTACCAAAAACAAAAAGTTGGAAGGTCTGCCCTTCATGGACGAGATAAATAAGTATTACCAGAATCTCAAATCCATAAGGCGCAATATACCCGGCTCAACCTCTATGGGAGGGGATATGGCAGAATCCTTCCTTGAGTATTTCAACATTATGTTCCTATCCGATATCCGCAACTACAACAAATTTATACGCATAATAAAGAAGCACCATCAGGAGTTCCATGCTATGTACCGCGCAGTTGGGGAAATTGATGTAAGTATATCAGTGCTTAGCTTCCGACACAGTCTGCCGGTTTACTCACAGCCTGTATTTCAATCTGCCGCGGCCATGGAACTCACGGACATTTATCATCCTCTAATCGCTGACCCGGTTACCAATTCCGCCAAAATAGATAATGACAGCCTGCTAACCGGCTCCAACGCCTCAGGCAAGTCAAC
Source organism: Defluviitaleaceae bacterium (assembly GCA_009781725.1). Classification (GTDB taxonomy): domain Bacteria; phylum Bacillota; class Clostridia; order Lachnospirales; family WQUN01; genus WRAN01. Next base: position 13,850 of record WQVF01000046.1, read on the forward strand.
ATTTATCAAGGCACTGGCCATTAATGGCATCCTTGCTCAGACCATCAATACCTGTGCCGCAGCATCCTTTAAGACTCGATTTTCTTTAGTCATGACCTCTATGGTAGTGCGGGATGACCTGTCCGCCGGGGATAGTTATTTCATTGTTGAAATAAAATCCCTGCGCCGGATATTGGAGCAGGTAAGAAAATTCCCCTGTACCTGTTATATCGACGAAATCCTGCGGGGTACCAACACCATAGAGCGTATAGCGGCGTCGGCCTCCGTGCTGGAATATCTTCACAAGGAAGACGCCTTATGTATTGCCGCCTCCCACGATATCGAGCTTACCCGGATTCTCGCAGAGCAATATGACAACTATCATTTCCGGGAAACCGTCACCGACGAGGGAGTCCATTTCAATTACAAAATAAACAACGGCCCGTCCACTACCCGTAACGCCATAAAACTGCTACAATTTATGGACTTTCCAATGGAAATTGTGGCTCAAGCAGAAGGGCTGGCTGAGGAGATTTATAATGCATGAGATAATCGGAATAATTGCGACACTGTTCGTATTGGTATCCTTCCTATTCACCAACGAAAAGCGCATCCGCCAGGTAAATATCATCGGTGCGGTAATGTTTGTGGTGTATGGAATAATCATAGGCGCAATAAGTGTCTATGTACTCAACGGCGCACTTATAATCATTCATATAATAAAACTGCTTAATCAGAGGAGGCGCGATTTAAATGAAAGCAATCGTAAAGACATCTCCTGAGCCCGGAGGCCTAGCCCTTACCGACGTTCCCACTCCCATCCCAGGCGAAACCCAAGTTCTTGTAAAAATAAAAAAAACCGCAATCTGCGGCACGGATATTCACATATACAACTGGGACGCCTGGGCACAAAAAACCATAAAAACCCCACAAATCATTGGCCATGAGTTTGTGGGCATAGTTGAGACTGTGGGCAAGCAAGTAACCAACGTAAAGCCCGGCCAGATGGTATCCGGAGAAGGGCATATTGTCTGCGGAAAATGCCGCCATTGTATAACAGGCCATCCCCATCTATGCCGCAAGACTGTGGGCATAGGTGTAAACATGGATGGTGTCTTTGCCGAATACGCGGTAATCCCCTGCGAGAATATATGGATTTGCGATGAACGCATCTCACAAGATGTGCTAAGCGTACTGGACCCGCTGGGTAACGCCACCCATTCGGCTCTGAGCTTTAATGTCCTTGGAGAAGATGTGTTAATAACCGGTGCCGGCCCCATAGGACTGATGTGCATTCCCATAATAAAACGAGCTGGAGCAAGAAACATAGTGGTAACGGATATAAACCCCAGCAGACTGGAAATGGCCCAGAGCCTTGGTGCTACCAAGGTAGTTGATGTACGCGCTGAGAAGCTCACCAATGTACTAGCAAGCATAGACAGCATGACAGAAGGCTTTGATATAGGTTTAGAAATGTCCGGCAGCGGTGCCGCATTTGCGGACATGATAGATAACATGGCCAACGGGGGCAAAATCGCCATTTTGGGCATACTCCCGGACGATACCAAGGCAGATTGGAGTAAGATAATCTTCAATAGCCTGACCCTGAAAGGGATTTATGGCCGCCAGATGTATGATACATGGTACAGGATGTCGGCGTTGCTACAGTCAGGGCTTGAGGATGATATTGCCAAAATTATTACCCATAGATTTGATTATCGGGACTATGAAGAGGCCTTTCAATTGATGGAGTCCGGGCACTCTGGAAAGGTTATACTTGAATGGTGAGAAGGGTAAAAACCACCTCCCCAACACTGCCATAAACCTCTGCTGCCGCAGCTCTAACCACATCATCAACCCCAGGCAAGGTAAACCCAGTATAGGCTCTAAGCATAGGCACATCATTATGGCTATCCCCTATGCAATAGATGTCATCATCAGGGATATTATGCCTTTCAGCAATCATAGCAATACCGGTAGCCTTTGTCACTCCAAGAGCAGTAATATCTACACATTGCTCATTAGAAAAAATGGTGACCCTGTCTTCGAATCGCCTTTTGAATACATCCGCCATTTCATACGCGGCCTCCGGCGTGTCCATTGCAAATGCAATTTTCCCGGGGCCGTTTTTTGTTATATTACTAATCCATGGATTCTTAATGCCATTTTCCCTAATCATTGACATAATCTCATCTGCAGTATGTTGAGGAATTATTTCTGCGAAGATAATCTCGCCCGCTCCTGTGGCAACAAGTCCGCCGTTTATACACACAAGATAATCACAAATCAAACCCTCAGACAAGTAATCAATCAGGTCAGGCATATCCCGCCCCGTGGCAAAGACGAAGAGATTACCGGCTTCTCGCCACCGGGCGACCTGCCATATGTTTTCCTCCAACTCTCCTTGAGGGGCATTGCTTCTTATAAATGTGCCGTCGTAATCTGATGCGAAAATCTTCATGAGTACACCTCTTTATTTATGTATAAAACCCCTTTGAATGGCATTACTCATCCAAGGGGGTTTCACTATATTTACTTCACCTTAACAAAAAACCTATAAACCACCACAGCCAGCACCGCCCCAACCAAAGGTGCCAATAAAAACACCCAAACATCCGTAAGTGCTGCGCTACCTGCAAAGATTGCAGGTCCTAAGCTCCTAGCCGGGTTTACAGAGGTACCTGTCAGGGGAATGCCTACGATATGCACAAACACCAATGTAAGACCGATTACTAGACCTGCCACATTGGCGGTCTTTTCTTTTGCGGTTACGCCTAGTATGGTGAGCACAAAGATAAATGTAAGGACAATTTCCACTACAAAGGCTCCGCCGATGCCTAGGTCACCTACTGCATTTGAGCCAAGACCACCAGTAGCGTCTGCTACCCCAAAGACCTCTACCATCAAAAATAACAAAGCCCCACCGGCAATCGCACCCACTACCTGTGCAATTACATATCCGACAAAATCTTTGGCGGAGAGCCGTTTGTCAAGAAACATTGACAGGGATACAGCTGGGTTGATATGACAGCCCGACACTCCACCGATTACATAGGCCATAGCCACAATGGACAGACCAAAGGCAAAGGCCACTGCCAGATGCCCCCCTTCGGCTCCCACACCCAACAGCATCGCAGCTCCGCAACCCATAAAGACCAGCACAAATGTGCCGATTACCTCGGCTAGATACTTTCTCATCTTATCTCTCCTTTATAAGCCCTAAATGGGGCTATTTTTTGCAAGTAATACCAAATGCACATGCGAAAGTCAAGATGAAGCAATTACCGTTAATGTTTAGCAACCAACCAAATAGGCGAAAATCCTAATAAAAATGTTAGGACTGAGCCTATGAGGCATTTTCTTTTCTTACTATTGTTATTCACCCTATCAGGCTGCATATCGGCCTCCCCTATCACCTATGAGCCTGAGAGCCCGTCAGTCGAGATGCACGAAGAAATCTCTGTCGTTGAGGTTGTTGCCGAGGCGACGGTTCCCGTACCTTTTTCTGTGCTCTATGCCGCCCTTGAGGTTACTGGGGCTGTATACGAGCCGGCACAGGGTGCATACCTTGGGGTATGGCTTAGGCCGGATTTTTCAAAGGCCACATTTGAAGAGCGGACAGGGAAAAAACATGCCGTCTTTGCATTGGAACATAAAATTGGGGCTGAGTTCCCTACTACCTGGATGTTGCAATCTATTGCAGCCCAGGCTGCACCACTTATCATCCTGGAGCTACCCGAAGAAAATCAAGCCGACTTCCCTCTAGCAGAGCTTGCGGCTTTCGCATATGAGCTTGGCAATTTTAATTTACCTGCATTTATAGTGTTTAATCCCCTTTTCGATAAATCCAATATCTGTTCTGAAGATTATGTGCTGCTTTTTCGATATACTCGGATAATTTTCCGGACCTATGCCCCAATGGCCGTTTTTGTGTGGCATGGATATTGTAATTTTGCCACAGAGGAAAGCCCTTTCTACCCGGGCCATGATGTTGTGGACTGGGTAAGCATAAGCGCACTTGCCCCTCAAGGGCCTGAAGGGTTCATAGAAGATATCCCAACTTTGATTACACCATTTTATCAGAGCTTCCAGCGATACAAGCCTATAATTCTATTGCCCCTAGGGGTAAGTCATTTTTCCCGTAGGGATTATGTATATAGGGTGCCACAAGCCGCTGAGGAGATTATCCGAGTGTATAATATACTGCGGGACAGCTTTCCACGGGTACGGTTGGTGGTATATGCGGATGTTGATATTTCCACCCCTGAATGGGATGACTTTAGCCTGTCAAGGGAAGAACCCCTAATAAAAGCTTACGGAGAAGCCATCACTGACGATTATTTTCTTAGCAGATTGGAACCGGGTAATATCGAAGGTCCAATGCTAATGCGCTCACCTCTTCATGGATACTACTACCAAGGTGAAGTATTTATCGACAGGGAAATATTGGAGGCTAGACGACACAGGCCACTGCCCAGTGCCACCAAAGAAATAAATGAAAGGACATTTGTAAACACAGCGGATATAGATTGGATGAAAGTTGTGACCGACCACAGTCGCCGTGTGATTTACGTTTACTAAATGGAAATCCATGCTATACTGTATGCCCCGTAGGAAGTGTAGCGGGGGTTCATCCCCCGCAGAGCGGCGGAGTTTGGGGCAGAGCCCTATTTTATGGGAGGGATTTATGATTAATTTAATAGTAGACAGTGGCTGCGATGTTAGCCTGGACGCCATTAATCACGACAATTGTAACCTGTCCTATGTACCCTTGAACTTGCAACTGGAAGACAAGGTTTACTTGGACGACGAGAGCCTAAACATAGAAGATTATTTAAACGACATGGCCAACTCATCTACAGGTGTCAAAACATCGGCTCCGTCCCCAAATCTGTTTTATGAAATGTTTAAATCAGCCGGGGAGAATGTATTTGTTGTAACCCTATCAAGTAAGCTCAGTGCCACATACCAAAGTGCTATGACCGCAAAACGTATGTACTTGGAAGAATGCAGCAAGAAATTTATCCATATATTCGATAGCCTTTCTGCCTCCGTCGGCCAAGGGGTTATCGCAATGAAGATTTCCGAGCTGCTGAAAAAAGGCTCCCATAGTGCAGAAGAAATAGTTGACCATGTAAATGGCTTCATGAAAGGGGTACGTACCTATTTTATTTTGGATAAGTACGACAACCTGGTAAAAACCGGACGGATTAACCCCTATATCGCAAAACTGGCCAGCTTTTTAAACATAAAGCCTATCTGCGGTGACTCCGAAGGGGAAATAAAAATGGTTGATAAAGCCCGGGGATATGGCAAGGCCGTGTCTAAGCTGGTGGAGTTTATCAAAAACAATACCCCAGACATCGAAGAACGGATATTGGCTATTTCTCATTGCAAATGCTACGAAAAAGCCGTAGCCCTCAAAGATGAGGTGCTAAAACACGTGAAGGTCAAGGATGTAATAATTGAAGAATGCAAAGGTGTAATCGCCACATATGCCAATAGGGGCGGAGTAGTAGTGGCTGTGTAGAAAATATATGGCATAAAGCGGCTGCGCCGTCTTGACGCTTGCGTCAGAACGTCGCAGCCACTTTTTTTGTGCCAAAAACGTTACAGACATTGTATATGCCCTTTGCTATCATTTTCATATGAAAGTGAAAAGGAGTGAGGCATACGATGATTGATGCGATTATTTTCGGGTTTTTCAAAAATCTTTTTGGCACAATCAGAGGAAGGATACTCTTTAGAGCTATCCTAATCAGCGGGATTTTAACAGGAGTGATACTTTTCATCATTGAGGAAAATGTATCAGATGATGTCTTCACCGGGGTACTTATCGGTTCGTTCTTATTTTTTGCATTGCTTATCAGGTATGCGGAGCGGACACGAATTCTCAAGAAATTGGCCGTATCGGAAGAAAAACGCAGATACTTACTCTTTGGCGGACTTTTAATTGCCCGTAACAATGAAAGAAATACGATATTCAAGTTATTTAAAACACCTCGCAGGTCGGCAAGGACTCTGCTTAGCAATGATTGGAGCATCGGCAATGCCATACAAGCCCGCGGGACTGCTCAAAGGCTGGTTGATGCCGAAGTGCATACCCCCTTTGCCGATGATGTATATCACAACCTGATTAAAAACGGAATCTTCTCACCAAGCCCAGAGGATCTTGCAAACTTGGAAGAATCAGCGGCACGGCAAATCCCCAGGATTAACAAGGGCCTTGCGGCTTACAAAAAGGTTCTGCCAGCCCTTGCCAAGGCCGGTATAACAGATGAAGAAATAGCTGGGATTACAACCTTGGCGGCATGGGATTATGGCCGTGTTGCCTTTATCGTAAGGTATAGCACTCATGCAGGACAAATGACAGAAGAAGAAAGCTGGCCATATTTGCAAGCTGCGGCGGAAGCTGCCACTCTCCTATATACAGGCTGGAAGCAATATGTTGCAGCCTATGTAATAGGCCGGGCAATAGCCTATGGAGAGGTCTTTCACTTAGGGGCAAAGAGGTTCGATGAAAAAAGTGATTATGCTACAGTGCCCTTTAAAGGGTAAATATAGAGACATACAGGGGCAATATCGATACAAAATGCCATCCTGGCGGGCAATGCCATTAAGTTAAGGCATTAAAGAACCCAAGCAGAAAAAGAGCGAGTAATCAGAAATGAAAGCCGCTCTTATTTGCGTAAAATGTAACGAAGTCGTAACAAAAAACATATGACAAGAAAGCACAAAAATGTGACGCAGTCCTTGAAAATAAATATTTCAAGGAGTTGGTGCTTATGTGTAAACACTCTGACGTTGCTAGGGAACAGTTTGCAGCGGTTATCCGAAACATGGCGGATTCTTCAATGTTGTATCTCAAGAATCCCGAGAAAGATTTTAGCAGAACCCGAAAGTTGCCATTTGAAACGGTTATGAATATCTTAATCTCAATGGGCGGAAACACGCTGTATAATGTAGTACTGCAAATCACAAATGGATTTGTTGTGCAGTCGTAAATTTACAGCACAGGGGTTGTCTCTCTCAGCGGAGTGAGACAATCCCTGTTTTTATTGTAAAACTGTCTGTTTCGAAGTTATTATACCTGGTATTTTTACAAACAATGCTCATTGAGTTAGTCTGCTCTTACTTTCTACAGGCCATAAGCTCAAACGGGACTTCCCAAGTAACCCCACCATCCCGGCTCTTCTCACTCCGCCAACAGAATGACCCTGGCTTAATGTCCGAAAACACAGCCCTAGACGCTATCTCAGATTCTGAGTCGAAACTCACAATAATTTCTTTGCCCACTTGCCGGCCTACCAAGGTTTGGGTTTTTCCCGCACCCCCGTAATACATATCCCATGAATCCGTCGCCAGGTTGTAAAATCGTAGGGTTGTGCTGTATTCGTCATAATCCCTGGGGTTATTCTTCTGTTCTTCTCTTGAGGGATGGATGTAAACGTCCTGTATGGCGGTACCGTCCAGTATCCAGGAGAATATCCACTCACCCTTGGTACGGTTCTCCTCAGGGGTGCCTTTCTTATAGACGCCTTCGAATTCCCATTCTCCCACGAATTGGCCGAAGAGGTTGAGTCTATCTTGCAAGTCAGTTTTGCATGTTTCGCAGATTAGTGCATTGGAGAAGCAAGCTACGGTATTTGTATCCTCGGCGGCATAGGCTTGAGCTTCGGTTTTTTTCTTTACACGTGTCATATACTCCTTCCCGGTAAAAAATACACCGATTAAAATAAATGACATGGTGAATTGAACAAAATACTGAAATGGAGTCATGTCTCCAAAGATAGACCCATAGCCCAGGTCAAAAATGTTATCGAGAATCATCATTTGAACCAACGATAGGCCGAGAACTAGTACATAGAAAATGCCAAAGGCAAGCAATTGATTTTTCACAATTTTATATATATAAAATGACAAAATAACGCAGAGAATTAAGAACAAATCTCTTGTAAGCAAGCGGTTCATAATCATTTGACCAAGGTTGTCAAAACCATATAAGCCCATTGTTTGGATATTGGTTACCCAGTAGAAAACCTTAGAGAGTGCAAGGTACATAAAGAGCATTATCTTAAAATTGTGGAAACCTTCATTTTTTACTTTCTTAACCATAATATCGCTCCCTCTGAATATGATGGATTCGAGTGGGGACGGCTACGCCATCCCCACGCACACCTTTGTTGTTTATGGTATTTGTTTGCAATTAAACCATAGATAATCTATAGTTGCAAAACAGGAAGGGATGCGAGGCACGTGCATCAGCGCATGCCTTCGCATATATGGTTTATTTACTAAAAACAGCTAACGCAAATACTCGTCACCCCGGGCTTGACCCGGGGTCCCCTTAGTCTTTCGACAAAGGACAGAGAATCCCGCGTCAAGCGCGGGATGACGAGGTGAATAGGAGAAAAACATGAACATAGGATTCTACGGCCATGCCAAAACCATGGTTTTTAATGTAACATCAGAGGATGGCAAATATAAAAGACAAGGCCTCCTCGGGGGTATAAAACAGATTTATACTACCGCAAAGGAGTCAATTGAAGCGAAGGAAACACGGCTAGAAAACATGACTATAGACCCAAATTCCAACGAATATCGTAGAGACTATTTTAGTATCAGTCTCTGTGAGAACGCCAACAATGAGTGGTACTATTCCATTGACCAAAATCTCGGATATGAAGATGGAGACTCGCCGGATAATATTTTTTGTGAAATGCCCGAGAAATCCACTGATTTGCTTGCTGTTTGGGATGAGGGATACGGCGGTCTTGCTCCACCGGAGGCAGAAAATATATTTTGGGCATCGGATAAGGCCCTACCCGACAAAGAGCTGTTTGAAAAAATCGCTGAAAAATGTTTTTTACTACTAGATGGAAAGGTACTACGTAATGCCGGGGCAATGATAAGCCGCCAGATTTCCTGGGAAAGAACCGCGTCGGACTTAATCTCAGAAATCAGCAGTAACCCTGCCATCAGCTATTTGCTAAAAGCTCGCTACCTGATGATAACATTTGAGCTGGATGGTGCTGTGTTTATTTATCCAAAAGGCGCAAGCGGTCAACCGGAAGCTGCACTTCAACTTACCCATGGTGATATAGAGGGGGCTATTGGCAATAAATCTCCGAATCAAGTAGGCTATGAATTTATTTTTCTGTCAATGGCAGCTACGTTTTTTGGTAGTATTGTAGGACTTTCTGCGGTCACAGATACTGGGGCACTGCCTGAGTGGAAATCAAATGATATTTTGAAAGAATTTATGAATACATTGGTATACGCATTTTCACAAGATAAACAGCATTCGGATATTTATACCAAGGTTGAAAATGATGTATTAAAATGGGGTACCGTTTTAAGGACAATGCTGGAAGCTGGTGAAACTTTAACATCAATTCTAATAAGAAAAGGTCAGGGGCTTTTTGATATACATGATGAAAATCTTCCTACAAAACATAATGCGCTGCTAAGGCACTGGGCGGCATTTCCTATTCCCATAGAATCGGCGGGGGGCGCATACAAAGTCCCTGATGGCTGGACCGTAATCAACAGTGTAGGCAACAGAGAGATTTATGATGTGGCTTTCGAATATGTACAAAAAGGCTCTGCCGCTATTGATGGCCTGCCCCAGTTTAAGCTTGGAGCACTTACAACAGTTGACCGCTGGGAGATAGAATCCTATCAAAATATCCGCAACCTAATATTAGACTACGACGCTAATTTGGACAGCAAAAGGCCTTTATCCATTGCCGTATTTGGGGCTCCTGGGTCCGGTAAGTCCTTTGGGGTAACAGAAATAGCCGAAAAAGTGCTCCCCGGCAAAATCGAAAAGCTGGAGTTCAATGTATCTCAATTCATAAGCCCAATGGACTTAGACGCAGCGTTTCAAAAAGTGCGGGATTTAATCGTTGCCGGGAAGCTGCCACTGGTGTTCTTTGATGAGTTTGACTCAGATAAGGATGGAGTGGCACTGGGCTGGGTGAAGAGCTTCCTGATGCCTATGCAGGATGGAAAGTTCAGAGATGAAAGTGGGGAGCATCCCCTTGGGAAGTGTATTTTAGTATTTGCCGGGGGGACTGCGGTGAGCTTTGAGGAGTTTTCTGACCCGATGAATCGAGAGGTAGGGCTGTTTACATCAGACAAAACCATTGAACAAAGTAAATTTTTTAGAACGATTAAAGGCCCAGACTTCGTGAGCCGCCTACGGGGCACAATAAATGTGGTAGGACCCAACCCTAAAGATGAGTCCGACCAAAACCACATCCTACGCCGGGCACTACTACTCCGTGGCTTATGCGAACGTGACCGCCGTATCGAAAAAATGCAGATTAGCCCCAATATAATCCGTGCAATGCTGCTGGTGCCAGAGTTCAAGCACGGAGTCCGCTCTATGGAGGCCATACTCGATATGAGCCGCGTAGAAGGGGGCGTATGGGAACCAGCTTCATTGCCCTTCCATTCTCAGTTGGCACTGCATGTGGATGGGGACGCATTTTTGCAGTTGGTGGCAAAAGAGTAAAATATTGTCATTTTGCCGGAGGCGGTTTTGATGATTGGGCCAAAGGTTTTAATATATAGTAAGTTCAAACAAATTCATTAGGCAAAGGGGTAAAGTATGGACTTTTTTATTAAAATGAAATGGGATAGCGATGAAAAAAGATGGGCTGCAATAGGCAGCACAGGCATGGGTTTGGTGCTTGAATCTGATTCTTTTGATATGCTTGTCGATAGGGTAAAGTTGGCTGCGCCGGAAATGATAGAACTCAACTTGAATTACAAAGGGCCAATTAACCTACATTTTATAACTGAGCGCATGGAGCATTTATCGGCGGTGAGCTAATGGGGGATTACACAAAGAAAGTAAAGAATATTCTCAAAGAAAACGGATTTAGATTTGAGCGGCATGGGAAAGGCGACCATGATATCTGGTATAACCCAGCCACTAAGAAGAGTGTATCTGTTGATGGCGAAATAAAATTGCGTACATCTGCTAATGAGTTATTAAAGGATGCAGGTATTGGTAAACGGTTTTGATGATTGGGCCAAAGGCGTATCAGGGAGGTAAACATATATGTTAGACGAACTTTTACAAATAATGGACAAACTACTATCCGAAACCGGCTGCCCATGGGACCGGGAACAAACCCATGAGTCCCTGCGGGAAAATATGCTAGAGGAATCCTACGAAGCAATTGAGGCCATAAACACCAGGGATATGACATCTCTTAAGGAAGAGTTGGGAGATGTACTCCTCCAGGTAGTTTTCCATGCCAAAATCGCCGAAAAATCCGATAATTTCACCATGGAGGATATAATTGAAAATCTATGCAATAAATTAATCAGCCGTCATACTCATATTTTCGGCGAAGACAAAGCCACAGACGCAGCCGACGCCCTTCGTATTTGGGAGTCCAACAAAATGAAAAACCGAACCCCCGTCAGTGCAATAGAATCAATCCCTAAAGCCCTGCCAGCCTTGGTTCGGGCCGCAAAGGTCCTCAAGCATTCTCCCGAAAAACCACCATCTCAAGAAGCCTTAGTAGATGACATTAAAGCCGCACTGGAAGCCCTTTCATCCTCAGACACGTTCAATTTTGAAATATTTGGCAATATTCTGCTCCAAATGGTAAACTTGTCAGCTTTTTTGGGAGTAAATGCTGAATTTTCCTTGACAAACGCGATAGAAGGGTTTATAAATACGAACATCCAGAAAACCCCCTGATACAGCGGGATATAAACATTTTAAGGAGGATAAGGAATGAACAAGACGGAACTTATTACGGCCATGTCCGAAAAGTCCGGCCTGACCAAGAAAGATGTGGATAAGGCCCTTTCGGCATTTGAGGTAGCGGTAACAGAAGCCCTCGTAGCCGGCGAAAAAGTACAGATGGTAGGATTCGTTACCATCGAGGTAGTAGAAAGGGCTGCTCGCGACGGGCGTAACCCACAAACCGGCGATCCAATGCGTATCGAGGCTTCCAAGGCTCCTCGCTTTAAGGTCGGTAAGAAGTTGCGTGACGCTGTTAACGCATAGCTAAATAGAGCCACTGCCAATCCTATTGTGTCGGATTGTGATACAAAAGGTTGATAACTGGTAAACAGCAAGAAATAGAGCCATATATGAAGGTTCCCGCCGTCATATATGGCTCTTTGTTTTCATGGGGAATCACTATAGTTCAATTTTCATGTATACCTTTGTAAAAAGACATGGTAATATCCACGTGCAATAATTACATCATAAGGAGGAAGTTATGAGCAAAGAAATAACCCCTATCAGAAAGCCCTGGAAGGGCGAGCTTACTCCTCGGGAGCGGTTTATCCGCCAAATGCGTTTTCAGCCCGTGGACCGCAGTTTTAATATGGAATTTGGCTATTGGGAAGAAAATTATACCCAGTGGGATATTTTTACAAAAAACGGCATCGCCAAGGAATGGGAAGCTAATATATTTTTTGGCTTTGACCCCATTGCCGGGGTATATGGTAATGCTTGGATGGACCCGCCTTTCCCTCAAAAGGAAATCGGGCGAAAGGGCAATAAAATTATCATTCAAAACTGGGACGGTCTTACCGCGGAAGTTGCCGATGATGGACATTCTACTATTCCTCACTATACCGACTCCGCAATCAAAACCCCCGACGACTGGCTCAAGGTTAAAAAGGAACGGTTTTCCCTCCAAAGCCCCAATCGCATAATGGATGTGGAAAATATAATCGCAGCTCATCCTTCCAGCCGGGATTACCCACTTGGGATTGACTGCGGCTCCATGATTGGCAGAATCCGGGATATGCTTACCTTTGAAGGGGTGTGCTATGCCTGGGCGGATTATCCTGAAATGCTTGAAGACATGATAGAAACCTGTTGCCAGCTGGTGGAAAATGTACTTGACCAAGTGCTGGGCAAAGTGGAGTTTGATTATGCCAGCGGATGGGAAGACATCTGCTTCAACTATGGGCCGATTCTACCCCCGAGCTATTTCGAAGAAGTCGTGGCCCCTCGCTACAGGCGGATTTGTAAAAAGCTGCAGAAACATGGCATAGATATCTGGTATACGGACTGTGACGGTGATGTGCGGCCATTGTTGCCTATTTTCCTGGAATCAGGAATTAATTGCCTCTTCCCATATGAAGTCAATTCTTGCACCCATCCTGGAGAGCTAATGGATCAATACCCTAACCTGCGTATTATGGGCGGGGTGGACAAGATGCAGCTAATTGCAGGGCCGGATGCTATACAATCATACCTGGAAAGTCTTGTGCCATATGTAAAGCGGGGCGGATTTATTCCATTCTGTGACCATCGCTGCCCACCGGATGTTACCCCTGAGAATTATTTATATTATCTGGATATGAAAGAAAAACTTTTCGGAATGGTATAAGAACTTAGCACGAGAGCGGCTCCCCCGCCCTCGTGCATACAATAGGAGGTTGTAATGTTTAGCCATAAACCTGATTATGAAGCGGCCCAAAAGCGTATAGACGCCTTTTGGAACCACGAGGATACTGACCGTCCTCTTGTACAGCTGGCCTTCTACAAAGAAGGGGCAACCCCTTATAAGTCCAAGCATCACCCCACATACAAAGACTATTGGCTGGATATTGAGTACAGGGCAGACCAGGCCAACCACTGGATGGAAAATACGGTTTACTATGCCGAGGCAATGCCGGTGTTTATGCCTAACCTTGGCCCGGAGATTGTTTCCGCCTGGGCAGGTTGCCCTTATCATTATGGGGAAATTACTACATGGACTGAGCCCTGTATCTTTGACTGGGAAAAGGATAATGCAGTCATTGATATGGAACATCCTTTGTTTAAAGCAACGGATAAATTCACCCGCCTGCTGTTGGAACATGCCAAAGGAAAGTTCATAGTAGGGCTTACAGATTTTCACCCAGGCGGCGACCATCTAGCCGCTCTCCGGGACCCACAAGTGTTGGCAATGGATATGCTTGAGTATCCGGATGAAGTAAAGGCAAAGCTGGCATCTTCCTATAAGGAATACTTCCCGGCCTTCGATTACTTTGTAGATTTGCTCAAAAGCGCGGGAATGCCTATTTCATCATGGATACCCCTGACCGACCCTGACGGGATGTACATCCCAAGCAATGACTTCTCCTGCATGATTAGCAAGGATATGTTTGACGAGTTTTTCTTGGAGGGCTTGAAACAGGAATGCAAGCATTATGGGCGGAATATTTATCACCTGGACGGACCGGATGCCATCAGGCACTTGGATTCTCTTTTATCAATCCCTGAGCTTAATGCTATACAATGGGTGGCTGGAGCAGGCCGGGAGGAATGTGACCGCTGGCTGCATGTATATAACAAGGTGCTTTCCGCAGGAAAGTCACTGCTTGTAAAGGCCAATAACAAAGAGGATTTGCAGTTCCTTATAGATCATCTTCCTGCCAAGGGGCTGGGTATTGATTATGCACATGTAAAGAATGAAGCTGAGGCCAGGGATATAATGGCAATGGTGGAAAAGGGGTGGGCGTAATGACCAGAAGAGAGCGAGTAATTGCGGCACTTAATCATCAGGAAACGGATATTATTCCATATCAAATTGATATGACTCATCAGGCATGGGAGAAGATGGTTGAGTTTTATGGGGATAATAATTTCACAATTGGTATGGGTAACCATTTTGCCAGTGTCTATTATGATGGTGACAATGTGCCTATCCCAGGCAAGGACGGCTATTTCAAGGATGACTTCGGAGTAGTATGGAACCGAAACGGTGCCGACAAAGATATAGGTGTTGTAGAGCAGTTTTTGATACCCGAGCCGACGATGGAAGGATATAAATTCCCAAAGGTGCCGGTAGAGCGGATTCATGAACGCTGCCGATATGTAATGGAGCATCAGGTTGAGGATAAGTTTAGGCTAGGTGCAATCGGTTTTTCTCTATTCGAGCGGGCATGGACCCTTACGGGGATGGAAAATCTATTGGAGTATATGATTACCGACCCGGATTTTGTGGTGGAGCTCCTTGATACAATCACGGCGTACAACATGGATGTTATGAATATCTTCCTTGAATATGACTTTGATTGTATACATTTCGGGGATGATTGGGGCCAGCAGCAGGGCCTTATTATGGGGCCGAAGCTATGGCGTAAATTTATCAAGCCTCAGCTTGCGAAGATGTATGCATTGGCCAAAGATAATGGCCGCTACGTATCCCAGCATTCTTGCGGCGATATACAAGAAGTCTATCCGGATTTAATAGAAATAGGCCTAAACATGCACCAGACATTCCAGCCGGAGATTTTTGATATTCATAAGATTAAGTCTATGTATGGTGATAAGCTGACTTTTTGGGGCGGGATTAGTACCCAAAGACTGATGCCATTTGCCACGCCGGAAGAGCTGGTGGAGACTGCGAAAGAGATTATGCAGGTTGTGGGCAGGGGTGGGGGATATATATGCGCCCCGACTCATGGAATACCAGGGGATGTGCCTGCTGAGAATATTCATGCGCTTATTGAGTTTATGAAAGGGCAGGGGTAAATGCAATACCGTTATAAATATTCGGAATTATCCCTTGACGCACGGCATAAAACATGGTAAACTTGGTGAAAATCAAGGGAATGGTGCTTTGTGTTCAAAACGTTAAAAGAATTTGATTCGGCTGTTTATAAAATCTTAACAGA
>WQVF01000047.1 GCA_009781725.1 Defluviitaleaceae bacterium
CATGTAATGGCTTTTGTAGAAAATAATCTTGCCAGTGTTTTTGATTCTCTGTTTCCACATTGGGCTATAATAATTCAAAGTACCCAAAGTTTAAAATGTTCTTAGGGAATTTTTTATTACGCACAGGATTATACAATTGAAATATCCTAAGACCATCATCATCTGTTGTAAAGTGTTTGAATCCTAGTATATTCATTGCATACACTGGACGCAACCGTGCATAGGCACTATCTTCGCCTTGGACTACCCTATATCGCCCTACAAACTTATCTAAGGGGTAGTATAGGCTCCGTTCATCAAAGTGGTACCCCTTGCGTAATTGCAACTCAGATCTATAATCTGCAAACCGCATAACTGCCGCCACATCTGAAATTGTTGGGCGCAAACGGAATCCTTCTTTGTCATTGATAAATTCCTTATAGGCTTTTATACTGTATGGATTCTCTACGACTAAATCCTCTGGCGTAATGGAGAAGAAATCCTTAATGAACCCTTCCAATATGTGTATATTTTCATTGTTGCCTAAGACTTTTTTGAAGGCCAAATCACTTGTAGGGTTCACATATTGCAATTGGGAATCCCCCTCATCCATTGTACTTAATCAGAATCTATATTGTAAAATGGAACATCGACTTCTCATCGTTAATAATAATGCCATTTTACAGCATTGGCACGGCTCTTTCAATGCCTGTGGCAATAAGTGATTGACCGTCCCAAAGCAGTCATAGTGTACATATTCTCTATAGCTGTTTCCTGAAATGAACTCAGCCAACACTAATCCAAATAATCAGCTAACCACGTTTGCACTAGATTCGGGATACAAAACAAAAAAGTACCCAGCAGGCAGGAGTAGCGGTAGTTGGATTAAGCGGCAATGCAGGTCTAGAGTATGCTAGACATTGGGAAAGTAGCGGAGTCATTTCAATTAGCGTCTATCGGTATCCAACACCACACCTTTTTCAATATCAACCACCATGACATACGTGAAACCCGTTGCCAATGTGGGTGGTGTAGCTTCATAGCTTGGCACTATTACTGTGACAGTGTGTAACGCTTCATTAAACCACCATTCCGGTTCATAACCAGCCATCCAACGCCATTGGAAATCAGTCCTTGGCAATACACTTACCCAATCAAACTCTCGGCTATTTGTCATGTAACTGCGCAGCACATCTTCACACAAACTCAAGGAATACATTATTGTGGCACCAGTGTATATTCCTCTTATCTCAAGATTAAGTCCTCTGCGCATCAACGAATCGCCCTCTCTGCTTGGCGTGTAGTTGTTGTATACTTTTATCCTGTATTCAACTTGGCCGTCAGGCGATATGCGCCATGAGCCATAAATGTACTCATGCACCTGTTTATATGTGCCTTCCACTGGGTTTACATAAAATGTCTCCAACCCGCTTTGGAAACGAATAATATATAGGTGTGGAGTATCTGTAGGGTCAAGCTTCACAGGTTCGTGCAACATGTTATGCCTTATATCATCGCATCTTACGGCATCAAGTAGGAAGCTTTGCTCCGTTTCCGTTTCCAGATCATGTATGAAAATGCGGATACCACGATTTGTTCGATGAAACACATGGCCTGTGTGCCGCATCAAGTATGTATCTTCCAGCCTGTATCTGAACCGTCCGTCATATGTGTACATAAATGGCCCCACTGCTACAGGCATTACAGACGCAACAATGCGCGCATAGGATGTGCCATATTCCAAGCTAACAGAATACTCCGGATAAAAGTAGTTTACTGTATTTGTATAGCTAAGCTGGAAAAGATAAGGCCTAATATTTGTATGCCTCAGCCGGAAGACATATGGCTCCATTGTTGGCACTAGGTTGGCCCAGGTGCCTCTTCGCCCCCCAGGCGGGGTCTCTCTTAGTAATCCCTGCAACCAGATTCTTTGTGTATCGTTGGTATTTGTGTTACGAACGACAAGCGTAGGTTCAAGGTGACCACTGTGCCAGTGCGCAAACTCTATATGATAATGCCAATTGCCGCATGATGTATAGCGTGGCTCTTCTACTATAACAGCAGGGACTAGCCACCCCAATGTGCTGCTATTAACAAACAGCATAAACGATATAATCATCAAGCCGCCCAGTAATCTGGATTGAAATTTGGGGAATGCACTGTATTTTTTTATGCGTATAACCCAAACGACAGCAAAAACAGACATGATCAAAGCAATGACCATAGTAATGAAGAACTGAGGTGAGGTGTTATATATTTGCCATATAGATGGCGGCGGTGGTTCGCCCAAATAGTGGAATGCAGAGGATCTCGTGTGCCTCCAAATAAAATACCAAGTAGAAACAATGTAAGTAACAAACCCAATTGGACGGTTTGGCGGACTAAATACCATGGTCATAATCTCAAATATAATGGCTACCCAGGTAACGACTATCAAGCAACATGCTACCCGCCTATAGGTTTTTAGCTGGTTGCCAACAAGTCGCGGCGACTCAAAAAAACGTCTAAAAAGGTAACCCATGAATATACATATTGCTACAACGGCCGCAGAGAATAATATAGGAAATGTATAATTTATACTCGTTAAACTAAGAATCACAAAGGGGTAGCCCACCGCCGTACAGGTAGTAGAAGCAGCTACAGTAGTTATTGAAGCCAATGAAATGAATCCCATATCTGCTGCCTCCCAAGTAGAGTTATTTCGAAGCAGATACAACCTAATACCCAGTAGCCCCTATCGGCAGTGTAAATAATTTTCTGTAAATAGAAATCGTCTACAATAATATCAATTAAATTGTAACACTTGGTCGAAGTCAAGGGAAGGAGGAAGCTTTTTCAAGGTGATTTTGCGCCCCTACTCGAATTATCGGACACCATATCCTCGTTTGTTTCGAAATTCAGTGCATAGGACAGCCTCATAAGCGATTCGCTGTTCTGTGCAACAGCCGATAATCTGTGGTAGGGTGTCGGCTGTTGCTTTTTAATTCTAACCTATGAAGGATTTTATGGCAATGAATTTTGTCCCCATTTTGTCCCCGGCAAATGCCTATATGTGAAATTATATGCCAGTGTATGCGACAAAAATTATTATATGTATGAATGTCATTATAAGAAAAAGCCTGTAAACATAAGAAAAACCTCCTGATTATCAGGAGGTTTTTTCACTAGGGGCAGTAGGACTTGAACCCACGACATCCGGTTTTGGAGCAGGGCAATCGTTCGGCAAAAAACTCAACAAAACCAACCAACTCGGCACCAATCAAGGCTTGCCTCGACAACGTTTCAGCGACGTTGGATTTTGGAAAATTGCCTGCAAAGTCAACACAAAACAGAGAGAAAATGTTTTTTACACCGTCCTTATGCTTGCAAAGCTAGTTCACGTACATACTCAATCGCCTTTACCTTGCTAGACTCGGGTAGTTTATAAAAGTCTTGTATGAATGTGTGGTTGCGTATTATTTCTTCATCGTCAACAGTAACCATGAATGTCCGTAACTGTATCTCACCTCTAGCATGAGCCAAAGTCTCTTGTAGTCCTTGCATCGTATCCTCAAATACACTACTCATTCCTTATCCTCCAGTAATCTTGCTCTTATCCTTGCAACCATATCAAACGTTGCTGGTTGATTCATTGCAAGAATATGCTCTCTGGTAAGAGTACCTTCATGGAATGCAGCTTTGAGTGTTACACGCTGAAACAAAGATAATGCATCATGAGTGCATAGAATATCAATATCAGAACGAGTAAATACAGTACCGCATTTGTCAATATATTTTGACAAATATCTGAACCAATGCTTGGCATTACCATTAGAATGCTTTGCCGCCATTATCATATAATCAACCCATGCCAAGTAAATCACCTCTACGAAAAAAGGCTGACTTACTACGATAACCCAGTAAAATCAACCTTTTTCATCTTCCAGGGGCAGTAGGACTTGAACCCACGACATCCGGTTTTGGAGCAGGCCAATCGTTCTGCAAAAAGACCAACAAAACCAACTAACTCGGCACCTGCCGATGCTCCTCTCGGCGACGCTTCAGCGACGAACAGCTTCGGGAAGATGCGGGAGTACTTCCTTTACGTATGATGATTCCCTAGACTATTATTTTGATTTGACCAGTTAAAACGTCCGAAAGGTGCTTTGAGCGTATTTCGTACACAATAAATTCAGGTAACTTATTAAATGTCAACATCGTTGGAAAACTCATATTCGTATTTTGTTTCAAGTACGGGATATTGAATGACCATATGTCATATTGGCTTGTGTCATAATAATTGTAACAGAATACTCGCTCAAGTGCGTCGTTATATGCTTCCGCCTCTTCCTGATACTCTTCAGATGCCGACTTTCTGTTAAATGGGAATGATATTGGAAGACTAGATGCATTAAATGCTACACGCGGGTAGCTTGTATAGATTTCTACATCTACAAGGCAATCGTGTATTAAGGTAAAGAGAAGTTCTTCCATCTCCGCCTTATTGCACAATTCTATTATCGAAGCACCTGGTACTGGTAAATGTGAAGGAATACACATATGGTCTTTCTGGACAACGAGTTTCACATCTATATCTTCGTCAAATGATGTTCCTAAATTGCTCAATACACACGGTACGAAATACTTACTCTCTAGCGCGGAGAAGTATTCGTAGTATTCGTTATGTTCTCTTACTTTCCAGTACAAACTCTGTATCAGCTGATACTTTTCTTCTTCCTTTTCTGTACCATGCGTCGAGTATGGAGAACTACCCAACACGGTAAAATTAGATTTTGTTTTTTTAAGATTACCAGTATAGAAAAAAGTATCAGCAAAAGGCAAGTCTTTGTGCTGACAGTAATTGGCTATCATTTTTTGCATATTGGTACTTATAACATCCACAGTCTCATATTGAAAGCGTGAGTTTTTTATTACATCATCCCATATGCTGGGCTGGGATTGTATTATTGGGGTTATGTCACCTTCTTCAAAGATATAATCATTAACTTGATTATATAACTTCTCTATTTCACTCTCCTTATCCTCCATGAAACTTGATTTAATATAGCTTTTCGCTCTAACGTGCAAATCGTTAGTAAAATTACCATCGTACAACCCTTTTAAGGAAAGTGAAGGTGTTCTTGTGTCATTCGACAACGAACTGATAATTGCAAAAAAAGCTAGTTGCTCTTCTCTTGTCATTTCTATATCCAAGAACTCTAAGCGCACCCCATAATTTTTCGGCGTATTTAGGATGGTCGAAATTCGTTCCAAATGATAAATTTCAATCTCGACATTTTGGTTCATCTCGATTAAATCTTGACGTTCTGATAAGCTCAACTCTTGATTTGTAACAAATGCAATACCCGACGCATTGTTCGCTTCAACACCCTCCAAGTCGGCTGTAAATTTATCTTTGATTTTTTTGAAACTTTTTTCTCCACGTGGAAAATAAACTCCAGCAATCCACTTTATCTCGTTATGAGTAAAGATAATATCTTTTTTTCCATCGCGTCCACCAAGGGGGTGCGATGGGTCTATGTTACTAAAGCCGTCATTGCTAAGAATTATAGCAGCAAGCCGCTCGGCAGAAGCTGAATCCTTGTCCCATTGTAAAAGTCTGTGCCAAGTTTCTCTGCCATCGCCCCTTCGTGTCATATGCGTCCCTCACTGTATGTGGTCTAAAACTCTAATGCTAATCCAATTTTGTATATAATAGTCGCTGTCGACACAATAATCAACCGTTCAATGTTATTACTGAATCATTGGCATAAAAAAACAAATGCTACCAACGCTGTTGGTAGCATTTGTCTCTATAAGTTATCAGGGGCAGTAGGACTTGAACCCACGACATCCGGTTTTGGAGACCGACGTTCTACCAACTGAACTATACCCCTATTTTGTTTGTCTGCTCGGTTATCTCCGAGCAGCTTCGCAGTACATTATAGTTATGGATAAAATACATGTCAAGCGTTGACAATTTCTGCCTTGGCGTATTAGACTTGACCTTACTATAACGAACGACTTTCGAAATCGGGAACCGCCACTGCACGGGCAAAATCAGCTAAAAACGGTTGTTTCGCGTTTTTAGTAGCCCTCCTTCAATCATGTTTCTCAATGTCGTTCCCTATAGATGACAATCGTGAGGTGGGTATGGCAACACGCAAATTGTTTAACGGAGTGGAAATCCCTCATATCGGGATGGGTACTTTTGGTAGCGACCGATTTACTGCTGAGCAGGTATCCGAAGGGGTGTATGGTGCTATCAAGGCTGGGTATAGGCTTATTGATTGTGCCGCTGTATATGGCAACGAAGACAAAATCGGCGAGAGCTTGGAGCGGGCTTTCAATGACGGTCTGGCTACCCGTGATGAAATGTTTATAACCTCCAAGGTTTGGAACGATATGCATGGCAAGGGAGATGTTCTCCTTTCTTGCGCCAAGACCTTGCGAGACTTGAAGCTGGATTATTTGGATATGTTCTTTGTTCATTGGCCTTTCCCTAATTATCATGCCCCAGGGTGTGACGGTGATGCGCGGAACCCGGACTCTCGGCCTTTTGATAAGGACGAGTTCATTGGTGTATGGCGGCAGATGGAAAAGCTTGTGTACATGGGACTTGTACGGTCTTTAGGGATGTCCAATATGACGGTTGCTAAATTGGATGCGGTGCTTCCTCTATGTCGTATCCGACCTGTGGCTTTGCAGATGGAGTTGCACCCGGCCTTTCAACAGCCGGTGCTCTTTGATTATTGTGTAGAAAAATCCATTCAGCCTATTGGATTTTGCCCTATAGGGTCGCCAACTCGACCTGATAGAGATAAAACCGAGGAAGATATCTCTGCAATCGAAATGCCGGAAATCGTAGCAATTGCGGAAGCTCATGAGGTGCATCCGGCAATTGTATGTCTAAAATGGGCTATCCAGCGAGGGCAGATACCCATACCTTTTTCCGTTGTCGAAAGCGAATATGAAAGTAATTTGAGGTGTATCGACGAAACTCCATTATCCGATGATGAAATGGCCCAAATCAAAGAGGCAGATAAAGGATGCCGGTTGATTAAGGGGCAGGTATTTTTGTGGGAAGGAGCGAATGACTGGCAAGATTTGTGGGATGAGGAGGCTTAGTGGCTTTGTATAAAATAAGTGAGGGGGTTGCACAGCTTGCGGAAGTACAAGATTTTTATAGACGATACGATACTGAATCATCTTGATGCTCCCAACAAACCTGATGTAATGGCGGATACTCAATCCTTGTGGGGGATGTTCCAAACAGATATATATGACATTATTTTGCCGGAAACGGTAGTTCGAATTTATAAGGATATTCTAAGTCAAATACAGTATAGCTCAGTGTCAGTCAGTGGTGAGGTATCTGAGCTTGCCCGGTATATCAAGGACTTGGTTTTATTGGATTGTTCTGATTTGGTTATACAAAATCTTGCGGCGGCACAAGTAAGTGACTGTGATTTTTTTGTTTCATGGAATTATAAAGATGTTGTGAATATCAAGACCATACGAGGGGTAAAAATAATTGCAATGTTGGAGGATTTAAAGGATATTGTAATTTGTACGCCTACGATGTTGATACAGTAAACAATTAATCTCGTGGCGGCTGCTTACGGGATTTTTTTGGAGGAAGACATGCCTAATTACAATTTATACTGCACGGAATGCAAAGGAGAGCATAGGATATGGGCTTCGATGACTGAAAAATCCGAAAAGCGCATTTCATGTCCGGATTGCGGTTCTTTTGAAATGGAGACGGTTTTCAAGGCTCCGCCGGCTTATCTAAAGGGAGGCAACACGGCCCCATGCCCGAACCGTGTCGGCTGCGGTAATAGCTGCCCTCATGCTGGGTAATTATAGCGATTTCAATTGAGAGTGACGGTTTGTGTTACTCTCAATTGAAACGCTTACCGAAATAAAGTTGCCGGGTATAAAATCCAAGCCCCGGCACATCCTACATATATGAAAACAAAATGGAATATACCTATAGGCCTTATCACCGGTCTTGCAAACGGCCTTTTTGGGGCGGGCGGGGGAACGGTGTTGGTTCCTGCTTTGGAACGGTTTAAGCCCCTGGAAACTCATAAAGCTCATGCTACTGCTCTTGCAGTGATTTTGCCCCTTACGATTGTCAGTGGGATAATCTATGTATGGGGTGTGGATGTGGATTGGCCTGCTGTGGGCCTTGTATCTGCCGGTGGGGTAGTTGGGGGGCTTATTGGGGCAAAGCTCCTTCGCAAGCTTTCTGCCGGGTGGCTTAATATGATTTTTGGATTATTTCTTGCGGCAGGTGCCATAAGGATGCTTTTCTCGTGAGCTGGCTTGTATATGTCCTGGCCGGGCTTGCCTCGGGTGTTGTCTGTGGCATGGGGATTGGGGGAGGGATTATACTGATACCAGCGTTGACTCTTTTTTTGGGGATGGAGCAGCAGGCTGCGCAAAAGATTAATCTATTGTATTTTATACCCACGGCTGCAATAGCACTTCGTTCTCATTCCAAAAGCGGCAACATAGAAAAGTCAGGGCTTGTACGCCTTACCGTATACGGAATCATTGGTGCGATTGCAGGTGCATTTGTCGCAATCAATATCGACGGCGGATATCTGCGCAAGGGATTCGCTATATTTTTGCTCTGTATGGCCACATATGAATTGGTGAAAGGATATAGAAAATGGAAAACCAAGGATTCGAAGACCTAAAAAAGCAGTTTGCGGCGGCGGATGTTGAGACGAAAATTGATATATATGTTCAAAGGGAAGACCTGACTCAGGACCAGTATAGGGAGCTTTTGCGCATGTTCCCATTAAACGAGTTGAAGCGGTTGGAAATGGCATTGGCTTCGTGATTTATGTATTGGGCTGTCACGTTAGGAAACTATCAAACATCAGCCTCGTCATCCCACCCTTGACGCGGGATTCCATAACCTTTGTCGAAAGACTAGGAGGACCCCGGGTTAAGCCTGGGATGACGGGCGTTTGTATTGTTCCTTAGTGTGACAGCCCCTATTAACTAAATTTTTTCAAGCTTAATATCAGCACCGACTTCACTAAGTGCTTTTTCTATGGATTCATAACCACGCTCAACATAGTCAGCACCTTTGACTATAGTCTCACCTTCCGCGGCAAGGCCGGCAAGTATCAATGCCGCGCCGCCACGGAGGTCCTTTGCCTCTACTGCGGTGCCTTGCAGAGTCCGGCGTCCTTCTATTTCAAAAATCGTAATTTCCTTTGTTCCTATCCCAAGCTGTTGGGTATTAACATCCCCGCCCATAAGCTTTAACGCTGCGGCGTGGGCATTGCGGTTGTCAAAGATTCTTTCCTTTACAGTACTATGCCCTTCCGCCAAGGCCAGAGCCGCTACAAATTGGGCCTGCATATCAGTTGGAAAGCCAGGATGTTCTGCTGTTTCTATATATGGAAGTGCCTTGAGCCGTTTTGGGCCCTTTAGTGAAATATAATCTGTGCCATGAGTGATTTTGCAGCCCATTTCAGCCAACTTGGTTGTAACAACGCTTAAGTCCCATGGGTAGACATCCTTTACTGTGATTGTGCCGCCGGTTATTGCAGCGGCTACCAGATATGTGCCGGCGACTATGCGGTCTGGGATTACCTTATGGGATGCAGGTGCAAGGCGATGCACTCCGTCAATGGTGATTTTATTGGTACCGGCCCCTCGGATATCCGCGCCCATTCCTTTTAAAAAGCGGGCCAAGTCAATGACCTCCGGTTCTGCCGCCGCGTTGGAAATGGTGGTCTGGCCTTTGGCCAGTACTGCTGCAAGCATTAG
Organism: Defluviitaleaceae bacterium; assembly: GCA_009781725.1. GTDB lineage: Bacteria > Bacillota > Clostridia > Lachnospirales > WQUN01 > WRAN01. The sequence goes on from WQVF01000047.1 coordinate 9,754, forward strand.
ATTTTCTGTCGCGCCTACGCTGGCGGTTTCTAGGTGAATATCTGCGCCTTTCAGTTGCCCAGTGCAGTAGAGTATGCCGTTTTCTGGGATAATTTCTGCTCCCATGGCTCGCAAACCGTCAATATGGTACCCAATAGACCTGCTGCCGATATCGCAGCCCCCTGGGTTGGCAATACTAACCTGGCCGAATCGGCTAAGCATAGCCCCCATAAACAAAATGGAGGAACGCATTTTGCCTACCCATTTTTCCGGAATATTGATTTCGTTTATTCCCGTAGCATCTACATATAGATTGTTATCGGTAAATTCGACTTTGCAGCCAATGTGCCGCAGGATGTCAATTGATAAAAATGTATCTGCTATCCGCGGGCAATTGAGTATTTCGCTTTTACCATTGTTTAGGCACACGGCGGCAAGGATAGGCAGGACGGCATTTTTCGCCCCACCAACACTAAGCTGCCCCGTTACCCGACTCTGCCGGATACGGTACTGACCCATGACCTCATCTCCCCAGAAAGTCACTTTGTGATTGTCTATAATATGAAAATACCGGGAAAAGTTTACAGCTTGATTTTCTTATGATAGAATCCATCTGTTGGGGCCAAAACGGCCCTTTATCCTTGGGCCGGACATAGTCCGCCCCCATAGTCCAAAAGGAGGTGTAAGCATGAACAAGTATGAACTAGGCATTGTGGTAAGAGCCGATTTGGAAGACGAAAGCTTCCAAGCAGAGATGACCCGTGTAAAGGGTCTAATCGAGCGTTTTGAAGGTACCATCGACAAAGTTGACGAATGGGGCCGCAGAAAACTGGCATACCCAATCAAGAAGCTCACCGAGGGTGTGTATACCTTTATTACATTCACATCCCCAGCCGGTGCGCCGCGGGATATCGAAGACCGTCTTAGGCTGATGGAAAATGTATTGCGTTTTCTTGTAATCCGTAAAGACGAAAATGATGTGCCCGTTCAAGGTCAGCCGGAAATGCCGGAAGAAGAAGCCCCTGTAGTAGTAGCTCCAGTGGAAGCCCCAGTAGAAGTGGCTGTTGAAGCTCCGGTAGAAGAAGTACCTGTTGAAGAACCCACTGTCGAAAGCGAAGAGTAGGCGTTAGCAGGGAGGGTATTTTATGAACAAAGTCATATTACTTGGAAACCTGGCAAGAGACCCAGAGATTCGCTATTCCCAAGGCAATGAGCCTGTATGCGTGGCTCGTTATACCATGGCCGTACCCCGCCGTTTCAAAAGGGAAGGGGAGCAGGACACAGATTTTATTTATTGTGTGTCCTTTGGCAAGCAAGGGGAATTTGTTGAGCGTTATCTTAAAAAGGGTATGAAGGTATCTCTGTGTGGCCGCTTACAGGTAAGGGAATACACAGATAATACCGGTCAGCGCAAGTGGAGCACTGAAGTTGTAGCGGAAGAAGTCACTTTTGCCGAAAGCAGAGCCGCATACGAAGCCAGAACCGGCAACCAAAGCGGCGGATACGGTCAATCAGACAGCTATAGCGCACCACAAGACAACCGTCAATCCGGCCCGCCATCCTATGAGCCGCCGGAAGGTTTTTCTGCAATAACTCAAAGTATTGATGATGATGATTTGCCGTTTTAATACCAAGATATAGTACGCTCTCCTGGCTTCGCCAGGGGAGCGTAACCCTCATAGTATGTAGGAAGGGAGTTAGTCCTATGATTCAAAAAAGACGCGGACGCCGTAAAAAGCGCGTTTGTACTTTCTGTGCCGATAAAATTACAGCCATTGACTATAAAGAAATCGGGAAACTGCGCAAGTTTGTATCAGAAAGAGGCAAGATTTTGCCCAGACGTGTAACAGGAAACTGTGCCAAGCATCAGCGCGCAATGACTATGAATGTAAAACGCGCACGCCATATGGCATTAATGGCTTTTACTGCTGAGTAAAATCTGCAAAATAACGAATACGGTCACGGAAACAACAAGATAATCGCAAAATTATGTAAAAAAACCAAGACCGCTTTTTCCAAAATCATCAAAAGTCCGTCACTCTGCGATTCAGGTGACGGGCTTTTTTACAGAGAAGTATCCAAGAGGTATACATGGAACCAAAAATTATTTTATCACCCAGATTGCAAGCAGTGGCGGCGTTTATCCCCAAAGGCACAATACTTGGGGATATTGGCACAGACCATGCTTATTTGCCCATTGCGGTCATACAGCAGGGCCTTTGCGAAAAAGCCATTGCCTGTGATCTTCATCCGGGGCCGCTGGCTATTGCCGAAAAAAATATCCAAGGAGCAGGACTTTACGGAAAAATCGAAACCCGACTGGGCAATGGTCTTTTACCGCTGACGCCCGGCGAGGCTGACTGCATTGTCATTGCCGGTATGGGTGGAATGCGGATTTGGGGAATTATATCTGAAGGAATGGAACAAGCACAGCAAGGGAAATTAATATTACAACCCCAGCACGATATCCCGCTTTTACGTAAAAACTTGCATGTCGCCGGGTTTGAAATATTGGATGAGACATTGGTGCGGGAAAATAATCATTTCTATGTGGTGATGTCGGCAGAGTATAATGGTGGCGAATACTCTTGGAACGAGCGGGAATATTTTCTTGGAAAATTTTTGATTGAAAAAACCGGGGAGAATTTTTCAGAATTTATGTGCCATGAAAGGGAGAAAATAAACAAATATATTTCACAAGTCAAGGATGCCAAGTCTCTTGCTTGTGCAAAAAAACGACTGGATTGGCTGAAATTATAGTATAATAATGACTTGTAAAAGTGCGCGCACCCCGCAAAACTACGGCGAAGTCGCACCACATGAAGTCAAAGGAAAGGTGAATTACATGTCCGAAATCAAATTTTATTCAGGTGAGCAAGTCCCATTAGAAATGCATAAAGTCCGCATGGTGCAGCGGGTGTATCTATTGCCTGTGGAAGAACGCGCTCAGCGCATACAAATTGCCGGCTACAACACATTTCTCTTGCAAAATAAAGACATTTTCCTTGATATGCTGACAGACAGCGGCGTAAACGCCATGAGCGAAAATCAATATGCCTCTATGCTTCAAGCTGATGACAGCTATGCAGGAAGCGAAACATATTACCGCTTGGAAGCTGTACTTAAGGATATGTTTGGGATGGAGTATTTTCTTCCCGCTCACCAGGGTCGGGCATGTGAACATATTCTGGCTCGGTTGTTGGTCAAGCCCGATTCCGTTGCGGTCATGAACTATCACTTTACCACCAGCAAAGCCCATATTTACGCAATGGGCGGCACGGTTGAAGAAATTATCATAGATGAAGGCCTTCATATTAATAGCGATTTGCCCTTCAAAGGAAATATGGATATCTCCAAGTTGGAAGAAGCCATTGCAAGGCTCGGGAAGGAAAAAATCAGTTTTATCCGGATTGAGGCGGGTACCAATCTAATAGGTGGGCAGCCCGTTTCCATGGAAAATATGCGTCAGGCTTCAAAGATTTGCCGCAGGGCCGGTATACCTTTGGTATTTGATGCCAGTTTGCTTTCGGATAATCTGTATTTTATTAAGGTACGAGAGGCAGAATACAAAGATACAGATGTAATAGAAATTACTCGAGAAATAGGCTCCCTAATGGATGTGATTTATTTTTCTGCCAGAAAGCTAGGTGCGGCCCGAGGGGGCGGCATTTTGACCTCGGATAGGGGTATGTTTCTGCAAATGCGAGAGATGATTCCGTTATATGAAGGATTTTTAACATATGGCGGGATGTCTGTCCGGGAGATGGAGGCTATGTCCATCGGACTTAGGGAGTCCCTGGATATGGATATTATCAACCAGACTCCCATTTTTGTTGAGGTTTTATGCAATGAGCTGATAAAAAAAGGCATCCCTGTCGTAACACCGCCTGGCGGTCTTGGTTGTCATGTAGATGCGCGGCAATTTTGTTCTCATCTTTCTCAAGATGAGTATCCGGCGGGAGCACTTGCGGCGGCACTGTACTTAGCGGCAGGTGTGCGGGGTATGGAGCGAGGGACACTTAGCGAACAGCGAAATCCGGATGGCACGGAAGCTGTGTCAAAAATGGAGTTGGTACGCCTGGCGTTTCCAAAGCGGGTATTTACCCTTTCCCAGGTAAAGTATGTAGCAGACAGGCTTACATGGCTATATGAAAATCGAAGTTTAATCGGCGGCCTAGAATTTGAAGATGAACCAAAGGTATTGCGCTTTTTCTTTGGAAGGCTGAAGCCAAAAGGAAATTGGCCAAATGCCTTGATACGTAAGTTTCGAGAGGATTTTGGAGAGAGTCTGTAAATAACTTGTTGCCGTACCAGCGGTAACACAGTATCAAAAAAATATATCTGCTTAAACTAGAATCGCAGGACGATGAAAATTGTCTCGCGATTTTTTGCTTTTCAAGTGAAAATAAATCCCCGCGCAAAGCGCGGCCCGTAACGAAGCAGAGGAAGCGTAGTTGGGCTTTGCCCAGCGGAGCGGCGGGGTTTGGGGCGGAGCCCCATTTGAAAAATTTTAGGGGGAGAATATATGAAAAACTGGAGAAGGATTCTTGTAACCGGTATGGTTGCTGGTATGATTGCCTTTACAGGCTGTTCCAGCAATATTCCGGAAACCAATCAGGGTAACAGAAACGGGCAGCGTGTAGTTGACGCCGTTAATCGCAGAACCGATACCTATACCACCACACGTTCATCTGCAGCTCGCAGAGCTCACAGGCCAACCCGTAGCGCAAGGCATTATAGCCGGGGGCTTAGAACCCGCAATACAGCAGCAACCAGGCATAATACTGCTACCCGTCACCACAGCAGAAATATAGACGGAGTCACCCGTCATGTACCAAACCATAGCACCACTCATAACCGGGGTAGAGTAGGGCATACCTTTGGGTATCAACCAATGGCTCCGGCTCATAGCTTTGACGAGTTTGGCGGATATGATTTAGGTATGCGTGCAGGCACTCATTCCAATAACTATATTGCACCAGGTGCTCACAATACTGTCAATAACCGAGTGGTAAGAAACACCCCAGTACCCAGGGCTACAACACCAACCCGTTCGACTACAAGAGCAACAAGGACAGCTACAGCAGTAGCCCCTAAGTCAACAGCCACAGCACCAAAGGCAGTAACACCAACGCGTAAAGCAACAACAGTAACACCAACGCGTAAAGCAACAACAGCAACACATAAGGCCGCAACACCAACACCAAAAGCTACCACAACAACACGTAAGGCAACTACTGCACCAAGAACTCATGTTGCGCCAAAAGTAGCAGCAACATCACCAAAACCTGCAGTTAATCGCAACACCACACCGGTTAGGGATTACCGCCGTACCACACCAGTACGCAGCACTCGCAATACTCCAACTCATAGCAATCGCCAAGTACGCAGAGCCAATGCAACCCGCAATGATGTAAACCATAGGAATGATATCATCGGTCTTGATAATATCAATATGAACCATAATCCTGTTGTTACTCCACTGGTTCACAATAGCGAAAACCCTACAAGGTCTACGCCTAGAACCAGGAGAAACAGCAATGTTGTACGCAATACCCGTAACGAAGCACGAGTAAGCCGTAACCATGTTAACACCGGGATTCACTATACGAATGATGCTAACGTAACCCGTATGGATAATGTAATAAACGGCAACGAGATTTATAGCCAAGATAACACCTTCCGCAATATCCAAGACAGAAGTTTTGCCAATAACGATGCTTTAGCCGATAGGATAAACCCAGCAGTATATGCCAGTGCTTCAGAAGAAGGGGACTATGCCTTCTTTAAACGTAACAAAACCAACACCGACGAAACGCCGGCTATACCTGAGCCTACCGACGCACCAACAAGAAGCAATCGTATAACTCCAAACCTGCAACCCGAGCCTGCAATAACACCGGCTCCCGTACAACCAAGCTCCATGAACGAGGCTATCAGCGATACCGATGACTATAACAATATCCACGATATCAACGAAGACACTGCCAACGACCCAACTGATAATAACGGATATGACTACGGTAATCAGCTAAAGCCGCTTCCTAAAGAAGACCCTACAAAGACTACGCCTACAAGGCGAGTTGGCCAGAGGGCTATGAAGTAGAATAAGCTTATGTAACGAATGGGGCTGCCAACAAATGGCGGCCCCTTTATTTAATGTAATATATCTGTAATGTTACACATTTTGGATGTTCGATGGACATTCGTATCGCTACGCCATATTATGTCATCTAATTACTAACATTGTTAACTGTTATGCCTGAGATAATTGCATATAAATCAATGGTTTTTGTTACCCTATGCCTGAGGAACAGGCATTCTGCCTTGTTTAGCTTATTAATGATATACATACTTTCATACCACAACTAAGGAGGATTGTATGAAAAAACGTGTCTTTGCGGTGATTATAACAATTGCAATTATCTCAGTGATTATTGTTCTCGGGATGGATGGGGACGATGGATTTATCGGATACGCCAGCGACTACATAGCTCAACATCACTATTACGAATACGAAAGTGGATATGCTCAGTCATCTTATTTCGAAGATGAGTATTACCCGCCATATCATTCCAATTACAATAACGAAGGCGGATATATTCATGTTGCGCCTGATTACTATGAAGAGAACAATTATCCCGAGACCAACGGCTCTGGTAACTTGCCCAATTTTGAATTCGATTTAGATGAATTTATAACGGAATTGGATAATATTTATTCACGATATAACGACTGTTCATGCTTCAGACCCTGTTATTGCCATTTGAGCGACGAACAACGAGCAATTCTTAGAATGTACCCAAATCAAATTTTTGGTACCGGAGGTTATGTTAGCATAGCACCCATTAACCTATATACCTCTGTGACAGTAACCAGCCCCCATGACATTCAGGATTGGATAAACGGTCCCGTCAATGGAATGACGGCCTTTGGATATCGGACAATTTATCTTGATTTTCCCGGCAATATTTATGAGTCTGACAATTCGGACCCAGTGCCGACAATTATTATTGATTACGGAAGAAAAATCATTCTTCAAAGTGCCAATAATGATAACCAGGTCTGGAACCGTAATCAGTATATAGAACCCATCTCCGCAGGTGATACCCGCTATCGTAGTGATAGGCATTTTAGGGTTGGAAGAAATTCTATTTATCACCCAGATCATCACTCTGGTATCAATAACCCAGCCAATACCGGCCATCTGGTATTGATGGATGTAACCTTATCAAGGTGTGAAGATTGGGTTTATGATAACGATACAGCGATTTCGGGGGGCATTGTCGTTACCGGAGCCAATTTGCTACCCTATCGCCGTAGCTCTCTTGTTATGGATCATCCCCGTGCAACCATATCCAATAATCGCGCCTTTCATCCTCGTCAAGATGGCTTTGCAGTAAGCGCATACCCCTTTCCAGGTGGAGGCATTGGGCTGGGATATGGTGCTAATCTTACGATTGAACAGGGTAGAGTAATTGATAATCACTCAACAGGTCATGGGGGTGGTATTTGGGCTGATGGAAGAAATGAAAATTTCATTATGCAAAGGGTAAATATTAATTTGTATGACGCGATAATCAGCGGCAACACAGCGGGTGCTGGCGGCGGCGGTATCGGTATGTGTTGTAATACCATAATCAATATGCGTGATGGTACGCATGTCTATGACAATACTGCGTTGGGGACAGGTACCCTTTTTATAGAAGGCGGTGGGGGTGGCTTCCATTTAGGCGTATGGCAGCTTGACACCGCCAATCGTTTGTATATGCATGGTGGCTCGATAGGTCATTCTAATCCTGCCCTTGGAAACACTACCTATGCATCTGGTGGCGGTGTTTATGCTCCTGCGGATGACAGAATCTTTTATATGTTTGGCGGTGCAATCTACCACAACCGAGCCTTGGGAACAGCTACAAACCAAGGCGGAGGCGGTGTGTATCCAGCCTTCAATGGCACCTTTGTTTTCAATGGTGGTGTAATAGGGGGAAGGCGGGAAGGGGGTAGTCTTGTACCGGCCCCCAACAGAGCACAACGTGGCGGCGGGGTAATGTTGCCTGCCCAGGTGCGTCTTGAGATGCGAGGCACCCCGGAGAGTACTATTATTATGAGTAATCACGCCTATCAATATGGCGGTGGCATATATGTAACAGGGCAAACGACAGAAGATGTCCCCAGCATCATTATGTATGGAGGTACCATTGGCGGCTCTGAAGACGGTCATGGCAATACCGCCGGTATCAGCGGCGGCGGTATGTTTGTAGGCCCACTTGCGGACTTCGCTATGAGGCCTGGAACAGTAGACCTTGGCGGCGGCAATATCGTCAATACCGTGGGTAATATCCGAGGCAATTCTGCCCCTGACGGCGGCGGAATCAACACTGTTGGTGGTCTTACCTTAGAGGCCGGAAATATTGTCGGAAACGAAGCCACCGGTACCCTTGCTGCGGGTACAGGCTTAGGTGGCGGCGTCCGTGTGGCCGACTTCACCGCCAATCTCAATTTTTCCGGTAGTGGTATAGTGAATATCGAAAATAATACAGCCAGACTCGGCGGCGGGGTATATTGGCTACATGGGTCCTTGACTGTAGCACCAGCCACAGGCCCCATTAATATAAGAAATAACGATGCACAAGACGGAGGAGGCGTATGGATTGGTGGTACCGGGCCAATGCCTATAACCGATAGCATGAATGTATATAACAACGCAGCCACGCGATATGGTGGCGGTGTGTATATAGCTCCTACAGGTACTTTGGTAATGAATAGTACCACGGCCATAATCGGTAATGCCAATCATACATTGGGCAACACTGCTCAAAGAGGAGCCGGGGTTTTTTTACGTGGTACCTTTAATATGTCTGCCGGCAATATCCTTGGTAATGTCGCTTCCATAAATGGTGGTGGTGTGTACATGGGTGCGACAACGGCTAACTTTGGAATGACAGGTACAGGAGTCAAGGTTATAGATAACAATAGATCTGTCAATGGAGCGGGTATCCATTGGGGACAGGGTAACTTGTCTGTATCTTCTAATGTAAGTATACGAAATAACATCGCCTCAGGTAACGGGGGCGGGATTTACTTCAACAGATCCACCGCTGCGGCACTGGGCAATGATTTAGAGGTAAACGGGAATACGGCGATTAACGGTGCTGGGATAATGATAGACGGAGGTTCTACTCTTATCCTCACCGGTACGACCAATATCTTTGATAATACCGCAACACAAAGTGGGGGCGGCATATTTGTAGAAAGTGGCTCAACCTTACAGACAAACACCACCACAGTGACTATTGGCCATACCAGTGCCGCATTGGGCAATACTGCGCTACGTGGTGGTGGGGTGCATCTTGAAGGCACAATGAATATGCAAGCCGGGAGTATTCTTGGCAACTCGGCAACGGGAAGTCTGGTTGCAGATGGCCTGGGTGGGGGAATACATTTTGGTTCATCTACAGCAACCCTGTTTATGTCCGGTGCCGCGGCTAAGAATATTAATGGAAACAGCGCGCGGCTAGGTGGAGGGGTACATCTTTCCCAAGGTACATGGAATTTTGCCTCCAATAATACCGGGGCTGTTAATATCACTAATAACAATGCCAATTTCAATGCATCAAGCCAAGGTGGCGGTGTGCACTGGTCTGGAGGAACATGGAATATCGGTGCCGGTAGCACTGGTGCATTAAACATAGCCGGCAACACCGCAACTCAGCTGGGCGGCGGCTTGGTCATGAACGGCAATGTGCATTGGCCTGCCGTAAAAAATATTGTGCCGGTCAACATTATCAACAACCATGCCACAGGTACATCTGGCTCAGGCGGTGGGGTTCATATGTCAAGGAACAGTGTGCTAGGCGCAAGCCCGACCCTTATTCTTGGCAGCAATTGGTTAATAAGTGAAAACACCGCCTTTGGTACAGCAGTAAATGCTGGGACTGGTGGTGGCATAACTACAACTGGTCGGTATACGCATCTCACCCTTAATGGGGCCACAATAAGCGAGAATCTCTCTCATAATGATGGCGGCGGAGTAAATATAATAGGTGGTTCCGCTTTTACTATGATTAGCGGCACAATAGAGGAAAATGTTGCCGGATCTAGCCTTAATAGCATCACATCGGTTTTTGCAAACGGTGGCGGCGTTAATGTATCCGGAACGTATTTTGGAAACGCTCTAACAAGCGGCAGTCTCTTTAACATGCAGGGTGGTACAATTCGTGACAATCATGCCCCCAATGGCGGTGGCGGTGGTGTTCATCTTATGAACAATCTTGTTGTATTCAACATGCATGGCGGTGATATTATTGAAAACACAGGTGGTCACGCCGGCGGGGTTTGGCTACAGGATCGCGGTGTTTTTAACATGCATTATGGTCTAATTGCCGATAATATTGCCGGAGCCGGTCCAGGTTCGCATTTGTTCCCTGGTGGCAACCCGCCGCAAGCTCCTTTTGCAATTGCTAACCGTCACGGTGCAGGTGGCGGTGTGAATGTCTGTTGTATGGCTAGATTTTATATGCATAATGGGACAATTGATGGCAACACTGCAAGGGTTGGAGGTGGCTTGTATTTGGCTCATGGCGGACGTATACAAACATGGGACGAAAATTTTGGTGGATATGTACCGGGTACTCACTCATTCGCAACAATTTTTGGCGGTACGATTAGCGGTAACACAGCGACCCTTGATACTGACTATCATTATACTGACCCATTCGATGGAGACGAGTTTGACGGAGATGGCGGTGGAATATTCATAACCGCGTCGGGAATATTGAGCTTTGAAGGCCCTAATTCAATACATGTTAATGATAATACAGCTGAAAACAGCGGCGGTGGTGTGCGTTGGATGACAGGCCACTGGCATACAGAAGATAATACCAGCATTGTGCAGTTTGTCGGCAACGACGCCGCAGAAGATGGCGGCGGAATATATGTTGGCGGCGGTATTTACGTTGATGATAATGGGACATTGGTATTTGTCCCGGGACATCTAGTAACTCACGGCACTTGGACTATCAATGAAAACGAAGCTACTCGCGGTGGGGGAGTCTTTGTTGGTGGAGGTTATTTCCTTGACTCTAACAATGACCCTGTCCATTTTGCGTCTACCTTTGATCTTACCTACGGCGGGCTTGTAGCATACAATACAGTGTCCGAAGATGGCGCGGGGATATTCCTGTATGACGGCGTTAATTTTAATCAAACACATAATACAACTATTCGAAACAATATAGCCGGCCGCAACGGCGGTGGGGTATTTGTCTCTCCTTATGCCGAGTTTACTATGGTCGGTGGCACAATCGGCGGAGGAACCAGCTTTATCACCAACCCCAATGCAAGTTCTGATATAACCATTTCTGCCCAAGCCAATAGAGCGGTGCGAGGTGCAGGTGTATACCTGTCAAGCGGAGCGACATTTGTCATGGAACAAGGAACCGCAGTGGTAAGCGGCTCTACCATAACAACGACCGGTTCCATCCTTGGAAACCATGCATCCCAAGGCGGCGGCGGTGTTGCTGTAGTTGATGACGATGACGATGATGTCATATTCATTCTACGGGCAGGGTTGATACAGGGCAATGCTACCCCAGGCACAGGTACTGGTGTGCTGCCAAGTATAGTCAGCGGGGGCGGAGTACTAGTTGCTGGAGAAAATGCTCGCTTTGAAATGGAAGGCGGCACTATAAACAACAACTCAAATCCCGCATGGAGCGGCGCAGGTGTAACCGTAATGGGTGAATCAGAAATGCTCATGACCGGCGGCTCTATTACCAATAATTATTGCAGAACTTCTGGCGGCGGCGGTGTTGCCGTTCGTCATTATGCAACTTTCATAATGGACGGAGGCACCATCAGTGGTAACTCAGGTACGGTAGGTGCAGGCGTTTTGGCATATAACCGCGGATTGTTTATTATGGAAAGCGGCTTAATTACCAGCAATATAATAAGAGGGGGCACTCCCGGCAACCCAATGGGCGGCAATATGGGCGGCGGCGGTCTTGGTGTCGCAGGTAATGCCACGGCTATTATGGAGGGTGGTACCATCACCAATCATACATTGAGGAATAACCTTGATGATGGCGGCGGAGTTTGGGTAGCCAATGTAGGTGCTGCCGTAGGCGGTGGGTACCATTTCCCAGGTGTCAGTACCTTTGTTATGGAGGGCGGCAATATCATCAACAATACTGCCCGTAGAGGGGGCGGTGTCTTCCTGGATGGCATCGGTGAAGTTGAAGGCGGATTAATCAATAACAACACCGCAAGCACCGTAGCAGGGGGATATGTTGCTGGTGTGACCGGGCCATGGCATGGCAGCGGCGGCGGCATATATGTAACAACAGGTGGCACTCTTGAAGCCGAAGAAGTGTCAATTACCAATAACCACGCTCACTCTATGGGTGGAGGTATCTTTACCGAGCGGCATCAATATTATGTATTCATATTGACCCAAGCGACTGCCTATAACAACCTGGATATTGATAATACCGTCACATTCAGTGGCAACACAGCTGCAATGGGTGCTTTTACACCACCCACCAACGCACATGCATGGACAGGAATACCGGGACTGGCACAAAGTGGTACCCAGAGTATCCATAATCATCCGATAAATAACTACGATATCAACTTCCGCCGTCAGGCTTCTGTACCGTTTAGGTTCCACAAGGCCAATCAGGATGTAATCGGAAATACTACCTTCGTGGATATCGACGATATAGAGCCATATCTACTACCTGGTGCGTACTTTACTCTGTTCCGCTTTATGGGAGTGGGAACACCGCCTGATGTTGCGGTTGCCGGGCCTAATTGGGTTGTTGTGTATAACAATATAAGTAGCTCCGGACTTCTTGCCACGCCTATCACCATGGGATTGTCACCAGGTGGCACATATCACTTGGTTGAAACCCTAGCACCACATGGGTATCAAACCCCCTTTGGCCAATGGCGCATCACGACAAATAACGCGGCACCAGGCGGGTTTACCATAACCCCTATCGGCACTGTGATTCCTAATTTTGAGTATCTGGATGGGTATTTCTATGTAGGCAATCGGCAGGACATAGAGCTACCTATGACCGGTGGCGTCGGGATGAGTATCTGGATAATGACAGTAGGTACGGCTATGCTATTTATGGCAGTTGTGATGGTCGTGTTTATGACTAAGAAGAAAGCATAAGCATCACATTGTCATTGCGAAGAGCAAAGCGACGAAGCAATCCAAGTTTGGATTGCTTCGCTCTGCTTGCAATGACGGTTGTTCTGCATAGATATTCAGTATGCTTAATGAGAAAGACATTTACTTCTGTGGTATTTCACTTATAACATCTGCAAGAGTTAGCGCGTTTTCAATTGCGATTTTAGCAATATCCTCATATTCTGGCTTTGATTTCGTTATGTCGTACCCTTGTGCTATTTTTACTCTTACAGAGCCATATTGAGTTTGCACTTCTTCAGATTTCCGAGATAACATATATCTTCGACTGATATTTTCACGTATACCGAGGGTGGTTGTATGCTTAAACAAAAGGTTAATCATTTTATCCCTTAAATCATGCTTACACATACAAGTAAATAAAACACCAGTTCGGCCTTTTTTCATGCCTATAGGCATGGTATAAACATCCAACGCGCCTTCTTCAAATAAGAGCTGTTGTGTAAAAGCCACGGCTTCGGGTGTCATATCGTCTAAATTGCACATCAGTTCGACAACTTCATCTTTGCTATCGGTGGTTTCGCCTACAAAAGCACGGACACAGTTAGCATGTTCAAAATCTTTTTTGCCCATTCCATACCCAATTTTTGATACTTTCATAATGGGCATTGAACCAAACTCATTTGCAAAGTGTTTAAGGATTGCCGCGCCTGTGGGTGTGCATAATTCCCCTTTTATGTTACCGCCATAAGTGGGAGCATCTCTTAAAATATGCGCTGTTGCGGGAGCGGGAACAGGTAAAATTCCATGAGCGCAACGCACTTGCCCACTGCCTACATGAACAGGAGAGGATAAAATTATATCCGGTGCAAGTTCTTCTATCAGCATACAAACGCCGACAATATCGGCAACAGCATCCATTTCCCCAACTTCATGGAAATGGATTTGATTAACGGGAACCCCATGTGCATGGCTTTCGGCTTCAGCAATCAGTTTATATATTCCAAGCGCGTTTTTCTTGACCTCACTTGAAACATCCAAATGCCCTATTAGATGCTCAATATGGTGATAACCGCTGTGGGAATGGCTATGTTCTCCATGTCCATGGGAATGTTCATGACTGTGGTCATGGTGCTTGTGTTCGCCATGTTCGTGTCCATGACTATGTGAATGCCCATGCATATCTGAGCTTTCTTCCACACCATTTACAAGCACTTTTACATGAGTCCCGGTTATGCCATGTTTTACCGCTGGAGCGGATGTCACATTTACTTTTGGTATGCCAATGTTATTTAACTTCTTCAATAGCTCACTTGGATTATTATGCAATTCAAGCAATGCCGCCATCAGCATATCACCGGCCGCACCCATATTACATTCAAAATAGAGTATTTTCATTTTATTCAGCACCCCTTTTGTGATTAATCATGCTGGCGAGATATCCACCGCCAAAACCGTTATCAATATTCACAACACAAACACCGCTTGCACAGGAGTTTAGCATCGTCAAAAGTGCTGATAGCCCTCCGAAGGAAGCACCATAGCCAATGCTTGCAGGTACTGCGATAACGGGGCAGTCTACCAACCCACCTATAACGCTGGGCAAAGCACCCTCCATTCCGGCAACGGCAACGATAACACGCGCTTTCATTATTACGTCCAATTTTGAAAGCAGTCTGTGCAATCCGGCAACACCAACATCATACAAACGAACGACCTCATTACCTAACGCTTCAGCGGTAAGAGCCGCTTCTTCTGCCACAGGCAAATCGGTAGTGCCGCCTGTGGCAACAACAACAGTTCCTATTCCGTTTGGTTCCGGCATATCACCGATTATTCCAACACGCGCCAGTTCGTGGTATTTCAAAACATGGTTTTTGCCCACAGCTTCTGCCAATGCTGATGACATTCGGGTAATTAAAATGGTTTTTTGGTTTTTGCTCAACATGGCAGAGGCAATACCTGTTATTTGTTCAGCTGTCTTGCCTTCGCCGTATATTACCTCGGCTATTCCTTGCCGCAGTTCGCGGTGGTGGTCAACTCTGGCATACCCTAAATCTTCATAGGGCTGTAAGCGCAGTTTTAGTAACGCATCTTCCGGGGAAAGTTCTCCGCTTTTAACACCGTTAAGAATTTCCATTGCTCCAAGGTTTTTCATAATCATCTTACCTCCATATCAAGTAATATTATAGGAAAATATGGTTTTAACGCTTCCAATACTTGTTCTCTTTTTTCTAATGCTTCAATTATTTGTTTTGGCGGGAATTGCAACCGTGCCGCGCCATTGAATACGCGCACCCTAAAGTCAGAAAACCCAAAGGAAAACAGTGCGTCTTCTGCTTTTTCGACTTTTTGCAAAAGTTCCCCTGTAATGGCACATCCTGTTGGTATGCGTGTTGCAAGGCAAGCGTAGGATGGTTTGTCCCATGTAAATAACCCAGCTTCTTTTGAGAGCTTACGAATATCATCTTTTGTAAGGTTGCACTCTCGCAATGGCGAACGCACCGACATTTCCTCTAAGGCTTTCATTCCGGGGCGGTCAGAAGCGTCATCAGAGGCATTTGTCCCGTCTATTATAAGGGGATAACCATCAGCTTTCGCCTGTGCCACCAAAGAGCCGAATATCGCCAATTTGCAATGATAGCATCGGTCAGACGGGTTTGAAAGCACTACTTCATTGCTAAGAACATCAAGTTCCAACACTTTCATCTTTGCACCGATTAGGTTTGCCAGCTTCTTTGCTTCCTCAAATTCAAATTGTGGCTGAAAAGCGGCTTTTACATAGTAAGCCTGTATATCTGCACCATATCTAAGTCCCGCAAATAACAAATAGGATGAATCCACCCCCCCCGAAAATCCAATGGCTACCTTAGGGTTTTCCTTGAAAAATTGTTCCAGTTTAATACTAATCACCTTCCATTCTATTAGTCTATAACAACGACCTTTTTGCTTATCCACATTAGCGTCTTTAATCCCAACAACAAAAATGCCAAAAAGTACCTGCGTGGCTTCAGCGACGCATAATACCTCTTGGCATTAATTCTCAAATTTAATCATTGATTTTCTGTAAGTTTGCATACCTTCATAGTATGCCATCAAAAAATACTATATATCAAACAGACAATGTTTGTCAAAACAAATTTTTTAGAGTCCTATTAATTTCATTCACATATGCTTGGATTGGCTTTTCGGCTAACCCAAGTATAGTAACACCACATTTGTTATTTGGAACAAGTATTATGTGTGCTGAACTTGATGATACCGCTTCCGCCATCTTGGGGCTTATTTCGCCATGCATTGAATTGGCGATAGCTATACCAATAACGCCTATGATACATTCAGCTTTGTCGCAGTTGTATATAAGCGCATTTTCCCCGGTTGCGGCGTTTGTCGCACCGGCTTTAAGCATCGCGGATGTAGCAATTGTGTTTGTCCCAACGGCTGTAATCTCAATGTTTGAATACTCGCTCCGTATATGTTCTACTATCGCTTTGCCAATGCCGCCACCCATGCCATCTATTACTAATATTTTCATACCCTCAGTCCCTTGCGATTTGTATTAATAGCACCATACTCCTAATAAAAACCACGTTTCTAAGATTCGTGTTTATGTATCATACATAAAGAAAATGTTTGTTATTTGTTGTTAAAGGTATATCCAATCCCATCCCAATCAGATATCGGCATTGAATGAAGTGTGAAACTTCCATTTGTATATTCGTTTATAACTTTATGCCAAAAAGGTAATGCAGGTTTATTTGCATGAAGAACACGGACTTCCCATTCACCCTTGAACAAATCAAATACATGTTTTGCAGCGGTTTTTCCTATATTCATCTTACGATATTTTTTCAGGACAAAAAATTCTGCGATGGAGTAAGCTTTATTATTGGTATACCTGCAAAATGTGCCAACTAAAACAAATCCAGCAAAGCAACTATCAACTTTAATAAAAAACGGATATCTTGCTTCCTCTGTCCAAAAATGGTCTAAATATGAATAGCCATATAATCCATGTTCATCAACATCCTCATTTGTGTATTCCGAAAAATCATAATTGTATAATTCCATTAGTTGACGAAGCACAGATTTTTGCGTTTTCTCGGCCGGCACAACTTCAATGATCATGCTTTTCCCCCTCGTTTAATGATTTTTTTGTCCTGGGTTTGTCAATAAAGATAATCGTCCCAAGACTCCTCGAACCATATTACTTTGATTCACCTACCTCAATTATTTGTGTTGATTTTCATTTAATTGTAACCTAAACCATGAAAAGTATAACTCGACAGGTGTGTTTTATCAATGATATTTTGAATAATTTACACCTTAACGTGCAATGCCCATTTTCATTGCAGCTTTAACATGATTGTGCCATTGAGTATTACGATGAGGTATGAACATGACAGAACATGAGCGAATAATGTATCAGGAAGAATTTCCGAAGCTAATGCCCCACTTGTTTTCAAGGTGCCTTGATTACTAAACTTATACTGATTGAAATTACAATAGTTATGAAATTATGATGCCGTCCGCATAATCGGGCGGTATTTTAAATTATACTACAGCATTGATTGATAGCAATCGTGATAAAAACGTATGGTGTTACACGATTTTAACATGTGTTTAACTTCATACTGCAAAAAATTCATCAAATTTTGTCACAATATGATTGACGGCCATAATTAACCATGGTAAGATTGACTAAAGAATCCAAAGGGGTGCCCCTTTGCGTTGGCGCATTACGCCAACGCA
>WQVF01000048.1 GCA_009781725.1 Defluviitaleaceae bacterium
TTATGAAAACGCAGCACTTCGTCGTTTGTGTAGAGGATATAAAAAAAATATCGGTGCGCCGGGGAAATGCATTGCAAGTGCAATCGATTAGTTTCAAGGTCTGTGAAAAATATAGTATCCTCCCCGTGTCTTATAACACAAAATATGACAACTGCATGTCATACTAAAAAATAATGTTTCGACATGTTTATGATTTTGGTCGCTATTATTTCTCTTCGGTGGCTTAATGGATACCTTAACACTGATAATACATTTTTACACGTGTAAAGGTTTACTGCCTCTGTAAAAGTGTCTTATGGGTGCATTTCAATATTGTAGCGTATTGTGACATTTTCATAGCAAGCTTCCTGTACAATAGGAAAACCCAGCCATGGAACGCATAAAGCCCAGAGAATCTGCGTTCTCTTGGCTTTTGCGGTTATATCAAGGGTAACGTCTACACGCCCCGTTTTAACGGTAACTTTGATACAATTTAAGAAAGTCTTGAACAGCCCATATCCAGAGCTTTATGCTTTATTAGGTTATAGTTTTTGCATAAATCTGTACAGTGAAACAGTACATTTATAAAATAGCTTGCTCTCGTTTGCCCCCCCCTATGGGCACTTGAACACGAAACCAGAACCTTTACACGATTGCGGCAGTTTCGTGTAAAGATTTTGGTTTCTGAAAATGCTTATCTGGTACAATCAGCAATTTCTAAAACTTGTATTCATAAACAAACACAGTAGATATTTTCTGTCCTGTTGTGTAGCTGTATACCGCTTCTTTTTCATCTGCTTTTGAAAATCCATTGCAATCATAAAAACCGAAATTACAATCTGAATCAACTATGAGATAGACTGATTTTACATTCTTAGAATTAAAATAAGTAGCAGCTTCATCCCATAGTGTTTTTCCAATTTTCAACCCTTGAGCCTGCGTAGAAACCGCAATAAATTCCAGGCTTCCATCGTATGCGCCAACCCTACTTTCAAGAAGATGACCTATAGTTTGGAATGATACTGATAGATGTTCTGCAATATCTTGACGTTCGGCTTCTGGAGCGGCTAATAATGCAAGTGTGTTTGGTGCTACATCTGTTTGCAATAATCTGAATTTTTCTGTTTCTCCTTTCGCTGAGGCTAAAACTGCTCCAACGACCTTTTCGCCTAGCATTGCGACTTTTCCGAATGTGCTAGAATTAAGAAACATACTTTGGTAGACTTCTAATAATGCTTGGAAATAGTCCTCGCTTTGGTCGAATCGTCTGAGATTCCACCCTTCTCCAAATGCTTCTACAATAAGCACTTTAAGAGCTGACAAATCTTTCTCTTCAAAATCACGAATTATTACATCATTCATCAAAAGTACCTCCATTTTTTAAAACAATCATATCATATAAAACATGACAACCGCATGTCTTATTATAAAATATAAATTTTCTTCGCAACTCATAATTACAACCATAGCATGCCTTCGTGCATTATGCGTTCAAAAATCAAAGTGACGCCGGATATCGTGTGATTGTATCAGCCACAACGTTATTACGCCCGTATTGACGTTAGTTTTAATACAATTGCCACGAGCCTCGAAAGGCTTGATTTCGTGGCTTTTTGGTTTGTGAAACATTTGTTTTAGATAAAATTATCATTCACAAACATCAACTTTTCACGCATCCGCTATTTTATCAATGCACCCTAAATTTTATGTCTACACGATACTCGCAACTAATACACGCTTCTTAGATTCGTGCTAAGATTATGGTTTCTGAAGAAACTCACATTTAATATGCATGCAGCTTCTTCACGATATATACAATTCTGCAAAACGCAAAACCTCTTTTTCTTTGACAGAACATTTTACTGGAGTATCAATATCTTTAGGTTGCTTGTCAAGAAATTTTCTAATTTCATCTTCTTTACCCAGCCAATCTTTAAGTGGGAAAGGGGTCACCTCTCCTCTTTTTAAAGCCGAAAGGAAATATGGAATGCCATCAATTCTTCTGAAAAAGGCATCTACTACTACAGACGAATCATACGACAGGTAATAATCGGCATCGCAGATTAAATCGGCAGAATGTTTATTAAAGGCACAGGCAGCTAACAGACCAAATACGAGTTTTTTAGGCAAATTGATTGTTTTGCCAGATATGATTATAGCGTTTCCTTCAAATAGCTGAAACTCTTGCGGAATCTCATCACAATGAGCGGTATAGCAGCAAAATACATAATATATAAAATCAGCTAAATCAGGACTATTTATTGACTTCCCATTATCATCTTTCAAATCAATTTCTAAAGTATTTGTTATCGAGGTTGAAGTAATACCACCAAACCGTTCAATAAGCCAGTGATAATTGCGAATGAATGTAATATATGAAGACCGCCCCTTTCCGTTAATCTTCTTAGCGCAACCGTCAACCGCGCAAGTAGCGAGATGTAATGCAGACATATAATTTCCATTATTATATAAGTCTATCGCTGTTTTCATATTATGAATTATCATCTTCTACGCCCCCAACGGATATTCCTCTTCTCAACTCTATATCAAAATTATAGCATCTCAGCGTGCATTACACACCTAAAAAATAAAAGGCGTTTGAAATCGTGGGAATGTATCAACCCCACCATCCAACCCCCCGTATTGACGTTAGCTTTAGTACAGTCACCGAGAGCCTTTAGTCGTGTCTATTCTCAGCTTACCGCATTGTATGGGCATGATTACGGAATAAAGTTGCACAAAAAAACGATACTTTTGCAATGCTATCTCACTTTCGCTTGCACCCTTGTACGGCACTTGTACACGACACCAAAACCTTTACACGCTTGCGCAGGTTTCGTGTAAAGGTACTGGTGTCTAGAAAAATGCTTATAATGTGAGCTTGGACTTTCTTTGATGAAATTCTGACAATAAATCAATATAATCAGACAATTTTTCCACAGATGGTTGCCGAAATAAAAATATCCTTTCACTGCATTTCACGCTTGGCTTTCCATCTATAGCATAATGCTTTACCATCCTGCATTTTCCTTTTGGATTGCAGCCCATACAGTCTCCCTCTTTTCCAATAAAAACATCTTTTATGTGTTCTGGTGTATTCTCTACATATGAGCTATGTTTTTTAACTTCGGACAGGATAAATTTTAAGATAATTTCATTTTCATATATAAAAATTCGGGCGATTACCTTGGGGCTTTTCACGCCTAACTTGGAATAAACAATCATAAACTTGCCATTGTCGCTCTTACCAATCATGTTTCCGTAGCCATAACCCAAAACTCCGATTTCATTATCAAAAGCCAAAATAAAGGCTTTATCAACATCAGAAATAAAATTAAATCTTTTCTCTGACAATCGTTCATCCATATTCTTTTGTTCTGGTTCTTTACCATAAGTTCCAATCGCCTCTTTAAGTGTTTTTCCGGTTTGCGCATTTAGCCAAAAATAAAAATCATGTTCTGGTTTTAATTGCAAACCCATAGTTTGGGTTAAAAATGTACGGTAATTTACCAAAGAAACTGACCAATCAATTATGCTATTTTCGGTCAAGGGTTGAGTGGTTTGGCTCATATTTTATCCTCCACTAATATAAAATCTTCGCAACATATTGCTGCAAATATAACATGTCTGTACGCATTCTACATCCAAAAATAAAAAGGCGTTTTGATGGGGCTGTCTCATTAAGGAGTAATATAAAGCCCGTCATCCCGGGCTTGACCCGGAATCCCCTTAGTCTTTCGACAATGATAATGGGATCCCGGATTAAATTCGGGATGACGAGCCTTGAAATTACGGCATTCTTAACGAGACAGTCCCGTCCACCCCCCCGTTTTTGCGATACCTTTGACACAATGCGCGTAATGCATCAAAGATGTCGTAAAATGCCTATTTTCATAACAAAAATAAAACAGTTACCCTAACTCACCCCACTAATAGAAGCCCCACGCATACATACAGTAGCAGGTCCTTTGTAGTCGTTGTACTGTCTCAGTTCTGCCGACATACGCAGTCCATCCTGGACTTTAGACATATTTCCTGATATAGAGCCTCCTGTTACCGGGGTAATATTGTTGCCATCATAATAGTATCCTAGGCGGATTTCGCTGCCGAAGTCTCCTGTTACTGGGTTGACCTGAAAATCTGAGAAGGAGACCAACTCAAGATATGGCTCTTTTCTCAAATCAGTTTCCTTGGCAGTGCCACCGGTTATGTGGACATTACTTACATTGCCCGTTGGAGTTAGACCTAAATAACTGGCGAAACGGGTATCCCCCCAGTATTTAAGCAGTTTGCCTCCTTCGATAATTTTATGGCTCTCAAGGGGCAGCCCCTGGTCATCATATGGACGGCTTTGTGTGGAGCCTGGCATGTTTGGATCCAAAATTACATTTATGCGGTCTGAGTTTTCACCGCCCTGTACCTCTGTGCCTTCTTTGAAGGTGGATAACTGCTGATAAATCATTTGGGCACTGGAGCATCTGCGATAATATGAGAAGAAGGTGGACAGACATTCACCTGACAGCAAGATATTAATATCCCCTACCGTTGGGGTAGGTTTGGCTGCGGCTTTCTTTTCCGCTACGGTGAAAAGAGCAGCCACCCGGTCTTGCAAACTTTTAGCGGCAGCGGCTATATCATCTAAGCTGAAGCGATACGCTTCCGTAATTTCGATTTCTCCAACCTCAGTGCTTGGCATATGCACTGCCGTTTCCACAAATGCCCTGTGAGTGGTATATCCTACATCAACCCCATTGGAGTTGATAATCCGTACATCCTCCCGAGTAATGAAAAACTCACTGTAGCTGATGCACCCTGTAGGATGATTATCACTGGCATGGAACGCGGCTTGCAACTCCGCCAGGGCCTTGGACGTGTCCAACTCACGGCTTTTTGAGGGCTGGGCTGGTGTCGGTGATACCAAGGGGAAATATTCATTTTTTACAAAGCCTGCTGCATATACACCCTCTTTGATGATGTTCTCTAGCTCATCGGTACTTGTGCCCGGATGGATGTCTGTATTATAGGAGCCGCGATATTTTTTCCCTCCCTCATCAAATACAACGTACAAGTTAAGGGAAATCAGAGTTGTTTCGATTTTTCGGCTCATTTCTGATTGCTTTTTTATGTTGTAGCTTTCTACCCGACGTGTTTTGGTTTCCTGGATTAGATACTCTACACCGTCGAAGGACTTTAATGTATTTACCAATATATCAAGCATTGTCGCTCCTCCTTTAACCGAGTCTCGCCCGAGTTTTTATATATGGTCCGCCGCAGGATACTTTTACCCATTCCTTATATCCCTTGCCGCAGCCGCCGCCTCCCGATAAAGCGAAGTCCTCAGATACCATAGTGATGGCCTTAAGCAGGTCAGGTACATAGCCCGTCATTACCACTGGGGCGACCCAATTGTCGGTAACTTTGCCATCCACTATCTCTCTTGCATAGCTGAACATACACTGTATCCCCCAATCCTTGGGGTCTTCCATTCCGCTTTCCGCGTCTTCGATTAAATAGCCATGCTTTACGGATTTAATCATATTCGTAAGCTTGTCGGTACCTGGGGAGAAAAATGTGTTGGTCATTCGGCTATAGGCCTTGTTGGCATAGGTTTGCCGCTTGCCATTGCCCGTGGGGGCAAGTCCTAGCTGTGCCGCCGCAAGTGCATCGGAAATACCAGCCTTTAGAATACCCTTTTCTATTACAATAGTGTCGCCACCTAGATTACCTTCATCATCAAAAAGATATGATGACATATGATGGGCCGATTTTGCTCCATCCCTCATTTCCAACATAGGAGCTGCCACAGGCTTGCCGATATACTGGCTGGCGTTGGCCCTATTTTTAAGGAACATATCCAGCTCCACACCATGGCCAAAGGCTTCATGGGCGATGATTCCAACGGCATCCGGTGAACAGATAACATCGTACTCACCTGGGGGCATGGGCTTGGCATCCAGCATCTTTACGGAATTTTGTACTACTGTTTCAATGTGGCCGTCCATTTCCGCGAGAATCTCCAGGCCCTTGAGACCGGAAAATGATTTGTATAAGCCCCGGGTTACATCATCTCGTCTGGCTGTTGGGGCGATAAAAGCATCGGACCATAGGTAATGCTGCTCCAGGTCCTTTTTATCGGAGACAAAGATTTTGGATACATGGGCATAGCTCATTGCCGCAGATGTATTTACCAGCAAGGACGTTATCTCATGCATCTTTTTCGTAATCTCTTGCAGTCGGCCAATGATTTTATCCGGGCCCAGTGTACCCGGCAACTGCTCCACCTCCCCTTGATAGGTTTGGGTAATTGCCTCTTCCACAGGCTCCGGATACAGGAATGCCGGGCCGGTTTGCTTCCCTGCGGATTCTGTGATTTGTGCGGCAAGGGATTCAATGGCGGTGTCCTCTTCTGGTAGCTGGTTAAAAGCATATTCGAAATATCGGCCATCTTTGTACACCCGCACTACGAAGCCTCTTTCGCCCCAACCACCATCGCTGATGCTGGTGACCTTGTCGGATACATAGTAACGTTTGCCTACTACATCTGTGCCTAGTGCTGAGGCATAGGCAAAGCGTTGGTTAAGCCGGGTTACGAGCTTCTTGAGCCACGGCTTTTTTCCTTTTAAGAAATCTGATACCGGTACTTGCATATTGTTCCTCCTTTACGGTTGCCCATCAAACATCTCACTAATGGACTCCTTATTATGAATCTTATGAATGGCCTTACTAAACATCGGTGCCACAGACACCATACGAATCTTTGGATGCTCTAGAGCCTCTGGGTTTTCCACAGTATCCGTTATCAGCAGCAGCTCAATGGGGCTGTTTGTCAGTCTTGCGAGTGCTTCCGGGCCCATAACACAGTGGGATACACAGGCAACTATTCTTTTCGCGCCTCTGCCTTTAATAAAATCTGCCGTTGCTGCTAATGTCCCGCAGGATATAGTGAAATCATCCACTATCAGGGCGTTG
Organism: Defluviitaleaceae bacterium; assembly: GCA_009781725.1. Taxonomy (GTDB): domain Bacteria; phylum Bacillota; class Clostridia; order Lachnospirales; family WQUN01; genus WRAN01. The sequence continues at coordinate 6,949 of WQVF01000048.1, forward strand.
CGGTCTGTTACATCCCCTATCATATCCATCATCTCTGCCTGCTCGTTATGGTCTCTCCGGACCTTTTCTCCCACGGCTATCCCGGCACTTAATTCCTTGGCGTATTTCCGGGCATCTTTTGTAAATCCTGCGTCAGGAGATACTACCACTAGGTTGTCCAATCCCAGTTTTTTGACCTCGTCACAGAGGGTTTGCATAGCATAAAAATGGTCTACAGGCTTACGGAAAAATCCTTGAATCTGAGGGCTGTGTAAATCCATGGTTATGACCCGGTCGACCCCGGCAACTTCCAAATTGTCGGCGCAGACCCGAGCCCGGATAGATACACGAGGCTCGTCCTTTTTATCCCCTTTGGCATAGGCAAAATAGGGCATAATCGCCGTTACGGAGTTTGCGCTGGCTCGCTTAAGAGCATCGATATAGAATTGCAGCTCCATAAACTCGTCATTAGGGGCCCGGCCTATGGTCTGGACGACATATACATCCTCCCCCCGGACCGGCTCTTTGATTTTAACGAATAATGTCCCTTCGGAAAACCGAATAGTCTCTGAATCCCCAAGACTAACCCCAAGAAAACTACATATTTTCTCGGCAAAAGCCCTGCTGCTTCGCCCGGCGAAAATCTTGGCTGGTGGTTGCTCTGGTTGCATATATTCCTCCCTTATGCCCGGTGGAAAATCGTCATAGCCGGGCCGTCATCTTGTATCAACATATCCGAGGGCTGCTTACGCAAATAATTTGCCATAAAAAAATCCCCTGCGGCAGATGATAAATTAATTACCTGCCAAATATGAATAGTCCAAAACAACTCCATGGGCAATACAATGGTAAGAACCAATAAAAAAGCGCCGATAACGACCACTGGCGAAAGACCAACGACCATATGTTGGCGTTTTGTAAAATACCCCTCGCTGCCGGCATAAGCATAGCTCCAGCTAATCCCATAGGTCACCTTGGCTGGGGAGAATATCTTCATGAAAATTATATGAATTAGCTCGTGGATAAAAATAAATATAATATATATCAGCAAAAAGATAAAAAGACCTGTAAGAGAGGACAAATTGCCGAAGGCAAGAATGCCCCCAAAAGGTGCAAAAGGCAGACCAATGACCACCGCAACCGCCGCAACTACAAGGAGAATGACGATAATTTGCGTCATCTTCTTTTCATCTTTTATTAGGTCAACGCGTTCCATTGCTTTGTATCCTTCTGGTAGAGTTGTCATTTTTCCCCCTTAACATACTGTTTCCCACGTCATCCCGGGCTTGACCCGGGATCTCCCTCCCTCAGGCAAAGGAGGAGGGATTCCGGGTCAAGCCCGGAATGACAGCTTTATTTTATCATTTCTATTTACATTTATATGATGATATTGAAAGAAGATTGGCAAGTTCCTCGATTTGGTACTGGGTTGTCATCTTGATGAATTTATTCGCATTCCCTGATTCGAAATAATCCCGGAAGCAACTGATGTACATAGCTCTGTCTATAAACTTGATATTAACCGGAGCATATCCAGCCTTGATTAATTCCAGATTCATAATAAGTCTGCCGGCACGGCCGTTGCCGTCTATAAACGGGTGTATTCCTTCGAATTCTATATGGAACTGGGCGATTTTTTTTATTGGGTGGTCGGTGTCGACAGCGTATTTTTCAAGGAGATTATGCATTTGGATTGGGATTTGCAGCGGGTCTGGAGGGGTATCCAGAGCACCGGAGATTTGCACCGGTACTTCCCGGTACTTGCCTTTGTTTTGGGCGTCATCCATTAATACCAATGAGTGGATATCCTTGATAATTTTTTCGGTTAGGGGTTCATTGGAATGGGATATTTCGATTACGTATCCGAAGGCGTCTCTATGCCCCACGGCCTCAAGGTGGTCCCGAAGAGGTTTTTTGTCAATGGTCAGCCCTTCCAATACTACAAGGGCGGTTTCGTGAAGGGTAAGGGTATTACCTTCGATTGCATTGGAATTATAGGTATACTCCACCATAAACTGCTCCCGAAGCCGCCTTAGCTCCCCTTCGTTGAAGGGCAGAGCTGCATCAAGCTGGGCTTTGAGTCTGTCGATTTTCTTTAGCATATCGCATAAATCCATGGGAGTTCCCTCCTTATGTACAAAAAAGGGGTGCAAATGCACCCCGTTATCTTAACTCGCCGGTTGTCTTGGCCTTGGCCTTCTTCTCCGCTGCTTGCGGTATAGTGGCTGGCGGTTTTCGTTGTACACTAGGTTGGGGGGCATGTTGGCCTCTACTGTTTCTTTGGTTACTATACAGCGTTCTACTTTATTGTTTGAGGGTACGTCGAACATTATATCCGTAAGTATGCCCTCTACTATAGCTCTTAAACCTCTGGCACCGGTTTCACGTTCCAGGGCTTTTTGGGCTATGGCTCTAAGGGCGTCTTCTTCGAATTCCAGCAGTACATTGTCCATTTCCAATAAGTACTGATACTGACGGGTCAATGCATTGCGAGGCTGACTTAGTATGGACACCAAAGCGTCTTCATCCAGCTTGTTTAGGGTTACAATTACAGGAAGGCGGCCTACCATTTCGGGAATCAGACCGTAGCGTTGCAAATCCCTTGGCTGTACCTGTTGGAGTACTTCATCCTTGATTTTCTCTTGCTTAGTCTTTACCTCGGCTCCAAAGCCGATTATTTTTTTGTTAAGGCGTTGCTCTACTATCTGGTCGAGACCGCTAAAGGCACCGCCGCAGATAAATAATATGTTGGTTGTGTCAATTTGAAGGAAATCCTGATGGGGGTGCTTGCGCCCCCCTTGTGGAGGCACGGATGCTATTGTGCCTTCAAGAATTTTAAGCAAAGCCTGCTGTACACCTTCCCCGCTGACATCACGGGTAATGGAGGGATTGTCTGACCGGCGGGATATCTTATCTATTTCGTCAATGTAGACGATTCCCCGTTCGGCGCGCTCTATATCAAAATCTGCTGCTTGGATTAGTTTAAGCAGGATATTTTCCACATCTTCCCCTACATAGCCTGCCTCGGTAAGGCTGGTTGCGTCGGCTATGGCTATGGGTACCTGCAAAAATCTGGCCAGTGTTTGAGCCAGGTGGGTCTTCCCTACCCCTGTAGGGCCTATTAGTAGTACATTGCTTTTTTGCACTTCTATATCTTCGACAAAGCCCATTTGCTCAACAGCAATGCGCTTGTAGTGGTTGTATACAGCCACACTTAGTGCTACTTTGGCTCTATCCTGACCGATTACATATTCGTCCAGGAACTCCTTTATCTCCTTGGGCTTAGGCAGGTTGAAGCTATCATCCATTGCGGGGATGGCGGCAGCATCCTCTTCCAATACAGCGTTACATACATCTATACAGTCGCTGCAGATGTTTACATTGGGCCCGGAGATTAGCTTTTCTACATCATCCTGATGCTTGCCGCAGAATGTGCATCGCACCCCTCTATCATCAAATCTACTTGCCATCTTGGGTTTCCCTCCGGGTTATAATCTTGTCGATAAGGCCGTATTCCAGGGCTTCTTCCGCACTCATCCAGAAATCCCGATCTGAGTCGGCTTCCACCTTTGAAATGGGTTGCCCTGTGTTTTGGGCGATAATTTTATTGAGTTTCTTTTTGCTATGAAGGATGCGCTCTGCTTGGATTTGAATATCCGAAGCCATGCCTCTGGCTCCGCCTGATGGTTGGTGAATCATTACCTCTGCATTGGGCAAGGCAAAACGCTTGCCCTTGGCACCGCCGGTGAGCAAAAATGCTCCCATGCTGGCAGCCATACCCACACATATAGTAGAAACATCACAACGTACATGATTCATAGTATCGTAAATGGCAAGACCGGCACTGATAACACCGCCAGGGGAGTTGATGTATAGGCTTATGTCTTTGTCCGGGTCTTCGGATTCTAGAAATAAAAGCTGGGCGATTATTAGGCTCGCGCTTACGTCGCTAACCTCATCTCCCAGGAAAATTATACGGTCTTTGAGTAGGCGGGAGTAGATGTCATAAGAGCGTTCCCCCCTGCCGGTTTGCTCGATTACATATGGGACTAAGTTGGCCATGTTTATTCCTCCTTTTCTTAATGAGGGCTCTACCCCCAATCCTCCGCCGCTACACAGGGCAAAGCCCCGCTTGCTTACTCGCTTCGCTGCGGGTGCCGCGTTTGCGCGGCTTAGTACTTTATTCTTCCGGTACTTCTTCTGCTTCGCCTTCGATTATATTTGGTTGTCCCTCGGGGATTAGCGGCTCGTCTACTGCTATGGCGTGTTCCGCTACCAAATCCAAGGCTTTTTTACATAGCAAATCCCGCTCTATGTCCCTACGGCGGGGTGGTGTTATATTTTCTAGGAGTTTAGCAAGCTCATCGCCTTCCGTACCTGTCATTTCCTTTAAGTGCTCGCTAAATTCCTCGTCGGTGATGGTCATGCCTTCTTTTGAGGCAACGGCCTCAAGTGCGAGTTGGGAATCAACATCGAACTTCGCCTGCTCCGCCCAGCTTGCGCGCATTATTTCCTCGGTCATATTGGAAAAGCGCAGATAATTCTCCACATCCATGCCACGCATTTCTACTTGGCGAGTGAAGTTATCCCAAGATTCATCTATCCTGGCGGTATACATGGCCTCAGGCACTTCCGCGACCTTTAGGGTGGAAAGCTGCTGTGCAAGATGCATCCGTTTGCTAGATTCCAATTGGGAGGTTTTGCGCTCGGTGATAGTCTTGGCTAGGTCGGCTTTGTAGTCTGCCAGATTATCAAACTCGGATACATCTTGGGCAAAGTCATCGTCAACCTCCGGTAGCTCCTTGGTTTGTATATCCAGGATTTCTACTTCGAAGGTAGCTGGCTTTCCAGCCAAGGCTTCGTGGCCGTATTCTTCTGGGAAGGTGACTTCTACTTTGGCATCATCCCCTACGTTGCAGCCAACCAGTTGATCTTCAAATCCAGGAATAAACTGGCCTGAGCCCAAAGTCAAATCAAAGTCCTCGCCGGCTCCACCTTCAAAAGCCTCACCATCTACATATCCTGTAAAGTTAATCGTAACGATATCTTTAAGTTCCGCAGGGCGGTCAACGCTTACTTGACGAGCGTTTTTCTCCTGCTCCGCTGTAAGCATGTCTTGGATATCGGATTGGGTAGCCTCGGTTTCCATTTTGGGGTAGGTCAGACCATAGTAGCCGTCAATTGTGACTTCCGGTCTGATATATACAAATACGTGGAAAACCGCACCGGTGGCCTCAGTCATGTCACCGGGCTCAATTTCTTCGGGTTTATATACGGGGTCAAGGTTATGTTCTTCCAGGGCTTTCTCATAGGCATCCGGGAGAATGAAATTGACCGCGTCCTCGTGGAAGATATCCTTACCATACATACGCTCAATCATCATGCGGGGGGCTTTACCCTTGCGGAAGCCAGGCAGGTCGAAGTATTGCTTATTCTTATTATAAGCCTTTTGCAGGCCTTCTTTAAAGCTATCGGAAGAAATATTGATAGTAATTTTGACCTTGTTGGTCTCTACTGTTTCATAAGTAGATGTGAACTGAACCGGGGTTGATTTTTTCGCTTTACTCATTCATGCCTCCGTAAATGATTACATTAATTTAAACCTGAGGGAGTATAACATAGGGGGAATTGGTTGGCTATAGCAGAGAAGCATATTGCCAGGGCAAACGCATGAACATGTTATTTAATTTGCTATATCTTGCAGTCATTTGATTTCATTTATTTTTCCGACACATCCCATCACACCTCAAACTCCTCAAACTCACTATGAATAACCTCATCAGTAATCCCACCCTTAGCCATTTCAAAGCTATTACTCCCCAAAATATCAGCGACACTTCTATCCGGATTTTGGTGCAGTATATTAGCAAGCTCAATAAAATCTCTGATAATCTCCCTTGGGGTGATATGGGTCTCGGCCCCTACCCTGTTGTATTCCACTGTCAGGAAATACACCAAGTCGTCATGGGTCAAAATGGGGGCGTACTTGTACAAATTAGCGTGCATGTCCCGTAATTTTTCTATTAGGATATACATTTCCTCATGAGTCAGCATTGTCAGGCGGATAATCGGTGCGGATAGGTCCTTAATTTCCGCCGATGCGAAGTGGCCTTCTGCAAGGCGTGACCGTAGAGCTTCATAGGAAAACAGTCCTCGATATTTATCCTCGATACACTGAGGAGTCCCCCCCATCAGAAATCCGATATGCTTGGCTTTCCCTTGGAGCACATCATTGTACATAGTCAGGATTTTTTCATAGTTATTTTGTCTTGTAATTGAATTGGGGATTTTAAAGATATTTACCAGCTCGTCTATTACCACAATTAAGCCCTTGTACCCTGCGCCGGTTAGGAAAATTGCGAATATCTTTAGGAAGTCATACCAAGTCTCGTCGTTGACTGTGAAGTTGATATCCAAGTCGGCTTTAGCCTCCCTGCGGGTGGGATATTCTCCCCTAAACCATTTTAGGACATTGCTCTTCATATTGGTGTCGTCGTTTAGATAGGCCTGCCAATAGGTACTTACGGCCTTGGCGAACTCGAAGCCGTTGACCATCCCTTCCAGAGATGCAGCTACTGTGTAGATGCGCTTTTCTACTTCCCGGTTAAAGGCATCGTCGGCTAAGTCGGTTTCGGCCTTTACTGCGGCTTGGATACCGGAAATCCATTTTTCAAGGATAAGCGGAAGAGCTCCCCCGTCAGGCTTGGATTTTACGGATAAATTTTGGATTAGTTCTTTGTAAGTAGCTAAGCCCTGCCCCTTTGTCCCCGCAAAACGCCGTTCCGGGGACAAATCCGCGTCTACTACGGCAAAGCCTTTGGCTGTGGCATAGTTGCGGATTGTCTGGAGAAGAAAACTTTTACCGCTGCCGTATCGGCCTACTATAAACCGGAAGGACGCACTGCCTTCGGATATTAGGTCGATATCATGAAGAATCGTGGCGATTTCTTGGGCGCGGCCTACGGTAATGTATTCTAGGCCGACCCTGGGGACAACGCCGCCTTTAAGGGCATTTATCAAGATATTGGCTAGTCTTGGGGGGATTTGGTTTGACATCTTCATTCCACCATTTCTGTTATTTCATCTATATAGTCATCGTAGATTGTGAAGTCTTGGTCCAGGATATTGTCGCCGATATGATCAGCTGCTTTTTCGTTTATGCTGTCCAGTAAGACTTCTGGCATTGTGCCTAGGGTTTTTAGGTCGGGGTTGCCTTGTAGGATTTGGTGTAGGGCTTGGATTTCTGTTGGGGTTAGGGCTGTTTTTAGGTTTGCCCAGGGGTTTTCTCCGTCATCCCGGGCTTGCCCCGGAATCCCCTCCACTTGGCCAATGGGGGGGAATCCCGGGCTGGTCACAAACAAAGAGCGCGTTTGCTGCTCGCCCATGCAGCCTGGGTCAAGACTGGGATGACGAGTTATTATATCTGGAGTTTCCGGTACGACTAGTAGGTCCTGGGTGTCTTGGGCTTCTGTTCGTATACGGTTTAGGTTTGCTGTGTCGACAGTTACCACTGTGCGCTTGGTGCTCTTATGGTAGTTGGTTACGGTTTTCTCTATTACCTTGTCCAATTCCTGGCGTGTGAAACCGATTTTCTTAAAACCACGGAAGGCCTTTGCCGCGGTTTTGGTGTATGCCGTCAGTTGATGCTTGTGTCCTACGGTCTTGCGTAGAATTTCCTCTGTCTTCTTAATTATATACCCTGCAATTTCTCCTCGGCGGGTATGATACACCAATGTATCCGTTGTCCAGGTGTTGTATTTGCAATAATAAACTTCCCCTCCGGGCAGGCTTACCTTACGGTCCGGCTGCCCTAACCATGGGAAAAACGACGCCTGGCTAAAAGGCCGCCAGGGTACGCTCATATACATTTCGTAGGTTAGCATTGTCTCGATTTTCGTATTTTTGCTTGCGCATAATACCTTGATGGAGTTTATCACAGCATAAAAACATCCCCGAATAAGCTCCTGATGCTCGCCTTTATAAAATTGAGACTTTTCTATATTATACCCGGATATGGCATTCCAAAGGTCAAGGCAGTTGCCCTCCGTTGCCTCAAGAAGATAGTTTTCCGGGTATACCGTGGTCAGACTGTATTTTTCTACAAACTCGGTAAAGTCAAGGCCGTAATATATATGATAATCCTTGAGCCATCCCGAGATATATTTATCCAGCACCGGTGCTTCTTTTCTCAGTGCCTGCCATAATTCAAGAAATTTGCTTAGTCCCTGGACTGGGTCCTTCGCCCCTATATTGGCCAGTAGCTCATAAATGTGTACAAATATATATGAAAGAGAGGCCTGGGCATATTGTCCTCGTCTTACATTGCTACGCCAAGTGAAATACGTCCTCAGTTGCTCATAGCTCATAAATTGATAGCTGGGATGGTACATAGAAAAAGACTCATTGCCGGGATAATTGTCCTCGTAGTCCTCCATGTATTTCATTTGCTTGTAAAAAAGCTCAGCATCATTGCGAGAGTACGGGTTATCGTAGAAAATCCGGCGCATTGCCATGAATTTATCTTTGACAGGGTCTCTTTCTAAGACCTTGACCTGTTGAGATACAGCTCGAGCCTGTATGGGTGGGCTGACTTCATATTCAATTTCGGCGAAAACATCTTTATTGTCCATTTGTTCCTCCGAAAGAATTTTCGTGTATTGTACTAATTCTGACGAGACTGTACAAGTCTGAATGCCTACTCAAATAAAAACGTATGTCACCATACGGATATTTTTTTCTGGCCATCAAATATTGCCTATTTTCCGGCATTCTCAAAAGCGATGGCGAGGAAAAAACTGTATTACTGTATTAGTCAAGTAGTACAGCATAATAAAACTCCAGTCAAATTATCATAAAAATTGCAATTTCAGCCATGCCCCGGTATACTTCCGTATATTGTAATAATAGGGAGCGTGGGTGTGCGTCACACATCCGTGCAAAAATAGGAAGGATTGGTTGATATCATGATAACCATAGGCATAGACATAGGCACATCCGCCGTCAAGCTTCTTGCAATGGACTGCTCCGGCAAAGTCATCAACACGATTTCCCGTGATTATCCCCTTTATATGTATCCAGACGGCAGAAGCGAGCAATCCCCCGAGGATTGGTGGGCAGAAACCACCGCCGGACTCAAAGAGCTGACACTGAGTCTGACTGAGCCTGTTGCCGCCATAAGCTTTAGCGGCCAGATGCACGGCCTAGTAGCCCTGGATGAAAAGGACAACGTCCTACGCCGGGCCATATTGTGGAATGACCAGCGCACCGGTGCCGAATGTGATTACTTAAACAAAAACAAGGAAATGCTTTTAGATAACACCGCCAACATAGCCCTTACAGGCTTTACAGCTCCAAAAATCCTTTGGATGAAGAACAATGAGTCCGAGCTTTTCGCAAAAATAAGCAAGGTAATGCTCCCAAAGGACTATATCGCCTATAGGCTATCCGGGGTTTTTGCCACAGATTATTCTGATGCCTCAGGTACTCTGCTACTGGATGTAGCCCGTAAAGATTGGTCTGACCCAATGCTTAAAGAAATAGGGCTGACCCGGGACCAAGTGCCTACTCTCTATCCATCATATGAAAGTATTGGGACGGTAACTCCTGCTGCAGCACAGGAGACAGGATTATCAACTGCCACCAAAGTTGTAATCGGCGGCGGAGACCAAGCCGTGGGTGCAATCGGGACAGGTACCGTAAAATCCGGGACATGCTCCGTTTCCCTTGGCACCTCCGGGGTGCTGTTTGTAGCCGCGGATAATTTTGCTGTGGATAAAGGCCCTTCGGCCATACATTCCTTCTGTCATGCAACGGGGCGGTATCACCTGATGGGTGTAACCCTTGCGGCAGCAGGCTCTGCAAAATGGTGGTACGAAGAGGTCCTTGCCACTCATGATTATAGCGCAGAGCAGGCAGCCATGGCCGAGAACCTAGGGAAAAACACTGTGTTTTTCCTCCCATATTTATCCGGGGAGCGCACCCCCCATAATAATCCTCTGGCGCGTGGCACCTTTGCAGGCATGAGCATGACCACCACCAGAAGCGACATGACCCAAGCAGTAATGGAAGGTGTAGCCTTTAGCCTAAAGGATATCCTAACCCGGGTTACAGAGCTGGGGCATACCGTCTCCAAGGCCCGTATCATAGGGGGCGGCGCGAAAAGCCCTGTCTGGTGCCAGATAGTGGCGGATGTCCTTGGCGTAAATGTAGAAAAAATCAATGCAACAGAAGGCCCTGCCTTTGGCGCGGCGATACTCGCAATGGTGGGAGCCGGAGCATATACCACTGTGGAAGATGCCTGCGAGAAGCTGATTCAAGTCACAGAGGAGTTCACTCCAAGCCCCGCCTCCACTCAGTATGAAAAGATGTATCCGATATATACAGGTCTATACACTGCCTTGGAAGATACCTATAAGGCAATCACAGAAATTTCGAAAGAAGTATAGGTGAAAAATGAACGATAATAACCGTAAAGAACCGCCTCCAAACCCTCCTCCAAGCCGGATACCCAGCGGCTTGACCATGATTGTTATTGCAATCGGTCTTGTGGTACTCCTTAACTGGTTTATCGGTGCTATTGCCGGCAGTTCCATGGAGCGCATCACATACAATGAGTTTCTGGATTACTTGGAAGCAGGCCGGGTAATGGAAGTAGAAGTCCGGTCGGATAGGCTGGAAATTACCCTTACTCCAGAAGAGGAAAACGCTGAAGAAGAAAACGGCGAAGATGCAGAAGAGGGCGCGGCTCCGGGAGATGAAGAAGACCCAGCTGATGTAGAAAACGAAGAAGCTGATGCGGACGAAAACGGTGATGCATACCCAGCGGAAGAAATAGCAGAAACCGATGAAACAGACGAAGCCGCTTATGTGGCTGGAGCAGAGCAAGATGCAGTCGCAAGCCCTACCCCACGGGGTTTATTTAACCAGCTAATAGGCGGTGCCGCCAATCGGATGGCAGAACCGGCAGCACCCGAGTCTATAGTTGTATACACCGGCAGAATGGACGACCCGGACCTAATCGAGCGGCTGATATACCATGATGTGGTGCAATCTGCCGCGATTCCCACTGTTAGTTGGTTGCAAATTATTATCTTTAATTTCCTGCCCTTTCTTCTGATTATCGGTGTATTCATATTATTCCGCCGCACCATGAGCGGTATGATGGGTGGCCGAGGGGGAATAATGGGCATAGGCCAAAGCAATGCCAAGGTCTATATGGAAAAGAAAACCGGAATTACCTTTGACGATGTAGCCGGTCAGGAAGAGGCCAAAGAATCTCTGACAGAAATCGTAGACTTCCTCCATAACCCGGAAAAATACACTGCAATCGGTGCGATTCAGCCCAAGGGTGCCTTGATGGTCGGCCCTCCGGGAACAGGTAAAACACTACTGGCCAAAGCCGTAGCCGGGGAAGCCAATGTTGTGTTCTTCTCCTTAAGCGGTTCGGATTTTGTCGAGATGTTTGTAGGTGTAGGAGCCTCCCGTGTCCGTGACCTATTTAAGCAAGCCAGCCAACAAGCCCCATGTATTATTTTCATAGATGAAATCGACGCTATAGGAAAAAGCCGTGACAATCAAATGTCATCCAATGACGAGCGGGAGCAGACCCTTAATCAGCTCCTTGCGGAAATGGACGGCTTTGACTCCTCTAAGGGCGTTGTAATCCTTGGCGCAACCAACAGGCCGGAAATCCTGGATAAGGCACTGCTAAGACCGGGCCGTTTCGACCGCCGCATAAATGTAGAGCTCCCTGACCTTAAAGGCCGTGAAGAAATCCTAAAGCTCCATGCCAAAAAAGTAAAAATGAGCACCCGGGTAGACCTTAAGAAAATAGCAATGACTACCCCAGGTGCAGCAGGAGCCGACCTTGCCAATATGATAAACGAAGCCGCACTGACAGCAGTCCGTATGAACCGCAAGGAAGTTTATCAAGAGGACTTGCTGGAGGCAGTAGAAGTTGTAATCGCAGGTAAGGAAAAGAAAGACCGGATAATGACAGAAAAAGAAAAGCGGATTGTAGCATACCACGAAGTAGGCCACGCACTGGCCAGCGCGCTCCAAAAGGATGCCAAGCCCGTAGAAAAAATATCAATTATCCCACGTACCAAGGGGGCACTTGGCTATGTCCTCAACGTCCCAGAAGAAGAACGCTTCATGCATACTAAGGACGAACTCCTTGCTGAAATAGTGGTAATGCTGGCTGGCCGCGCCGCCGAGCAAGTACACTTCGGAATACAGACCACCGGTGCATCCAACGATATAGAAAAGGCAACCCGTATGGCTAGGTCCATGGTGAGTATGTATGGTATGTCGGATAAGTTTGGGATGATGGGCTTAGAAAGCATCCAGAATCGATACCTGGATGGCCGCGCCGTAATGAATGTCTCCGACAAAACCGGAGCTGAACTGGATGCAGAAGTCAGCGCAATACTAAAATCCTGCTACCAAAATGCCGTAGATATGCTGCAAGCTAACGATGGCAAGCTCAAGAATATAGCGGAAGAGCTGTTCTCCAAAGAGACCCTTACCGGCGAGGAGTTTATGGAGCTGTATGAGAAGGATTACGCCTCGCTATAAGCAAAAACAGCGCATGTCATCACAATTGAGCAGATGATATGCGCTGTTTTTATTGGACCTATAGGTGGATTAATCATCCCATTCAAACTTAACGATGTCGCCAGTGTCTACGTTGATGTAAAACTCAATGAGGGGCATCCTTTCGCCCTGTGTCCTAAAGAGCAGCTCCCAAACCCATTGTCCTCTTTCCCAATCCATGCCGGAGTTTGAGCGGTATGTGGCGTTGATTCCACTGTCTGCCAAATATGCATAGGCTATTTCTATCGCTCTATCCAACGAGATTGCCGGATTAGCCGGCCTGCTACCTCGAATATGAGCTGGACTTGGTGTAGGCTCTGGTGTTGGTGTTGGCTCTGGCGTTGGTGTTGGCGGCTGAATGGGTTCGGGTGTAGATTGCGGAGTAGATGTAATCGCAGGTTCCGGTGTAAACTGCGGAGTATGTATATATATTGCTTCGGCATCTTCGGTACCCGATGTTGCTTGTGCAGCCGCATACTCGTTTGTGCGGATAAGACTGATAATATCACCGTTCTCACCATTTATCAGCACAATATACTGCGCAAAACCCTGCCCCACTTCTACCTCAAAGTTTAGTATCCCATCTTGTGTAAACGCTCTAATATCTTGCACAACTCCATACCCTACAAACTCAACAGCGATTTCCCTCGCTCTCTGGCTTGTTATTTGCCTTGTGCTGCTTTGCTCGTTGTCAGTATAGTAGCTAGCGACAGGGTATTGGGATGCTGGCTGTGGGAGTAAATCCAGTGGCTCTTGATTAGAAAATGCCAAAATAGAGCCGGATAAAACAATCAGACTAATCAACGTCACTATAATAGAAAGCGCAATCTTCTTCGTACCCCTTGATGTGCTCATAATGGCCTCCATCCGCCTTTTTATACCATCTTTGCTTCCATAAAAACAGGTAGACAGTATTGTTCCATTGCTCTTTTTGCTGCCAATCATATCAATTATTGTTTCGGCGTAAAATTGCTTGCTTTCCCCTCCCACATCGACTATCACAGCTTCGTCACATGACGCTTCGCAATCCGCTTGCAGTGCCGCACTCATCAAATAAACAGTGGGATTAAACCAATTAAGGGAAATGGCAATAACGGACAGTAGCTTTACATACAAATCGCCCCGCTTATAGTGGATTAGCTCATGGCGGAATATCAGCTCCAGCTCGTAAGCACTATAATTCTTATCAGGCAGAAGAATTACAGGGCGAAGAAATCCCACGAGCATTGAAGTGGAAATAAAGTCGCATATTTTAAGCCCAATTTCCCTGTCAGCAATCCCTTTTTCTTCTTTCAAGTCACGGAAAATTGCCAAAGTTTTCTCATTGGTTTGGGTAACGCCCCAACGCCTTACCAGCTTTTTAAATCCGGCATATCTCCACATATGATAGACAAAAATTACAAATGCAACAGTCACCCATGTTACTGCCAAAACATGAATGCCAGAAAACATTTGACCGATTGGCAAATTGCTTTGTGTGGACACTTCGCCAGCACTGCTTTGCTCATGTCTTCCTATAATCGGCAACTCGGAAACAGCTTCATCTGAATTGTCTATCCGCCATTGGCTTCCGGCAGATGTGTTGTACGGCATTCGAATTGTTACAAGCCCGCCTCCGAACATAGGTCTAAAGGGTATAATCAATCCTAACAGAATAATAATCCATGCAATATAGCGCATCTTTGGTGAGAACGCTTTAGGCAACATGTAGCTAAGGGCCAATGTTACAAGAATAATCAGAGCCATGAATAATGACACAGTAACAAATGAAATTATATATTGCAGCATATCAACCCCCCTTTTCCTTGAGCCATTGCTTTAGCTCGGCTATTTCATTCTCACTCAAATCTTTGCCGTCATACATGGTTTTTACCAAGCTGCCTACAGAGTTGCCCTTATATCGGAACATGAAATCACCTGTTTCAACACACATATAATCAGCTTCTGTAATTATTGGTGTGTAGTTCCGTTCTTTACCCACACGCTCACTTGCAAGGAACCCCTTTTCAATCAGACGCACCAGCATGGTCAAAACCGTTTGCGGTTTCCAATTATTTTCTTCGCCCAATGCGCTAATTATCTGTGCAGTAGTTATGGGTGGCTCATGTCTCCAGACAATCCGCATCAGTTCAAACTCCGTATCAGGCAATCTCTTAATTTCTGGCATTGCTACCCCCTGTATGAAACTCATTCTACAAATGTCTTGGATTTCATTCTACATTAGTCTTAGATTTCTGTCAAGGATATATGAATGCCAATTTAGCCTATCTTTGGATGGGATATAGTCGTGGGGAGCTTGCGCTTTGGCTACGGCTTACTTACAAAAAACCATGGTTCTCCCGAAACCTTTTTAGTTGCGGTATCCCATAGGATTTGGGCGTCTATTATAAATACCTCTGCCTCCAATACCTTGCCCTGGGTTATTTCACAAACTTCTGTTACCCTGTCGTACCGTTGGATGAGGCTTCCGAAATGATGCTTGTAATGGAAGACTTCTACTCCATTGACAATTAGCTTTGTTGGAGTAGATTCTAGTATATATGGCACTTTCGTGGCTTCTTCTACCCCATGCATGAAGGTGTTAGGCATAAGACCGCAGCCTAGCATCATTATTTTGCCACCATACTTCATCATTTGCCTAAAGGGAGAGTTTTCCCCTACTGGCGTCCTGTCTAAATGATGGCGGGCGGTTATTTCCTCGGCATTAATCCCATATGCACACACCGAGTGTGTCGGGTGTACACTGCGTATTACTCCCGGAAATTTACGAAAAGTCTCCGGGATTGTACCTACACAGCTAGGGGTATCGGCCATTGAGAAGATTGGGGTATCTATTCTCACATATTCATAAGTAAGGGCCGGCATAAGAAGATTTCCTGTTGGCAGGGCCGCGATTAGGGCTTTGATCACCGTTTCCGCGCCACCTTCCACCCAGCCTAGGGATTTTAAGGAGGAATGGACCAGCAGGGTATCGTCCGGCATGATGCCCAGGTTGCGTAAATCTGTGACTATTTTATTCATTCTATCACCTGATACATCCCCGCCGCGTCATCTTTACGCACGGTTTCTTTTATTGTAAGCACTTCCAATTTAGTGATTTTGTCGCCGAATTTTATTTCTATTATGTCCCCGGTTTTTACCTCCAGGGATGCTTTTGCCTGCTTACCGTTTACACATACCCGGCCTGAATCGCAGGCTTCGTTGGCCACGGGACGACGTTTTATTATTCGGCTTACTTTTAGGTATTTATCTAGTCTCATACTTTGCCTCCACAGCATTTTACCGGTCCAAAATGCTCCATACATATATGGGGTATCCCAGCCTCTTCAAATTCCTCGCCATAGGCAGTAAATCCTAGCTTTTCATAAAAACCTCTGGCATGGGTTTGAGCGTGTAGGATTTGCCGCTCGCCACCCATCATACAACAGGCCTCTATCAGGGTTTGCATTATACCAAGGCCCAGGTTCTTACCACGGTGAGACTTAAGCACCGCTACTCTTCCAATTATATAGTCGTCACCGTAGAGCATAATCCTGCCTGTGGCTATGGGGATATCATTTTCGTAGGCTACCAAGTGGGTGCAGGCATAATCGGTGCCATCGTATTCCTCATCCTCGGTTAATCCCTGCTCCTCTATAAATACCGCCCGGCGGATTGCATGAGCATCCTCAAGCCCGTCATCAGCAAAAAACCATTTCATCGTCAGCATATAAACTCCTTTAATTTAATGGGGCTCTGCCCCAAACCCCGCCGCTCCGCGGGGGATGAACCCCCGCTACGCTACGGGCTGCGCTTTGCGCAGTTATGGATTCGTCAAGCAAAAAAGCTTAGTATCGCCTGCACTATCCGCCCACTGGCATGGCCATCCCCAAAGGGATTTTTAGCCCTGGCCATTTTATTGTATACATCCTCATTTGTCAGCAGTTTGACTGCATGGTTATATATTGATTCTTCCTCTACCCCCGCAAGCACCATAGTCCCAGCGTTAAGGCCCTCAGGCCGCTCTGTTACTTCCCGCATTACAACTGTGGGCAAGTCAAAGGTCGGGGCTTCTTCCTGCAAACCACCGGAGTCTGTAAGGAGCAAATATGTGCGCTTCATCAGATTAATTATATCGAAGGGACAAAGGGCCTCTGTCAGTAGGATGCGGGAGTGATTGGATAAAATCCGCCTAGCCGGGCCCGAAGCCGCTTTATTAGGATGCAGTGCCCAAACCACCTGTGTATCTGGGAAGTTTTCTATAAGCCGTAATGTCGCCTGACAGATAGCTTCCATTGGCCGGCCTAGGTTTTCGTTGCGATGTGCAGTAATCAACACAATACGCTTGGAGAAATCTAGCCGATTCAACTCTTCCCGTTCAAAGTTGTAATTATCTTTCACAGCATATTTAAGAAAATCAATGGCAGTATTCCCGGTTACAGTGATTGCCTTTTCCAGTATATTTTCTTTGAGAAGATTCTCTCGCGCCTGCTCTGTAGGCGCAAAAAATAAATCCGCGACGGCGGATACCAACTTGCGGTTTACTTCTTCAGGATAGGGCCGGAACTTATCATATGTTCTAAGTCCCGCCTCTACATGACCCACAGGTATCTTGGCAAAAAAAGCCACAAGGCTTGCCGCAAAGGTTGTAATCGTATCCCCATGTACCAGTAGCATATCCGGCTTTACATCCGCCATAATGGGGCTAAGTCCTGCGAGTACACGGGTTGTGACATCCGCGAGGCTTTGGCCATGGGTCATTATGTTTAAATCATAGTCAGGTTTTATGCCCATGGGATTAAGTACTTGATCTAACAGCTCCCGGTGCTGGGCGGTTACGCATAGATAAGATTTAAGTTCCGGTTCGGCTTCAAGGGCTAATACCAAGGGCACCATCTTGGTAGCCTCGGGGCGTGTGCCAAATACGGATAATATTTTTTTCATTAAACACCTCCACTTTGTTCCATTACAAAATTTCTCGAGTGGGAGCGGCTTCGCCGCTCCTACTCACTCCTGTTATGCTATTATACCAAAAAAGACGGAGGACTCTTCATGAATATCTGCGAAAAAACCCTTGCTCATGTTGTAAGTAAGATGCTTGATACAAGCATAAGCAAAACCGAGTATCAATTAAGCCAGCTACACGGAGGAACGATAGGGAACGTATGGCTAATCACAGGCACTGCCGATTCTTCTATTCCATTCAAAGTAGTCTTTAAAATCACTAAGAAATGGAAACGCTATGCCGACCATGATTCCTGGCGTCGGGAATATGACCTATATGAGTCGGAATTGGGCAATTACTTCACAGATTCCCTTCGATGGCCGGTTTGCTACCATAGGGAAATAACCGATGATGAAAATCGGTTATGGCTGGAGCACATCGACGGAGTATCTGGTCTTGAACTGACCAAAGATATGTACGAAGCTGCCGCCTATGAACTGGGGCGATTCCAAGGCAAGCTATACACCGAGCAACCTGCCGCGCTATGTAGTATTGACAACCTAGGCGAGGTTGATGCTATGGAAAAATTCTATCGTCACTATAAATCGTGGAATGTTGTCTATGATTATGTGCGCTCTCAAGAGAGTGAAATCCCAGGCCACTTATGTAAAATGATTATTGATGCCGACAAGAAAGCCGATGAGTATTTTAACCACATTCAATCTCTACCCATAGTGTTATGCCATCGGGATTTTTGGGTCACAAATATAATCTATAGCGAGGACAAAATCCTGCTAATCGACTGGGATACCACTGGATGGGGCTATATGGGCGAAGATTTGGCCAGCTTGATTGCAGATGAAGCGGATGTTGAGCATATGGTGGAATACTATAAAAAATGCGTACCAGCATATGTCCGAGGATTTTCGGAATATGCTGACACGGTACACATCAATAATTTTTACGTCTGGGAGCGAATATTGCTTCATTTTGGATACAGGCTAGTGGAGTGGTATCTTCATGCAGAAACACCCGAAGATAAGCGGCAACACCTGGATACCTTGGAAAAAATCTATGAAATGAAGGTGTGATGAAGCATAACCTACCATGCTGGATGTCTAAGTGCCCTAAACCTGAAATTGCTTACACCGGTAGCGGCGACAATTTCGGCCCTCAAATCTCTTGTGCGCCAGGCTATTTCGATACTGGTCAGGCCTATTAAGTCCGGGTCGTATAATATGATTTCATATTCCCGCATGACAAAATGTCCGGAATGTGAACGCCGTCTACCTGATATGTCTATCCTTACTATTATGGGGTCGTGAAGATATCTGTCGTACCAGAATGGTGCGTTAACTTTTTCTTGAAATGCTTCTAGTGTCTCAAGTTCTATTTGCTGGCTGGGCGTTAACCAATGCCTTGTAGGAGTGTGGAAGGATCCAAAGAAATCCGGGTCATAGAGAAAAAAATATATATTGTCTTCAGCAATACCTGTAAAAGTCAGCAATGTTTCCCTTAACGCTTCATTGTAAAACGTACACTCTGGCAGACCTACATTAAAGTCAGGGTCATCGGGGCCAGAGTGTCGGAAACCTGACGTGCCTGCCCATCCTAGTACTCTATCCATGGCTATGTTCCGCCTAGCACTACGTACCATTACCATGTCCTGAAACGTACGCAGGCGTTCATACTCATGGCGTAGTTGCATCCACTCTTCATTGACTAGCAAGAAGTCGATAAACAAGGAATCGGCAACTACTTCTTCAAATTGCACATCATTTTCTTCAAGACCAGCAAAAGTCAATATTTCGCTCTTAATCTCTCTGGTAAACGCATTCGGAGATAATCCTACACTATATCTTGGGAAAAGTCGTGGTGGTATCTCCCAACCTATCGGATGAGATTGATGGAAATCTATAATCTGAGTGACAACAATCTCATCCCGGTAAGTAGTACCACTGTTTACATACATAGCAAATTCTCTAAGACGCAGATATGGCATTAAGAGTTCATATACTGCCTGATTTGGCATCATAAACTCAAACGTCCCAGGCCACCCATGAATGTAAAAACCCCATGTGAGTCTTTGAATGTATATATCATCTTCGCAAATACCGACAAAAGCCAACATTTCTGCAACCAGTTCGGCATTATTATAGTCCTCTTCATGCTTAAACATCACGTGGATACTCCTAGGCCAGTCTGTCCACCAGCTGGGGTTGCCCTCTATGTGAATTATCCGTAAATCGGATATTTCTGTTCCGCTGGTGTTAAGGTTTGTAGCAAACTCGCGAAGACGCTCAAGCTGCAAGTCATGTTCTGTGGCGGCGGGTATATAAGGTTCTGGTAGCTCCCATGTTTCAGCCAGTTGCCGAATGTCTTCAAGGTGATGTAAAAAAGTACCGCCATCTGTAATGCGGGTGTAGGTTATATTACGTGTTGTTATAAAGTTATTCCCTATACGCCCACCATACAAGAATCCTATTGTCGTTATAATAAGTATGCGCAGTAGTATTTTTAGCATGGTATCGCCTCTTCTTTCATAAGTCGGATGCGTGAATCATAACCAAAAACCCCTCGAAAGCAAAGCCTTCAAGGGGTTTTCTATTACAAAGATACATGTCATACCGATTCCAATTAAAACCTGTCTGACTGAGCGGCGGCTTGAAACGCGGAGCAAGCGTTTCAAGCGGTTTTGCCGCGACAGGCAACGATTCACCTACAGGCAAGCGAAGCACTGTGTCATTATAGCAGATATACGCAGTACGGCTTGTGACCTATCTCAATGTATGGGCCATTTGTCTTATATGCAAAGCAAATGTAATCTCAATAAAATAGAGGGGCTGCCCATGTAAAGGGACAGCCCCTCTATTTAATATTTACGGAATTATCCCTTGACGCACGGCATAAAATGCAGTAAAATAGCACTATCAAGCTAATAAGGAGTGCTAAAAATGACATTCATGGAATTTATGAAACGGTTTCCAACCGAAAAGAAAGTAGTTGAGCATTATGTCACCATGAGATACCCAA
>WQVF01000049.1 GCA_009781725.1 Defluviitaleaceae bacterium
GCTATTTATTCCATCATAACATCAACACCGATGAATCCAATCTATACTCATTGCTATGCCAGTGAAAACAACTTAACGTTCGACCCTTATGGCAATATGTACTCATGCTTGGCATCGGTTGGCGGGGAAGAGTTGATGATTGGCACATATTATCCATCTGTTTATTTCAAGGAGAACTCTATCTTCAATCGCAATTTAGATAATATCCCAGGATGCAAAGAATGTGAATACTCACTTTTATGTGCTGGTGGCTGTCCAGTTGCATTGCCTGATTATAGTGATGTATTCGTACCATCCTGCGGAAATGTAAAATCCCGAATTCATATACTGCTTCCTCTATGCTACAATGCTATGAAAACTAGAAAATGAGGCTGGTTATGTGCATACTCAAAACCGCATTATTTTTTTTATCAGTTATTTTTATCCTGACATCATGCAGTGGATTAGATGAGCCTGAACCTATTCCGCCAATATGCCCTGAATCTATGGTATTTGAACCGGGAGGGCTTGTAATTGAGGCAGGTAACAATTCAACGTTCGCATTAATGGATGGCAGCCTATGG
The DNA here is from genome assembly GCA_009781725.1 of Defluviitaleaceae bacterium. Lineage (GTDB taxonomy): Bacteria > Bacillota > Clostridia > Lachnospirales > WQUN01 > WRAN01. The sequence continues at coordinate 564 of WQVF01000049.1, forward strand.
GGTTGGGGCAGTAACCACTCGGGACAGTTGGGCAATGGCGACAATACGGCCTGGATGGTGGCACACCCTATTCCCATGCATATTTTGGATGATGTCGCTTTTGTGTCAGCCGGAGGAAGTGGCGGAATGGTACATATAATGGCAATACGTACCGATGGCAGTCTTTGGGTATGGGGGCGCAACCATGCCGGGCAAGTTGGAGACGGCACCCAAAATATGCGCGCATATCCTGTATTTATAATGGATGATATAGTCGCTGTTTCTGCCGGAGGAGGTCACTCCATGGCAATATGCACAGAAAATATCTTATGGGGCTGGGGATGCAACTGTTCAGGCAAGATAGGAAACGACACGTATGTAACACAACTTTTACCGATACAAATTTTGGAGGATGTTACATATGTCTCCGCAGGTTTGCTTCATACAATGGCGATCAGGTCAGATGGAACCTTATGGGCGTGGGGGTATGGTGGAGCACTTGGTATAGGGAAGCTTGAATCTAGTAATGTCCCGGTCATGGTTATGGAAGATGTTGTTGCAGTTGCTGCCGGAGGACGGCATACATTAGCGATATGCAAAAATGGCAGCTTATGGGCGTGGGGGCATAATAATTGGGGACAGCTTGGGGCCGGCAATTTTCACTATGATTCTAATACACCGATTCATGTAATGGATAACGTGATTGCCGTTTTTGCCGGTTATGGTCACTCGGCGGTGATAAAATCCGATAACAGTCTTTGGGTATGGGGATATAACCAATACGGCCAGCTTGGAGACGGTACAACAGAAAACAGCCATACCCCCATTCATCTAATGGATGACGTAATTGCTGTCACTGTGGGAACGATGCATTCCTTTACAATTGCGACAAAAGCAGATCACAGCATTTGGTCTTGGGGAAATAACTTCTGGGGGCAACTTGGTGATGGATATTATGGATTTTTTTATAGCCACGATACACCGGTTGAAATGCAGCTGATTATAGATTTGACTGCGGAACAAGAAATCAGGGAGATACCATGAAGCCTTTCCGCCTCTGTAAAGTCTATCTTTCATCACAAAAATATTCCTTGCTGGGTTATGTGGCTATAGTTCTTGCCTCCACCATAATATCCATCCTAACCCCCTACATAATAGGCGATTTCCTAGATACCCTCATATCCGGCGCAGACATGGGGGTTATTTTGCGTTTCGGCATCATCTTCGGCGGGCTAAGCTTACTAAAGATAATCAAAGGCTACATAACCGCAATAATGAATACCAAAATGCAAATAAAAATGAGCTATAACCTCAACAGAGACACTATTAAGCATATCCAAGGGCTATCTCTATCCTATATCAACCAAAAAGACAGCGCATATCTAAGCCAGCGGGTCGGCGATGACGCAAACAGCCTTATTAGCTTCTGCATCTCCATACTCAGGAATATCATAACCAACACTATCATGGTTATTGTGCCCTTCGTGATACTCCTTACCATGAACTGGCTTATCGCCGTTCTAATGCTTGGGTTCGTTGCCGTTTATATGGCATTGTATTTCGCCTTCAAAAAACCTCTTTATACTGCTGGGTTCGCCCATAGGGAGGCTCTGGCAAAGTTTTTCTCAAAGATACTGGAGCAGTTGAGATACGCAAAACTAATCAAGCTTAACTCTATACAGGACAAAATGATTAAAAGAGCCGATGACAGCTTCGCCCACCAAAGAGATACCGCCTTGCATAATCAAAAAATCAACTATTTTTACAACAGTGCAGACGGCATTATTTCAACAATCGCCCAGATATCCCTCTTTGTTATCGGGGGGCTACATGTACTGGCCGGTAACTTCACTATCGGGATGTTCACCATCTTTACCAGCTATTTCAATATGATGCTGGGCGCGTGCAGGTATTTCTTTAGTCTCGGAGGCGCATATCAGAGAACTATGGTAGCCCATGACCGGATTCGCGAGATATTGGACCAGAAACCAGAAAGTCAGGGAGAAAAATTAATTACTAATATCGAAAAAATTGAATTGCAAAATGTTAATTTTTCATATAACGGAAACGCCAAGAAACAAACAGTAACCGGCATTAACGCGTTATTCAATAAAGGATATATTTACGTAATAACAGGCCCAAATGGCGCAGGCAAGTCAACCCTGATTAATCTGCTGCTAGGCATGTATATAGACGAATACAAGGGCAGTATCACATACAATGGCATTGATATCCGAAACATAAACATGGTAGCCGCACGGCGAGACCAACTAGGCTTTGCGGAACAGGAGCCCCAGCTAATCAACGACACAATAAGGTACAACTTGAGTTTTGGCAAATCCTTAAATGAAAAACTAAGCAATCTCATAGACATACTAAACATGAATGATTTCATAGCAGAACACAGCCTAGATTACGTGCTTAACGAAAAAACCACCAATACCTCCGGCGGCGAAAAACAAAAAATCGCCATCCTTAAGGTCCTTAGTAAAGACCCTGATGTTATGGTATTTGATGAACCAAGCTCTGCTTTGGAAAAAGGTACAGTCGAAAAGTTTATGGAATATCTCCATCAAATTAAGAAGGATAAAATAATAATTATCATAACCCACGATGAGATAATAAAAGCACAATGCGATATCAATCTCAAGATTGACAGCACCAAGCCCACAGGGTACATTAGCTATAGCGAACGACATTGAAAAACGCGCTTGAAGGAGGGCTGCCAAAAACGCGAACTTGGCGTTTTTGGCCGATTTTGCCCGTGCAGTGGCGGTTCACGATTTCGAAAGTCGTTCTCTATTAGCGACAGGCTTAGCTAATATTCCCAAAGGATGTGCCCAATGGACCTTGACCTATTTCTCGAAAAAAAATACGCCCCATATATACTACTCATTCTAATCGCCCTTATAGTCTACGCCCTAATATACTCCTTCGGCGGCGAGTTCAGCCTAGGAGCCCATAACTGGTACAACAACTACTCCCGTCAGGCATATTCCTGGCTCCATGGCCGGTTGGATATCCCATACGACAGGCAATACATGGAAATCGCCTTTTTCGGCGACAGGATGTATATCAGCTTTCCTCCCTTCCCTTCTATTTTTCTACTGCCCTTCGTAATTATCTACGGATACAGCACTCCTGACCAAGCAATCGCCTTAGGACTTTCTTTGGTTTCCATGATTTATGCGTACAAAATCGCCCTTCATTTTCTTAAAAACAAAAAGACCGCCATGTTTTTCGCTTTATTCCTGATTCTTGGCACTAACTATTTGCATATTTCCCTTTGGGGAGCAGTGTGGTATCTGGCTCAAAATATGGCCTTTACCTTTTTGCTTATCTCAATTTATTACGCCCTCACGGATAATAAGCGACATTCCTTCATATCTTTATTTGCCCTTTGTGCTTCCATGGGTTGCCGCCCCTTTAATGCTCTTTACCTGCCTATTATCCTTTTCCTGATTCTAAAACGGGAAGAGGCTAATATTAAAACCTTCGCAAAAAATATATTTATTTACGCAATCCCTGCCATACTCCTTGGAGGATTCTATATGTGGCTCAACTATACTCGATTTGGTAGCATTTTTGAGTTTGGTCATAATTTCCTTCCGGAATTTACTCTTGACCCATATGGGCAATTCCACTCAAGCCGAGTGTTACGCAATATGTCTATGATGTTTTTCGGGGTGGATATTTCATATCCATTAAGGCATGGTTTCCCTTATGAAGGCCGAACGACTTTTGCATTTTGGCTTGCAAGTCCTATTTTTATTAGTTTTGTCGTTTATCAGGTGGTTTATTGGCGAAAATACACGGGGAAAACCGTGGATGATTTTCTTATAAAAATTGTCCCGGTACTGGTGTTTTTGCATATCTTTGCATTCTCTTTACACAGGACTTTGGGAGGCAGACAATTTGGGAGCCGGTATATCGCGGACTCCCTGCCCATTGTTTATTTCGGATTATTAATGATGGTGGCAAAAATATCCCAAGGCGTAAAGCCACCGGAAGCCCTGCCCGTCGAGCCCGATGACGAAATCATCGAAGAAGTGGAAGAAGAACATGAAAATGAAATCACCCTCTCCGAAGCCGAAGAGGGTGAAAATGAATCCCTGGAGCCGGAAGCAGAGCCGCTCCCGATTCCTATTACCAGGCATATCATATACAACGCCGCCCCGATGCTCTTTGGGGCACTTATAAACTTCCACGGTACGGTCATGTTTTTTTTATTTTATTTCCCCTTTTATTACTAAATTACTCTCCCGTACCATAGAAGTACTCTTCCTGCTCCCCAGTCAGCACATCAAGTCCCAGGCCCATTGCTTGGGACTTCATTATTGCTATCTGTCTATCCAGCTCTATAGGAACATTGTAAAGCCCAGGAGCCATGGTCTTCCCATTTTCCACTATATGCTTGCAACCCATAACCTGCAGCGCGAAACTCATATCCATAATATCCGCGGGGTGGCCGTTGCCTGCAACTATGTTAACCAGTTTCCCCTCGGCGAGAACATTAAGTATACGCCCATCGGGAAGATGATACCCTTCGATAAAGGGACGACGGTTATCAATTTTTGTAGCCATTGCCGCAAGGTCCGGCTTGGAAAATTCCACATCGAAATGCCCTGCGTTGGAAAGAAACGCATTATGCCGCATAACTTCGTAATGCCGCTTGGTGATTACATCTTTGTTGCCGGTGACCGTAACAAAGAACTCACCGATACGGGCGGCATCGTCCATTTTCATGACCCTAAAGCCGTCCATTACCGCTTCCATTGCCCGCCATGGGTTGATTTCCGTAACAATAACCTTGGCACCCAGACCCTTGGCTCGCATTGCTACACCTTTGCCGCAGAAACCATATCCGGCAACCACCACATCACGGCCTGTAAGCATAACATTTGTCGTATACATAATACTGTCCCATACAGACTGCCCCGTTCCATGGACATTATCAAAAAGATGCTTGGAATCCGCATCATTGACTGCCATCATTGGGAAAGTGAGGCTGTTTTCCCGCACCCGAGCCCGCAGGCGGTTAATGCCTGTAGTGGTTTCCTCACAGCCACCCAGCAAGTGCTCGGCATATTCGGCGCAGTCCCCATGAAGCATGGATACAAAATCCCCGCCGTCATCAATTATGATATGGGGCTTGAATTCCAGGGCTTTCTTCAGATGATCCCAGTATTCTTCCTCTGTTGCATCATGATAGGCATAAACGGCAATTTCACCGCTTTCCGCAAGCCCGGCGCATACATCGTCCTTAGTGGATAGGGTATTGCTGCCAGTGATGGCAACCTGGGCACCCCCAGCCGCAAGTACCTGTGCCATGTAAGCAGTTTTGGCTTCCAGGTGTAGGCATATAGATATGCGCAGCCCGGCAAAGGGCTTATCCTTTTCAAACTGATCCTTAATCTGGGAAAGGACCGGCATAAAGCCCTTTACCCATTCGATTTTACGTTTTCCGGCTGGTGCCAGGGATGGGTCTCTTATTATGCTCATGGGTTCCTCCTGTTGATTTTCATTGCTTGGAGTCTACAGGAAAGTAGTGGAGGTGTCTACAACGCTTTTGTCCAGAGATTAAATAAAAAAAATGCCCTAGTCTATTGAGAAAACCAGGACGAATTTTATTTGTTGGTGTTATTCCAGGTTCTTGCACATTGACTTGCTCATATTAACAGTTAATTTAGTTTTGATAGAACTTTATAGAATATTCTTCTATTAAAAACAACGTACATGAGAGAGAGATTACATAGTCATCAAAATCATTAATATCCGATAGTGCAATCAATTGCCATAACAAATAATCGTCATGTTCACCTCTCCTAGGAAACACATAGCCATCCGTTATAATTTTTTCAAGAGTATTAGTTGAGACCTCAGCGAGAGTAGATTCTCGAGCTTTTTTATGTTCATTTGAGTTACCACTCCTGAGAGATGTCAACACCTTATTCGTAAACGACCTCATAACAGAGAGTGCCACAAAAAAAGCCAGCACCTCATTAGCATAATAAGAGAGATTTGTTTTTGCCTCGTTATTAGGTATAACTTCCATTGGGTGTACTCTTAACAACGCACATGCAATGCATGAGGAAACTTTATGCCTATCTAATCTTATCTCTTCTTCTGTCCGTGCTACAACGTCACGTTTTTCACATAGAATACCGTTTCTAGATTTCGCCATATGCCGATTTTTCGATAGTGCATTTAAGTACTCATAATGATGAAATACCGTCGATTTCTGATGGTTGTCAAATTTTGCCATGCCATTCGTGTCATTTTGTATCGCATCAGCAGTATCCTTAATGATATTCCATATATCATCAAATGTTTCCTTCGTCATCAGAGCATACCTCCCAATCGTCTCGCAAACAAACATTTGAGTTTATTTTCGCAAGTAAACATCCGTATTTGGCAGTATCAATCGAGTATCTGCCATTTCTGCCACCTTCAATAAGGCCATAATGAATAAACGCGTCTATGGACTTTAGCTCAATATCAAAATTATCTCCAAATCCTGGCTCGTTTATGTTGATATTATTTTGCAAACTGGCAAGCCACAAAGGTGCTACAGGAGAACGATTCACTACTGCTACAGCTTCCCTGCGTTCTACATATATCTTATACAAATAGTAGAACACAGTTGGGATAACAACAAGGAAAACAATATATATTACGATTCTTATAAACATGTCACCACTCTCCTTTGTTGCCATAGTATGCCCTAAGTCATCTAAACATTACACTATATATTTTCCTATTTTTCAATTACTGGCTTAATGAAAAAGCGACCGACGCTTAACTGTCTTACTCAAGACAGATGCACGTATTACCCATAATATTGCACAAAAAGGAGGCGCAATATACATTGGCAGATATATAATATAGCGCAGGTTTAGAGTGTATCTTGCTCCCTCAACAAAGTAAAAAACACCTCCTCCAACTAAAACGGATACCGCACCAGAAAACGTCACAAGGTATAAGCCTATCAACAAAAATGAAGCGATGCCCTCAATAACAATAAGGCCACGCCGAAATTTGGATTCGTCACCATTCATGTTATTTTGCTTCTCGCTCCAAGCCAAACCAGCCACCTCTATCATAACAGCAAGCGAGAAAAGGAACAATGCGCGAGGATTTTCCATTCCAAACCCCTCTGTAGTCAGGCATATAATCAACCACCCTACAAACCGAATAAAACCACCCCATAAATCGAATTGATGTTTAGCCATCCAAGTCATAGCTCCTATGTAACATAAGTTATTTGCTGCGTTTGCATAACACGATTTTTACCTGTCAAACCTTCATCGCTAGACTGGATGAAATTAGACAGTAGAATACCATATTTTGCATTGATGTCAAGGGGAATACCACATGAAGACACATTTTCATCCAGCTCCTAGTGGTAGATTAAGCAAAAATCCGAACCCATCATCAATGAGTTCGGATTTTCTTGTACCCTGCCCGGAACAGGACTTGAACCTGCACGGTCTCCCACCAGAACCTAAATCTGGCGCGTCTGCCAATTCCGCCATCCGGGCGCGAGGGGTATTGTAATATGGCTGCCCGATTGCGTCAAGGGCAATTTACAATGCTCCTACCTGTTGTATATACCTCATATAAATAAAGTTGACTTTTCTGTTCTCGTATCTTAGATGCTCCACCATATCAAAATAGCTGTCTGCCATCAGATTCCTTTCATTTTCCGAAAGTGCGCTGTTGCCATACACCGCTTTGTAATATAAATCAACCAAATCTTTTAATAGCACAGAATCACTTTTGAATGCGAAGCGGCGGCCTACCTTGTGCCCATAGGCATAAGGGGTCTCGGAGGGGTCCTTGGGCTTTGCGATATGGGATGTTATATCTACAATCCCGTTAAAGTATGCGGCTATTTGTTGGTTTGTACCAAGTCTTCGTACTCTCCTTACCTTGAGAGCCATCTGAACGCATCGCATTACAAAGAAGGCAATCCCAAGTAGCACCAATGCACCCAGCCCAATCAATACATAGATACGCACCCGGGCCAAGGTTGGTAAGCCTCTCTCCGGTACTTCTGCCGGGTACTCAGGGGCATTGAAAACACCTGGGTCAAAACCAGCACCCCCGTTATAAAACGGGAATTCATCTTCCCACCAGTCAATCCATTCCGACATATGCATGTATGGATTAATTCCCCCTACAGGTGGCGGCACTGTTGGGTCCATAAAGAATGCATAGGGCGCAGTGGCTTCTACTATAAGCCAGCCGAAGCCTTCAAGATAAACTTCCACCCATGCATGGGCCATCATATTGGTGACGACAAAAATCGATTGATCCCCTTCTGCTGGGGGCAGAAGAAAGCCTTCCACATAGCGGGAGGGCACCCCTGCAATACGGCTCATAACCGCCATTGCGGTGGCGTAATAAACGCAATATCCTTCCTGCCCAACAAAGAGAAAATGGTCAACAAAGCAGACCCCATCCGGTACAGGCTGGGTCGTGAGAGTATAGGGAAATTGTACAAGATAATCCCTTATTGCCATGACTTTTTCAAAATCCGTTTCTAGGCCGTCAATAATCTCTGCTACTTTATCATGGACCCTTTGGGGTGTTATTTCCGGCACATATAAGAAATGCTCCCGCACGCTTTCGGCGTATCTGGAAAGCACATCCTGAGAAAAGATATCCAGCATCGTAATAAGCTCTTCTTGGGTTGTGATATAGCTAAGCTCCCGAGTCGGGCTTTGATGGGCGAATAATTCGAATATATTGTTTATATCATTGACGGTTATTGTTTCCAATGCAGTGGATTCATCATTCAAAAGCCTGGCTAAATCCGTGTGGCGGAAATCAATCCAATACTCCATAATCTCTTCACGTTCATCGGTTATAGCCCAGGATTCCCCAGTGTTGTTATTGGTTATCACCAAAGGCCCGGAATCACCTATAACATCACTAATCACAGCCCCATCAGTCATATGAACAAGCCTTGTCTGTGCAATTGTATATGGAAAAACAAGCTCAGGCGGTGTCCGCCCTGCGTATAACCCTTCATATGATTGGTTTAGCATCTCCTGTATAAAGGTCAATCTTGAGTTCACATTTAGGAAGTTCATTGAATACTGAGTGCCCCTGGCCATAAAGCCCGGCGCACGCATATCGCCTGTGGGGTCAAAAACTAAGTTGGGCAGATAGTCCGGCCCTGCCGCATGAAACCACAATTGCCGTGTGTTTGGGGCCCTAAACACTGTCCCTGTACGGTTGGAACCTATGGCAATAGTGGCCTGATCCATGGGGAGATAGGTGTGGAGATACATATTTAAATCATAGCCATCCAACCCCAAAGTGGCAAAATGCCGGGTCGCCAAATGCAAGTGATCATATAAAGGGAAAATGCCCCAAAGCAAGCTTGTGGGTATCGCGGTACGCTCATCGGCAAGAGTGGCACCTCGAATAAGAGCTGCGGTTGTTTCAAGCATTTCAAACCGGCCCTGCGCCATCCCCTGGGTATAAAGGTCCCCATGCTCCAAATCGGAGAACCAGCGGTAGCCTGTATACACATTGTGCGTAACCCCGGTTAAATAGGTCCGCCCCGGGGCCTGAACAGTCATAACATTACGGGTATTGGGACTAACAGGCCCCCCAAGCCTCCCACCATGCCCTGAAAATCCTGTGGACTGGAATGAAAAATACATAGGATTGGTAAGGGTATAAATAAAATCCCCAATAGCAGAAAGAGGCCCGTCAAATAGCTCCTGCAAAGTACGACGCTGGAAAAGCTCCGCCTCTCTAGGTACAGAACCGTGTACTAGCCAAACAAGGGCAGCACAAATAGGCGCGGCAATATACATAGCCGCAAGACCGTTATTGGTTTTACGAATAAGCAATAAACAAAAGCAGACAAGAAAAAGCAGAAATGAAAATACATCCCGAGTAAAACCTGGCCCCCAGGTAAATAAAAATATTGTAACCCCGGTAATGGAGACAATATAAAAGCTAAACCGATACAGCATAAATATAGCCACAACCAAGCCAAGGAGCAAGCAGATAGCCCATAGTACTGTAAGGCCAAGCTCAGGCTGATACGGTAAGTACCCCTGTACCATCCTTCTTACATTATACAAATGATTAAGCTGGCTCTCCCATCGCTCCAATGTGAAAAAAACATACAACGCACCTAGTAGCAATAAGGCCCCGGTAATAATACGGGTATATTTATTGAATAAAATAACAGCAAAAAGAAGCATTGCCCCCAGCCCCATAAAAAATAGCCGGAACTGCTCCACTTGAATAAAAGTGGCACTGACTATCACACGGCTGAGGGCATAGATATATGTGCTGCCAACGAATAGGCAGAAGATATATTCTGTCCAGGAGCGGTGTTTTGGCTTAGCGTTGGGAGCATCGAGTGCCATTGCCTCTGGATGTTGTAGGTGTTTTGGGTTGTATATCATGGGTTAGCCCCCTTCGCTTCTATCGCAATCGCTTTTATTGATATCATCAAAACCCGTCGCTGCTTTCTGTGACCTTAAAGCAGACGCTACTGCCCTCTTCTAAGAGCTGATAAACTTCCTCGGAGTCCTTGTCCTCTTCTTGGCTCAGGGCAAAATATATTACCGCTACATGGTGACCGTTGTGATGGGCATTTATAATGCGCTCGTATAGGTTGGCGTCTAGGCGAGGCGTTAAAATTACGGCATTTACATAACCGGTAGTGTCATTGAGGATTTGGCTTAGCATGGAGTAGGAGCTCCCTAATGGGTCCACTTCAAAGTGCAGGCGTGAGGCGGAATGGTATATGGTATCAAAGTCACCTGGGTTTCGAGCCATAACTTTATGCCCCTCGCCGGAGGTATATTCTACAGGCATTCCTCGTCGTAGGCAGAAATCCGCAAGGCCTATGAAGTGCTCTACCATTCGGTCTTCTGTTACTATTTGCTCTTTGTAGCTTATGTCCATGCGCTTACTATCCAAGATTAACGTGATTTGGTGCAGAGCATTGGATTGAAAGTTTTTCACCAGCCACTCATTGCGCTTTGCCGTCAGTTTCCAATGCACACGTTTTATGGAATCTGTGGGCAAGTAGGGGCGAATATCGGAGATAGTTGCATAGTCCTCATCCCGCATATCGTAACGGGATGTGGCTTGTGTCATTAGATTAGACGTTATGGGAAACTTGGTCATGTCGGATATCCTGGGGAGTGCCAGCATATTAACAGGGAGGTCAATCTGGCGGGTAAGCCTGAAAAGCCCTGTAAGATCCATAATCTGTATGGACTTTATCCCCATCTCATATTCCCCACGATAATTTATCTGAAAGGGAATATTCTGAGTCATAGGCTTTAAGAATCCGAGGTTGGTCAAGATGGACTCCTGCATCACTACGGCAAAATCATCTCCATAAAAAAGAAACCGGACATTGCCAAAGGGTAGTCTCATGGGATTTACGATATTGACTACAAGATTACCGTATTCCTCTTTAAGAATACTGCCAGGGAGCTGCTGAGTAATCCGCAAGGTCATGATACCCACCACAGCAATAATATAAGAAATGATAGGCAAGGCCGTAAGCACCGCCAGGGCAACATAAAGCATACGCTCCCCATACAGCCAGGCCGAGCCTCCAACCAGTACCCATACCACAAAGTAACGGGCACGGTTTACCCCGAGAGCCATGGGCTCCGGTGGTTTTCGTCTACTGCTCCTCACAAGCTAGCCCTAATGTCGCATTTCTGCGGTTGCTAAACGAACGGCTTTGTCAATTATATCCGTGGCCCGGATTCGTTTAATGGTGGCTTCTTGCTTCATAAGGATTCTGTGCTCCAGTACATGAGGGGCCATTTGGATTACATCGTCAGGGATTGCATAGTCACGCCCGTTATACAGTGCCCAGGCCTGAGCCGCCTTGAACAAGCAAAGGCTGGCACGAGGGCTTGCTCCAAGCTGGACATCGGGTTGCTCCCGGGTAAAGCGTGAAATGGTTACAATGAATTTATTGATACTGGCATCCACATGGATTTGTTCCGCCAGATTTTGAATCGCAATAATATCCGCGCCTTCCGCTACGGGCCTAAGTTCCGACATGGGGTTGCGGCCCTTGAAACGGTCCAGCATTTTGCTTTCTTCTCTGTCATCAGGATAACCCAAGGATATTTTCATAAAGAAGCGGTCAAGTTGGGCCTCTGGCAGGGCGTAGGTGCCTAGGTACTCCACTGGATTTTGGGTTGCAAGTACTATAAAAGGAGAGGGCACGCGATATGTCTGGCCGTCTACGGTAACTTGGTTTTCTTCCATAACCTCAAGGAGGCTGGATTGAGTCTTGGGAGATGTACGGTTGATTTCGTCTGCTAGCACAAACTGGGACATTACCGCACCGGCGCGATATTCAAATTCCCCTGTTTTGGGAGAGAATGCGGAATAGCCTGTAATATCTGATGGCATAATATCCGGAGTAAACTGAATACGCTTAAAGCTGCCGTTTACAGACTTAGCCAGTGCCGCAACCAAGCTGGTCTTGCCCACGCCTGGCACGTCTTCAATAAGCACATGGCCTCGGCAGGCCAGAGTTGCCATTACCAAAGCGATGGCATAGCGTTTGCCAACGATGATTCTTTCAACATTGCTGATAACATGCTGCATACATAGTATTGCGCTTGCGTTGTTGTTAATTTTACTTTCGTACATCGAGCCACCTCTTTTGAAAGATTAAGTCTTAGCAAGGACTACAAAGACTTCCTTTACATTATCGTATCATAGACACTAAAAAAAAACTACTTTAGCTTACATTTAAGTTACAAAACCATCCCCATTCATTACTCAACAGTTTGCAGAACAAAATTCGCGAAGCGTACTTTTGTTTCCGACAGGCCGCAGCGAAATTGCGAAGCAATTTCCTAGCATGTAAAAAACCCGTATGGCACCATACGGGTTTTTTATGCAAGGTACACAATAATTATTGCAGCGACGGGCCTTGCAAAACCACCGCCGCGATTATCTCCGCCAAGGGCCCCATAGCTCGCATCGCCTCGTCCACTGTATTGTATTGATTCCCCACTTCTACAAACATACTCATAGGCATCATATGCAGACTATAACGGAATTCTCGCAAATACGCCCGGCGGGCAAACCCTGGAAAAAGCTCATTGGCGGCCAGTTGCAGCCGGAAGCTCAAGTTCAAATTTTCCTGCTGATAGGGGTTAGGCAGCCATGGCACCTCCGTTACCTGCCCCCCTCGGTACTGGCGGGAAAGTCCGTTGAAGAACATAATCCGAGCCATGCGTTCACCGTTTATATATGTAATAAACGGCCCATGACCCTCTCGCACTCCATCCCGGTGGAGGTCAATTACCATTTGAATAGAAGGATTATCCGCAAGGACCTGTTGTATAACCGGCTCCATACGCTCATAGGCCCCACGCCTTTGTGGACGCCCATCTACCACATCGAATTGGGCCGTATAATGCAGCACCTCGATTCCATAGTTACTGAGCAGCTCCGCAAGATGGCGGCCAACACCTACAACAGAATCCATTGGGTTAAGAGGATTGCTGTCCACAAATCGCTCCAAGGAATGGGTGTGAAAAATAAGCACTTGTGGCCCGGTCACAGTGGTATCAATTCGCAAGTCAGTCCGGAGAAAGGCCTCAGTATCTATATCCGAAGGAAAAAGCGCGGTATATCTATCAACCAAAAAAATATTGCTTACAAGATAATCAAAGGACATAAGCCGCTGGATGTACTCAGAGGTCAAAGTCGTGACAGTGGCTGGAGTAGGCTCAGCAATAGGAATGGGTGGAATAAAAACAATGTCTTCCAGCCCAATCATAGGAAAAGAAGATATAGGAACCGAGCTCTCCAACTCATAGTCTTCCGGCTCTTGGTAAATTCGCTCCTGTGCAAAGGGAAGAAAATAATCAGCAAAAGATGAAGGTGGCAAATCCTCATCTGCCGAGTCTGCAAGCACAGACTGGGCCCATGTAAATAAAGCCGCAGCGGCAATAAGGAGCAGCCCAAGGACTAAGCGATGACGTAGGATTTGCTTTTTTTTCATACACACCTCTGATGGAGCTTGTCTGGTTTGCTATAGCGAACGACATTGAGAAACGTGATTGAAGGAGGGCGGGTAAAAACGCGAAACAAGCGTTTTTAGCTGATTTTGCCCGACACGCAATCACGATTTCGAAAGTCGTTCGCTATGGTAGTGAGCTTTATAATATATGTAAGTAATGGGCCGGGTAGAAGGATTGCTTACTGCACCCCTTCCACCCTCCATCCGATTCTTCTTGCAATTTCATCTACCTGGGCTACGCTCATATCCCCACCATCAGGCCCGTAGGCATTGGACAACACATGAACAAGCTCCCCATTTCGCACAACAGTACTGTACAGCATCGCATAACAATTATTAACCCCTCTATGCTCCGCTCGTCCAACAAATCTGTGTACATCCCCCTGGCCTACGACCCAAGGAGCAAAGGATAAGCAGCTTGTTATTGTATTAGGTGCCCCATCTTCCGAAATCACACCGGCAAATCCCCCAACCGATTGCTCCTCATCCCCTTCACCCCTTACTGACCCGCCGGAATAACCAAATTCTATGCTCACGCCCCTAGCCATTTCCCCGACAAAGCCTCCCACGACTTTTCCGCCGTGGACATCCCCATTATTGCCATAGGAATAAATAACCCGGCTGTTATCATAAAGCCCGGCAACAAATCCGCCACTGCGTTCTTTACCCATCACATCTCCAAAGGCACCGCATTCGACTATCGAAGCAAAAGAAATCTCTCCGGCAAAGCCTCCTGCGGATTCCGAACCCATTGTAATGTTAATCATAGTGGTGCATTCGATAAGTTCTATTTTATGGTTGGCATTAGTAGGTAATTCTGCTCCGGATACCTGACCGACAAAACCACCTGCAATAGCACCAGAAACTTTGGCATCGCTATGGCAGCCAACGACCAACCCTGTATCCATAAGCCTCCCGGCAAAACCTCCGACTATGCCCATCCCAGTCAAACGGCCCTCATCTACACCAGAGCTATAAAACCTGGTGTCAACCGCCGTACCCACAAGCCCGCCAAGATACTCGGCGTCGGTATCTATTTCTACACAAATAAATACCTTTTCCACAATACAGTCGGATAAATATCCCGCAAGGCCCCCAACATTGCCCTTCCCAGCACGAATTATGCCGCTCCTTATTATGATATTGGTAATCTGGCTACCCACAGCCTCACCAACCAATAATCCAACAGAAGATGAACCATCAGCCAAAATCTTAGCATCCTCAATCTCAAAATTCTTTATCTCTGCCCCTTCAGCCCGGGCAAAGAGCCCTTGGCTTAATCCCCGGATTATATGCCCCCTACCGTCAAGGCTCCCTTTAAAATTCTCAATAGGCACCCAGCCCTCAGGTATATCAATATCAGCAACCAGCGCAAAAGAACCTTCGCTATCACGAATACCGGCAAGCTCCTCCGCACTACTGATAAGAACCATCTCATCCCCAGCGGCAATCATGCAGCAGCATAAAAACCCAAGGATTAATAAAACCAGTGGCTTCTTTATTTTCATATATATCACCGGACTTAGTATTTTCTATGAAACAAAAAATATCCATGCTCTCCTACGCAAATCTCCGCATACTATAGAAAAAGCCCACGAAAAGGAGAATGATATGGACGACAAACATGCAATGTTATGGCAGCTAGTTCAAAGCCTGGGACATCACCACCCAGAAGGACACACCCCAGAGCCCCCTCAAGCAGAACATTACTTACTCACCCTAAGACCCCTAATGCCCCCAAGGCAGCAGCGGATTATAGACCTAATGATAAAATTCCAGGAGCTCAAGACCCTGATAGATGAAATACACATGCATCCCGCATAGCGCACAGAATTTAGTTGAACATCGGCTCAAGCTTCGTCGGAAAATGGATTGAAGCCTCCATTTTCCGCCTTGCTTTCACCGTGTTCAACTTTAATTCTATGTATTTGCACATACCTTATAGCCATGCTATAATGCGCGGCACGAAAAAATACTATCAGAAAGGATGGTGAATGATGAAAGCGGCTATCCATCCGAAATATTTCAGTGCCAAAGTACGATGCAACTGCGGCAATGAGTTCGAAGCAGGCTCTACCAAAGAAAATATACATGTAGAAGTCTGCAGTAGATGCCATCCTTTTTACACCGGCAGCCAAAAGCTATTAATAGAAGCCGGTGGACGTGTCGAACGCTTTAAGAAAAAGTACGGCAGAGACTAAAAAATTGCAATCAAAAACGCGCATATCATCAAAAGATGCTATGCGCGTTTTATTTTGTTAATCATTCAAAAACCTTAACCGCGAAAAGCGCGAAAGAAAAATGCAGGTTGCCTTTTCGTGGTTAAGCTCTTTATTTGTGGGTTACATGCGCCCTACCAACAACCGTAGTCTGCCAGGTAACACCATATTTATCTGTCACCATACCAAAGCATTTACTCCAGAAGGTCTCCTGCATTTCCATAACAACCGTACCGCCATCCTTAAGCCCGGCAAAAGCCGCCTTGGTAGCATCTTCACTATCAAATGCGACGGAAAGCATAATATTATTCCCCACATTATAGGGCAAATGAGGCGACGTATCACAAAACATAATCACCGCACCGCCGATATCTAGCTGTGCGTGCAAAATAAGCTCCCCAACCTCAGGGGGGGTAACATAACCCTCCGCAGCCGGCGCATCCTTATACCTAGAAATCATGCCAATTTTTCCATTAAAAGCCTTTTCATAAAAAGCCAAAGCCTCGGCACAATTGCCGTTAAAAACTACATATGGATTTACTTGCATAGGATTCATCCTTTCATAATTTAGAATGCACCCAATGTATCACTT
The DNA here is from genome assembly GCA_009781725.1 of Defluviitaleaceae bacterium. Taxonomy (GTDB): domain Bacteria; phylum Bacillota; class Clostridia; order Lachnospirales; family WQUN01; genus WRAN01. The sequence goes on from WQVF01000049.1 coordinate 17,404, forward strand.
AAGTCCAAGACGAGCAACCATTTCTCCGTCTTCGATATGTCCGGTCTCCACAAAGCCAAGAGATTCATACAATTTCCGAGCCACATCATTTTCCGGCTCATAAGAAAGTGAAATCGAATCAACTTCCCCCTGAGGGAATGACTTTAGATATTCAAGAATCTTGACCATAGCCTCCCGGCCATACCCCTTGCCCTGGAACTTTTCATCAATCATAAAACGATAAAAGTTATAAACAGCTTTGTCTCCAAATGTCATATATAGGTACTCGTCCTCATCCGGCTCATTCTGCTCCATGGCAGTAAAGCCAACAAGGACATTATCCTTGTAAATAGCAAAAATCATAGGGGGATAATCCGCATCCTCTTCATCCCCATTGACTATCTCCACATAAGCCTCTGCAAGAGTGTAAATATTGGGTGCAACAAAATTCTTTTGATGGTCAGCGACCTTGAGTTTGAGTACATCTTCCCAGTTGTCATGGTCTATTTTACGTAGTTCAATCATTTTGAGTTCTCCTTTTTGTTTGAGATTTGGTATAGAGTAGTCGCCGAGGAGGGGGTTGGCAATGGATTTTTTGGGTATAGTTGAGTTTTATTGACATAATGACTCACTCGTCCAACATTGTAAGCCGCTTCCGCCAGGAGCTGATTCCATAGCTTAATATTGCCACACACCACCAGCCACTTGTTATTCTCACTCAAAATGTTCAGACACCGCCATTCCAGTGCTTTGACATGCAAGCTTAGCGCGGTCGATAACCTTGCTAAAATTGCACCATTAAGCGTATTGTAAAATCTCTTCCAATTCCCGGGCACACCAGTATTCATTACCGTCTTCACAGACATGCTTTATGCTCTCAAAGGATTTGTATTCTTCGGCTCTTAAATCAACCATTTTCAACATCCATTTTCCGCATCTCATCCATAAATGCAGGTCGATGAGCATACTTTTCTCTAATCTCATCACACAACAAAACCGTCCCACCGGGGCAAGCTTTTTCCCATGTCTCTATTAGTTTGCAAATTTCATGGTACCGACTTCGATTGTCCGCTCTTGTAGCTTGCGCTCTGATATATTCCGTAAAAATTTCTCCGACTTCTTGCTTGTATTCCGGCAAAAGATATGTGTGTAAGCGAACAATGGCATATTGGCTCTTTTTGCAATAGGCCAGAATCCTTGGCTTATGTTTTTCATGTGTAATTATCTCTACATATATTCCATGTATATTATTTCCTTCTGTTTTGTCAAGCACATCATAGTAGGCAGGCAACCAGTCTTCTTTTGTGTGCAAGTCCTTGTATTTTAAGAAATACGCGAAATCTCCATCAAGCAGCAATGTAAGCGCAAGGGATTTTAATTCTGGTATTTTACCGGCTGCCTCATATGCTGTATATCGCAGCTCTCTTAGCTGTTTTACATAACCTCGGCTTTGACTATAATCGCTTTCCCCCTCAATACAGAGGGCCACTGCCTTGTCATAATCCCCCTCAGCAATGGCAAATTTTATTGTTATTATTCTAAAATCATAGTTGTCCAAATTCTGCTCAATATAATTACGAGCAGCCTCATCCCCATCAAATTGTTTAATGATTTGAAGCCGAAGCCATTGCTTATGCCTATAATCAAAATCCCGGCTCAAATCCCTTGAGCCTCCACTGTCGGAAACAGATAAATAACGTTCCAGCTGTTCCCTATTATTTCTGTCATTACATAAAGGCACTAGTGCTGAAAAAAAGGCCATTGGCCATTCTGTCCAGCCATCGTATATATCATCTAACGCATGGCTAAGAATAGTCTGAAATATTTTTTTACTGTCCCTACAGTTTATAGGCATAGCCAAAATCGCATCCTGTATTTTGCTTATAACTGTACTAATTGCGCCGCCTACATATCCATTGGAATCGTCGCAATAGGCTATCAAATCCATCATTTCTTCCGCAACGACGACCCCTAGCGAAACACCCGTAGATATATCACCATGGGCTATTTTATCATCCATCATCTGTATAACAATTTCAGCCCCATCAGTGGCGGCTCCCACATCACGATATTCTACATAACCTCGGTGCTTTACTGCGTTGATGGCACTGCGGATTACCTGGCGTGCAGAATTTGTTACATCCTCTTTTTCAGAAAAACGGAACTGAATTTCACTCTTTATTTGCTTATATGTTCCTGCGTATTCAACTATTAGCGCAATAAGTGCTTCCTTGTCCAGTTTAGCCAATATATTTTCGAGTTTTTCCCTTTTTGCGGGCTTATTGGATTTTATCCCTGCCAGAATTTTTTGCCCCTTGTCTCTAATCTCATAAAATACCGCAACCTGGTGTTTGCAATAATCGCCCCATTCATATGGACAATCGCAATATGTATCAGTAATTTCGCCGTCACTTGAAAGGCTAACCGAAACTGTATATTCCTCGCTGCCTTCGACATTCGCAACCCATTCATCGCCATCATATTCCAATGAGGCAACGTACCCAGCCTGATAATATTCCTTACCTCTTGATAGAATTTTACTGTCTATATAGTTTTCAAAATTAAGAAGCGTCATGCTTTAAATCCCCCGCTGTAATTTATTAAGACTTTACCTAATATTTTACATAAATACATGAGTTTCGCAAATATATGCACCGGGATAATAAAAATCAATTTACCTGCCAACGACAGAGCTTAATATTTGTCGTATGAAGACTCCTCATCAAGCCATACCTATAACACAATGCCTGAAAGCTTTAGTTCTAGTTCTAACCCAGCCCTCCCCCACATATACATAAGCCAAGCGAATTTAAAGGGAGGGCCATCCTTGAAGACTTATATCGAAGAGAGGGCCGTAGAAGTAACAAACTTTATTATCAATTCAAATGCAACTGTGAGAGAAACAGCCAAAAAGTTTGGCATCAGCAAATCTACTGTACATACGGTAGTAGAAATCGGTGTCGGTGTAAGTTCGTACTAGAGTATGGTAAGTGAAAGGCTGATAAATACAGGGGTTTAATGAACAGAATCGACCAAATTATGGTCGGCTCTGTCTTATTTTATTCGTTGACTTTTATGTGATTATAGTTGTTATGGCAGTACATCCAACACGTCTTTCAGGTACTGTGGGCATCCTTTATCAAGCAGTACAACCTTACCATTTTGAATAATAATGAGTGGGTTAAAACCACCACGAGTGTTATCTGTAGAGTTATCGTAGATGTATACCTTGTCACATAAAGGCATTACCAATTTTAAGTTTTCAAATGAATTAGAGTATCTTCGCTGCAAATCTTCTACTGGTATCCCATGACCTCCATTGGCTACCCTAATTGCTACACGTTCAATGGAAAGCCCAACACTTTCCAAACCTACATAGTACAGTACAACCTCAAAACCGTTGGCCTTTGCTTTCTTTATGTTTGTGATGATTGTTCTGCCAGTTAGCGTTGTCTCTTGGTTGAATGATGTATCCCCTTTAAGAGATTCATTTATCAGGCGTATTGCGATGCGCCCAGCGTTCATTTGGATTTGGGGGTTACTCCAATCATTATTGAACTGTTCGCGTATTATTTCATCAACATTTATTCGTATTCCGAAGTCACGCTTCAAAACCCTGTGGAACGTGGATTTACCTGCACCGTTAACACCTGCAAAAACAGTGTATGTCTTGGGCTTATGCATGAGTCGGAACTCCATTGGCCTCCAAGAGTTTAATTAATCGTTTGTTGTTTTCACCATGTTCATTTGCCAAGACTTCAAGAACTTGCACTGACCTATTCTTTGAAAACAAATGCGATACCAGTTCTTTCTTTGCTGGTGGAAAGAGTGCTATAAAGTCTATCAGATTATCTTCGGTTAACTTGTCGATGGCATAAATTTCATCAGCAGTAAGATATACAGTGTCCATAATCATTTCTCCTTTACCTTGCTAATAGCTTCTGGGTTCTTAGTGCTATACATGAAAGGGCTATAGTCTTTGTATCCCAAGTTTTTTACAATAGCAACAATGAGTGTTCTTAATTCTCTAAGATATGCATCTTCATCTTTAGGCAAGTTTGCCCTCTTTATTACACGTTCAATCAAATCATCATGAACGACCTTAAATGTTTTGAATGCATCCAAAACAGTTTTATCCTTGTTGTAAACAATAGGAACCATTCCTATTGCACCCAAGACAGCTTCTTCGACCGCCTTGTCTCTCCCTTCTCCAGTAAATAAGCGTAAAAAATGAGATATGTTATTATGCAACAATTCGAAAACGTGCATTTTATCTTTTCTTTTGACAGATTGATTTTGCAACGCTTGTCCTACGACAACTGCAACTATTGGTGATGCGATTATTGCGATAATGTTAATGATTTGGATTAAATCCATGATGACACCCCCAAACTGATAATTACTGCCAAACTCATGCAAGCACACGGTAAAAGGCTTTTACGACACTCTTTATACACACTATATGCTAAAATCACAACGCTACTGCGTTTTACTATATTTTACACAATTTCAAACATGGCGCAAGGCATAGTTCTAACCCAGCCTCCTCCCACATATACATAAGCCAAGCGAATTTAAAGGGAGGGCCATCCTTGAAGACTTATATCGAAGAGAGGGCCGTGGAAGTAGCAAACTTTATCATCAATTCAAATGCAACTGTGAGAGAAACAGCCAAAAAGTTTGGCATCAGCAAATCTACTGTACATAAAGATGTAACCGAACGACTGTCAAAAATAAACCCAAAACTGGCCGGAGAGGCCAGGAGGGTTTTGGAGATTAACAAGTCTGAACGGCATATTCGGGGCGGACTGGCTACAAAGGAAAAGTACTTGCATCAGCACTTACCGCTAAAAAAGTTTTAATTATGTAAGCAAACACCCTGAGGCTAAACAGCTCCAGGGTGTTTTGTCATTTTGGATAAACCTTTTCTTGCGGCTATACTCAACCAATTTATTTTGTTTTTCACGGAATCAACTCCCAATGGGTCAAATAATGTGTAGGATAAAACCCAATATTAAAGTAAAACTGCTGCTCAGAGCCCACGATAGCCTGCCTTGCCCCAAACTTACCGCAACGGCGGATGGCCTCCAGCACCACAGCCTTTCCCAAGCCTATTTTACGATAATCCGGGTCCGTGGCCACCGGCTCTACATAGCAATATGAATCCCCGGGGCGATACCACATACCACAATGGGAAACATAGTTGCCATCGGGAGCCACTACGGACATTACCACCTCCGGGATAATCATTGGGCTGGATAGTCCCCGTTTGCACATGGATATATGGCTGTCGTCATGAGGTGGACGTCCTTCACTGTTAAAACCCCGCCATAATACCCGACTGTATTGTTGCCAGTTCCAGTTCTCAGACATGTCCACAAAGGAGTAGCCTTCCGGCAGTGAATATGATTGCAACTCATTAATATCCAGAATACAGGCACAATCTCGTTGCGAGGTTGGCCTAAAGCCTGCGGATCTAGCAGCTCGTGTGTATTCCAGGTCACCATCTGGCAGACTCAAGCGGAGTTTGCCGTCTTTTATTAGAGCATCTTTTGCATAAACCACGACTTCAGTCTTAAGGTGAGAATATTCTTCATCCACAATAAGAAATCCCTCTCCAAGGGGACATTCATACAGTGCAACAGCGACGAGTTTATCCCCATCTTCCCATAGTCCCATTTTTCCGACATTACCATGATCACGCCATCCATGGGTTGTAGCCCATTCCCATGCACCCCATAGCATACGAGAATTAATAATCCTATCCTGGTTCACTCGGATAAGAAATTCCCGGACTTTGCGGTAATCATCGGTGAAAAACGGCTCCAAGGAGTAATTCCTGAATGTAATTTTCATTGCGTGCCTCCTGATATGTTTTGATATACGATAACAGGCCCGGCAGGGATTTTATAGGTACTTCTTAATTAATAAACGAAAAAGCCATACGGATTTTCATCTGTATGGCCTGTTTCTAAGCTTTTCTATAAATAATTTTCCTAATCGTATCTTCGGACAGATGGTAGTTTTCTGCTAATTGTCCAATCGGCACACCTGATTTATATAGGTTTACTATGTTTTCGTTTCTTATGCGCAGTGCATTTTTCGCGCCTGATTTGGCACCCCATGCCATATAGTCGGCTGGTTTCTTGGGGATATACACCATTTCCCCTTGCACGTATTTCTGAATCTCGTTAAGTAGAGATTGAGGAAATACTGTCTGTGCTTTTACATATGTCATCCGGCTCACTCCTTATTTTTATTAAATCCAATAAGGCGCAAAGTCGGAGGGAAGATCAAACTATTTTACTCCATGCAAAAGGTCTCCCCTACAACTTTGCATGGAGTCTTACTCTTAGAATGTCTATATTTTTCATCATACGCCTCACCTCCTGATATTTTTATTATTATGTGCTAAATGTGAATAAAACGCAACAGACGAAGTTCTGGGCATCTGGTATATTTCGATTAAAATAAGGAGGCGGCAAATATGAAAAAATTAGCGGCATTGATATTACTACTTATTATTGTAGCGGCCCTTAGTGGATGCGGCGAAGATTTTGTACATGAAGGCCATGAATTAATCGGCTCCTGGCGTGCAGACGGAAACCACGGCCGACAAATTCATTTTCATGCTGATGGCACAGGGGCCCGGAATCCTGGGCAGGCGTTTACATGGACAATCCTTAGAAACGGCAACCTGCGGCTTTCCCAAGATGGTGAAAACACCACATACAATGTGGGCTTCGACGAAGGAAGCTTCCGTATGTGGGTACCTAACTCACTTGCCGTTGTCCGCTATTTACCCACAACTCTGCCTGAGCATTTGCAAGGCACATGGGTATGGGACCAAGATGATTCATATACATTGGTTCTTTATGCAACCGGAAGAGGGCATCGGGGTTTCGGCGATGACCGGCAGCGTTTTGGGTGGATGGTTGAAGAGCGCAGCAATTTAACCTTTGCATGGACCACAGGCCCGTCTGCAACAGCCTTTGAACCATGGTCTTACGCAATTGAGGGCAATATCCTTACTATAACAACCAGGTTGAGAGGCGATAGTACTCAATGGAGTTATGTAAGAGTTAAAGATTAATAGGGGGGGTAGCCATATGAAAAAGAGAAAGCTTCTATATTTTTTAGTCTTTGCAGTGTTAATAACGGTTGTGGCTTTGTTGATAAATCATTTTCGCGAGCCCGAAGGATACACCATGAGGGAGTTGGGGCAGGAAGCAGTAGCCATAATAGATGACTTCCTTGACGGTGATTTATCACTTGATGATACAAGAGCCATAATCGCCTCGATGATAGAAGCCATAGATTATCATGTAGAAAATCGCCGGGACCCGCTATCAATTCGTGAAGCGGATATCCGGCTGGTTATTTCCAGACTGCAGCTTGATTTGACTTTTCCTAATGAGGTCACAGTGAGAGCAAGTCGGAATCGGCTTGCGGGACTGGTTGGAGTGGGGGAGAGGGCTAGTTAGTGCTGTGCTAAGGTTATGCCCCTAATATACTCATAAAACAAAAAGCCCCAGCGTGTTTGCGCTGGGGTAATTATTAAACTATGGGAATAAGGTGGGGGACCTGTTCCCACATCCCTTACCTTAACCTTGGTTCTGATAAAGGATATATCTCACTGTGAGAAGTACTCACACTTTATGCCTTGTTTTCAAGTTTTTGCAAACTTGTATATGCTTTGTTTTTGCTTGCTATATATGGAGCAATAATTACAGCTAAAACGTATGTTATAGCAATTACTAAAAAAACAATATCCCAAAAGTCGGATGATCTATAGTTGTCCATTAATCGCATAATATCACTTCTCGTTACTGCCTCACTCATATGTTCAGTAGTGTGATTTGCAATTGCCGTTATTGCATAGCTGCTTAAATATACTGGTCGTCTTTGGCTTAACATCATCATTGCATATGATGATATCATTGCAATAAGTGAAATTACACTAATTAAGAGGATAATCTTTTTGAGATGTCTACCATGTCTAATTACTCGACCCCCATTCTTAATTTGTATATCCACACCTTTGACCTTGCTTTCATTATTTGTATGCATAATTTGGAAAACTCCACCATGTCCGCGTTCTAAGCATTGAAAGGTTGTTGTTACTTTGTTTTCCTCAACAATAGGAGAACTAAACTTACATGTGTTATCAGTTTCGGAGACAAGGGTTGCATCTAAAATACTACAAGATTCATCCATTGTAAACGCGACAGGAGTGTCTATATGCAAATCAGCTTTGTCTACGGCTTTCCTACCACCATTCCATATGTATATTTTTGACACGCATAAGGATTCTATCGCATTGCCATTATGTGTAATATCAATGCCCTTGACTGTGCTATCAAAATCATTAATTAATATATTCCTCTTAATGTGATAGATTATCTTTTTTTTATCAGCACTGAATACCATTGTTAGGATTGTTATAATAACGCCAAGAAAAGTACATAACATAATAAACACAATAACAACCGGATGCTCTGCTATAATTTCAAATATACTCATTACTGTGTGCCTCCTCATTTATATCCAATATATGCCAAACCACGTTGGCAACTTATCACTTAGGTAGTGTTCGATAAATAAAAAACATTGTGCTATTTCAACAAAATCATAACGCAGGCAAGGCAAACAAAAGCTTTGAAGCGACTGACGAGCTTATCATATCTAGTGGCAACACGCCTAAA
>WQVF01000050.1 GCA_009781725.1 Defluviitaleaceae bacterium
CATTGTCAACATAAAAGCGTTGAGGAGCAAAGCGACGAAGCAATCCAAGCTTGGATTGCTTCGCTACGCTCGCAACGACGGTTGTTCTGCATAGATATTCATGGTTTCTGCTTAATAAGACAGTCCCTTGCTCAAGTTTTAATCCAATACTGTGTCCCATCCCCATTTCTATCCAAAAACCCATATTCAATCATGCATCGCCGTACGGATACATAGTCTTCGTAGTATTTTTTTAGTAGCCGGTTTACTTCATTTTCCGCGTAATGACGGCCTGCCTGGAAGTCTCCGATTAGCTTTTGCATGATAATTATCTTACGCTTTTCCTTAGCAGGGAAGCCCTCTATCAGCAACTTGCCATCTGGGCTGAAGTAGCGTGCAAGCACTTCGTCCCGCTCCGCCTGTGTGATAGCGAAACGGTCATCTATGCTGGTGGCCTGTGGGTGGAAGTCTACTAGCTTGCTATCGTCAGGCTTTGGACCTTTTTTTCGTTTTGCCGCTTCATCCTCCATCAGCTCCACCAGTGCTACCAGGATTTTGGCCTGCTTATATTTTTCCCGGATTGCAAAACGCTGGTTGCGAATCGTTGAGGGGCTGTTGGCACCAGTTTTGGCCATGATTTCCTTGTCGGAGTGTCCTGCTGCAAATAATCTGGCCAATTCCTCCTGTCCGGGGGACAGGCCAGTATAGACTCGGCCCAGACTCATTAGATACTCGAAGATTGGGGGATGATGAGTTTTAATATGGACTTCCGCCATTTTTTTTGCATCATATAGCCCATTTTCCGTTTGGTAGATGACCCCCTCTTCAAAGATATGTCCACACAGCAGACAGGTGTAGCTATCTTCATCAATGTGTGTGTAACCTCGTTTTAAGTTTTCATTTGTGGCGTTCCAAAATAATTCGCTATTCATAATCCGACCTCCATTCTATATGTCTATTTTGATTATAGATATTATTTATAATATCTATAATATATATAAATGTCAAGATTTTGCTGTTTTAGTTTGACAATCATCTTATAACCCCTTATAATCACCTCGCGAAGAACTAAAAAGTCGGCTCTGTCCGGCTTTTTTGTAATATACAAAAAATTTAACGGGGTGGTAATATGTCAGAGAAAAAAACCGTACTGACTCAAGAAGGCCATAAGAGACTAGAGGCCGAGCTACAGGAGCTAAGGCTTGTGCGCCGCAAAGATGTAGCTGAAAAGATAAAAGAAGCTCGCGGCCAAGGTGATTTATCCGAAAACGCCGAATACGATGCCGCCAAAGATGAACAGGCCGAGGTTGAGGCTCGCATTAATACTATCGAAAAAATGCTGGGCAACGCTGAAATAATAGCGGAAGAAGACATAGATAAAGACAGTGTTAATGTCGGCAGCACAGTAAAGCTGTTGGATTTGGAGTTTGACGATGAAGTCGAGTACTTAATCGTAGGTTCAACAGAGGCAAATCCAGTTGATGGACGTATTTCCAACGAATCACCGTTAGGCTTGGCCTTACTCAGGCGTAACCGCGGTGAAACTGTATCCGTGGAAGCACCGGACGGTGTAATTCAGTACCAAATTATTGATATAAGTTAAGGAGCACAACATGAGCACATCAAATGAGCCCCAGAGCCATGACTTGCAAGATTTACAAGAACAACAGCGCATCCGCCGGGAAAAGCTTGTGGCTCTCCAAGAAGCAGGCGCCGACCCGTTTTTACATGTAACTTTCGATGTTACCGCTTATAGCAAAAACATCCATGATGACTTTGATCAGCTGGAAGGTAAGCAGGTAAAAGTGGCTGGGCGGTTGATGACTCGTCGGATAATGGGTAAGGCATCTTTTATTGATATCCAAGACAAGGATGGCCGTATTCAGTCATATGTGCGCCGGGATGATATCGGTGAGGAGGCTTATACTGCCTTTAAGCAATACGACATTGGTGATATAGTTGGAGTAACTGGCGAGGTATTCCGTACCCAGAAGGGTGAGATTTCTGTCAAAGCCGATACGGTGATTTTGCTTGCCAAGAGCCTTCAGGTTTTGCCGGAAAAATTCCATGGACTGAAAGACAAAGAGGCAAGGTATCGTCAGCGTTATCTTGATTTAATTGTTAATCCTGAGATTAAAGATGTGTTCATAAAGCGTACAGCGATAATCAGGTCTATCCGGGCATTTCTTGACGGGCGAGGTTTTCTTGAGGTGGATACGCCGGTGTTACAGACGGTTTCCGCTGGGGCCGGAGGTACAGCACGTCCTTTTGAGACTCATCATAATACCTTAAACTTAGATATGTACTTGCGAATTGCCTTGGAACTGCCGCTTAAGCGGCTTATCGTGGGTGGGCTAGATAGGGTCTACGAGCTGGGCCGCTGTTTCCGTAACGAAGGCATGAGCACAAGGCATAACCCGGAATTTACCATGCTGGAATTATACCAAGCATATACCGATTATAATGGGATGATGGAGCTGTCTGAGTCTTTGTTCCGTCAGGTAGCAATTGATGTACTGGGGACGGCAAAGGTGCCATGTAGTGGGCATATCATCGACTTGGAATCGCCATTCGCAAGATTGTCTATGGTTGAAGCCGTGCGGAAATATGCAAATGTAGACTTCGACCAAATCCCAGATGTGGAAGCAGCTAGGGCAGTAGCCCGTGAGCATCATATAAAGTACGAGCCCTATCATGGTAAAGGCAATATACTAGAGTCCTTTTTCGAAGAGTTTGCGGAAAAGAACCTGATTCAACCAACATTTATTATGAATCATCCTGTGGAAATAACCCCATTGGCAAAACGTATGCCCGATAATCCCGAATATACGGAGCGGTTTGAGTTATTTATACTGGGAAGAGAAATGGGCAACGCATACTCCGAGCTCAATGACCCAATAGACCAGCGCAGCCGTTTCGCCCACCAGGAGGCACTGCGTGCCGCGGGAGAAGATGAAGCTTCCATGACCGATGAGGATTTTATATTGGCGTTGGAATATGGGATGCCACCGACAGGAGGCCTGGGATTTGGGGTAGATAGGTTATTTATGCTACTGACGGATTCGGATTCTATACGGGATGTTATCTTTTTTCCTACTATGAAGCCGAGAGAGTGAATAAATATATTCTAAGAGGAGAGTTTAAAAAGCCCCGCAGTTGCTAATCTCGCAGCTGCGGGGCTTTCGTGTATCTTGGGTTTACTTTCAATCCATTACCTTTGGGTGAGCTTTTTCTTTAGCTGAAGCATGAATAGTAGCAGTACAGCACCACCTACAACACCAGCTCCCGCCATTACCGGGGTTGATAATATCCCTAGCCCACCGGTCATAGGTAGGTCGAAGTTACGTCTGTTGCCTACGGCAAATACATAACCTGTTTCACCTGTCAGTGGTACAAGACGCGGTGTGGAGCTATTCCCTTGGATTGAGATGACATAGGTTACGTTTACCGTTGGTACATCAATAATGTTCATCCTAATGCGCCATTGGCCGAAGGGTACGGTATATCCGACAGGGGCAAAAATCTCTACCAATTGATAATATGCGAAAGGCTGGTCGGTTCTTATTCCGAACTCAAGCTCTATGGGGTAGTCCGGGTCGCCGGTGCTTGTGTGTTGTGAGGTCCGTACCCAGCCAGGCGCGGGTACAACACTAGCTGTGGGCGTACCATCGCCGGTGTAGCGGTAGAGTGCAAAAACTGCGCCTTCCAGTAATATATCAGCAGTCACCAGTTGGGCAAGGGTAGTGGGGTTCATGGTGAATATACCTTCGTCGGTTTTGTGCAAGTCCATTTCTGCGGTCAAGTACCGGTTACCGATATGCCAGCGTAGTCTTGCTGGGTCGGTATCATCACAGTCTGGAGTGCCGCCTGTTTCTCTGTCCCGGCGTACAAATTCCAAGTCATTGTCGGTACATGGCTGTATATGTGGTGGGTCTACAATGTATAGCATATCGTCAAAGACCCCCGGGACGGTTTCGATTGTTTCGGAGGCTATTGTCAGGTACCAATGGCCGGGAGGGAGCAGGAATAAATGACTGGGCATTGAGGCCGGTGCCTGAGGTGCCGTTACTTCTCTAAGCCGGAAGTCCCCGGGGGTAAATACCAGCAGTGCAACCCGACCATTGGCTTCGCTTGTAGCTTGGGTATAAAAGTCCCAGGAGCTTGTATTTGTATTCCAGATATCCAGAGCAAACACCGCACCTGGTAGGTTGTTGATAACCGGGGTTGGATAATAGACTCCCATATCGGTTTTGTAGAAGTAAACCGGGCGTACAAAGTTGATGTCGTAGTTGTTAAGAGGGTGGCGCATTGTACTTAGGTGATGGCGGGGATTGGGAGTATTCCATCCAAGCCAGCGAATATTTGGCAGTTCATCTACCGCGTTGTAGGGGTGATGGAAGGCTGCGATTGCGGAGTTGTTGCCATAGATATTGGCTTCGTTGGCGTCGGTAAAGCGTACCGAGTCTTCTATTATCAGATTGTCAAAGGCTTGGAAGACCTCGTTGGGGTCGGGTGGGGTGGGGTGTAGGATATCGTGGGGTACGTCCATACCGGATAGGTAGTATCCGTAGTCTACGAGCTCTGTGAAGATTGCACCACCCATGCGCTCGGCTTCATTGCCTGCGAAGAGTACGTTTTCGGCACTCATATGTGCTCGGAACATTAGGTAGACTCCGCCGCCGTATATGGCGCGATTGCGGGTGATTTGGCCGCCGGTTACGTCGAAACGGCTGGTGAAGTGTAAGCCGGGGTTGAGTACATATACGCCACCGCCAAAGACTGCGGATTCGTTATTGTCTATCGCGCCGCCTTTCATTTCGAATATAGCGTCATTATAGATGTATACGCCACCGCCACTGGTGTAAGACTTGTTGTCGTAGATGCGTCCACCATGCATTATAAGATGCCCATTACCTCTAAATGGATGTGGTAGCCAGCCCAGAACCGGGTCATATGTGTGCGGAGAGTTGTCGCCGTGGAGGAACACACCGCCGCCTCTGTTGGCACTATTGCCATCTATTCTCCATTCGCCAAACATTTCTAATAGCTGATAGGAGAGGTATATCCCACCACCATCTACGTTTGCGGAGTTACCGGATATTTCTACCGGTTGGGTGCGTTCATCGGTATGCCACTGTCCTACATTCCAGAATACGCCACCGCCGCTATTGTCAGCAATATTATCATTAATCCGTATCGTATTAGCCGGTTGTCCAGGTAGTGGGTCTCTCATTGTAAACAATCCGCTGCTTGTGATAAATACCCCACCCCCATCTTCGTTGTGGGGCCAGCCGAGGAACAAGTTGAGTGGATTAATATAGTCAAGTGAAGCACGGTTATCTCTGATTGTGCCGCCGTGCATATCGAATCTCGCACCTATAGGAGACTGCGCATTAAGTGCATGTGACAAAAGCACACCACCACCAAAGCGCGAGGCATTATCAGCTATAACTCCGCCATGCATATTGAAATCTCCATCGCAACATATGCGGATACCGCCGCCTCCTCCGTGAGGATTGGCTGTACCGCCGGCTCCTGGGTTAAAGCTGGTACCTATTATCCCGCCTCTATTTCCGATTAAATAACCATCATACATGTTTACGATGCCGGACATAGCCCATATTCCACCGCCCCAGTATGCAATGTTATTACTTATGACACCACCGTGCATATTGAATGTAGCTGTAAATGCATGGTGTGCGGTTGCTATACCACCACCACCGGGGTTGCTGGATGGGATAGCACCAGAGAGACCGCTTCGCACCTCATTTTCAGTGATGAGAACACCATCATACATATTGACTACAGAGGTACCCGATAGAAAAACAGCACCGCCAATACCGGCACGGCTATCTCTTATGATTGTTCCGGCTTGTAAGTTAAGAACCGAATTTGCGTTGGTATTTATTCCTCCACGAGCCCCGCTGTCTTGCATATGCCTATTGCCGTTAAGGGTAAGGGTTCCTGTACCGATTCCGCCAAGATTAAGATTGGTGTCGTTATTGAGTATGAAATGTCGCCCAGGGTGTGCCGGGGTAGCTGCTGCTATGCTTAGTATTATGTCAGCACCCGGGGCTGCCAAAATTGACAAAGAGCGTCCCATAGGGAATGTAATTGTATGCACTCCTCCCACAGCTCCCGTTGGGGAAGTAGTAAAGATAGTGCTTCCGTCTCCCAAGTCCTCAATAACAAAATTGTAGGTAATGCCATCTGCAGCTAAACCAGGCCAGGGTGCCGGCCCCAAAGTACCCGTTGGGTGTATGATGATTGTCTGAGGGTTGGGTAAAATAGCAGTTTGTATTAAAGTATTGAGCCGTATCCAATCCCCTGTTCCGCCTGGGATATTAAAGTTGATATCGTGGTTATTAAGGGGATGCCAGCTAAATGAACGTGTTGTGGTTGCCGCGATATTTGTAATACCTGCCGTTGCTGCATTGCTGGGAGGGACAGATGCACTATGCGCTATATTACCAGAAAAATTGGCAGACGCACTAATAATAAGCTGCGGGTACGCGTTAGCTGGAAGCGGGTCTGAATATGTGAAGTTTGTGGCAAAAACACCGCCTCCGTTTTGGGCAGCATTATTTCGAATCGTGCCAGCAGTAAAGTTGAATCGGCTGTTGAGCCCAGTAGCTAGGAATACTCCACCTCCGCCGGATGTAGCACCACTGGCATTGTTACCTTCAATTATGCCGCCTGACATATGGAAGTGGGTGTTGTCTACTGTAAGGGCTACCCCGCCTCCGCCAGTTGTGGCACGATTGCGGTAGATTTGACCGCCTACCATGTCAAATTGGGGGTTAAGATTACCTGCAGAACGAGCTGTGTTTATTTGTACGCCGCCTCCGTTTACAGCACGATTATCGGCTATTATACCGCCGGTTGTTAAGGTAAGCCTACCTGTACCATCATTAATCATGATACCACCACGTAATTCAGTAGCAGGGCTGTTGGTTGCATTTGCTTCAATCGTTAGAGTTCCAGTAGACAAAGGGTTGCCTATAGTGAGATGACCGCTTGCTCCTATTAAGAAGTGTCGCCCAGGGCTCGCAGGCACACCTGCCATTATCAATGAGATGTCAGCATCGGGGGCCGCTTCGATAGTAACAGTACGTGTAACATTAATCCGATGCGGGTCAGTTGCAGGTGCTCCGACTATTGGCACAGTGATGATTGTGTATCCGTCTCCTATGTCGGTGATTACAAAGTTGTATATTGTGCCTGACGGTCCAGGCGTAACACCGGAATCAGCAGGATGAATAATAATGCGTGCCGGATTGGGTGCATTAGGACCGATTAGGGTGTTGAGCCTATTCCAGTCGGAGATTACAAAATTGATGTCCAAGTTATTGAGTGGATGCAAATAATCGCCGGAATGTGAGGCTGCACTATTTATATTTGTACTGGGTGGCCCTGCGTTTGGAGGCGGTTCGAAACTTCCTCGTCCAGCTGTATTGCCGTCGAACATAGCTGTTACAGAAACGTGCAACTGTGGGAAGTGAGAGCCAGTCGGTAGTGGTGATTCGTTTGTATGTTCTGACGCAAAGATACCGCCACCATCACGGCTAGCATGATTGTTTATAATACTTCCGTTGTTGAAATTAAACTGACTTAGTACACCGGCGGATAAAAACACACCGCCGCCTCCGTTACCATTTGCCATTCCGTTGGCGGTGTTGTTAGAAATAGTACCGCCATTCATAGTGAAATGAGTATTGTCTATGTTAAGAGCAACTCCGCCCCCACTTACAGCTGCTGTGTTATTATTAATGCTGCTACCGGCAGACATATTGAACTGCGCGTTAGCAGTAATCAACGCCACTCCGCCGCCATTATTTGTCGCATGATTATTACTTATGCTGCCTGCTGTCATGTTAAATACTGCATTTGCGTTTACAGCTACACCGGCACCGTTAGTTGCGGTGTTATTGCTTATGCTACCACCCGTCATGTTAAAGCTGGTGCCTACTATAGTAAGCCACACGCCACCACCGGTTGCAGCGCGGCTATTCCTTATTATGCCGCCGCTGGCAAGAGTTAGGGATGCATTGGCACCGTTAAGGTTTACACCGCCGCGATTGCCGGCGAGAGCCGGTGCGCCCGCATCCAATGCGAGGGTACCACTTGCAGTACCGCAACCTATAGTGAGACTACCATTTAGACCAACATGAAAATGTCGTCCCACATTTAAAGGTGTAGTAGCTGTCATACTAAGTACGATATTAGTACCAGGGGCTGCTTCTATCGTGACATTGCGAAGTACATTAATCCTGTGAGGTTCGGCAGCAGGTGCTCCGCCTATAGTCGTTGTCGTAATTGTGCTACCATTCCCATCATCAGAGATTACTAGGTGGTATGTGTTTCCCGCAATGCCTGGTGATTGGCTAGAGCCTGTAGGATGTATAATAATATAATCCACATCCAAGTTCACTATTACACTATTTAATAATGCCCAGTCTCCCGCTCCATCAAAGTTAATATCCAAATTATTAAGTGGGTGCCAATATCCGCCAGAGCGTTGAGCCGTAATCGGGATACCTGATTGAGCATCTATCCCTGCAGGCGGGTTGACACTACCAAGTCCGGCCTGATTGCCGTTAAAAATAGCCGCTGCTGCAATGTCCAGTTGAGGATAATTATTTGTCCCGTAAACATTAAGCATGGGCTCGGAAGTAAAAATACCACCACCACCACCGGTAGCTGTATTATTTGAAATCGTACCGCCAGTCATTGTAAAGAGATTACCCGCACCTGCCGCTATCCATACTCCGGCACCATGGCCTATACCAGGACCGGCCGCAGCGCTAGCCCAAGCACTACCTAACGCGGTGTTTCCGCTAATGGTGCCGCCCGACATCGTAAACACAGCACTGCTGGTAGTAATTGCCACACCACCGCCATGGGAGTTACCGGTGTGTATTGTAAGGTCGGAGGCCGTGTTGTTAGAGATGCTTCCACCTGTCATTGTAAGACTTGCGCCGACTGCGGTTAGTGCTACACCGCCGCCGTGGCCAAAAGTAGAATTGTTTATGATGCTGCTGGTGTCAGATATAGCAGCTGAGCGCGCACCGGCAATCAATAGACCACCTCCATTGGAGGTAGCAAAATTATTTGCAATGCTACTGTTGCCAGTCATAGTAAATAAACCGGTAGTACCGGCAAGGTTTACTCCGCCACCACCACTAAACCGGCTATACCTGATAATACTGCCTGCCAGCATATGAAAGTTGCTCATACCCTGAACTGTAACCCCACCTCGTTGCGGCGATGTTGCTGGGGTTGGGAAATTCCCACACAGTACAATATGGCTCAATGTTAACGTGGTAGTTTCCCACCCACTCCCAACTGTGAAATGCCGACCAGTTGCGCCATTATGTGTTATAACAGAAGGCGTTCCTCCAAAGGTGTGGTTAGTAGTACCATTGTTGAGATTGGTACCGGTGGTGGTAATGATAACGTGGCGGTTACCTGTAATAGTGACTACGGATGTAAGGTTAGAATTATTAGGCACAGATATCACACGATATTCGGGTACAGCGTTGTTAATGGCAGTAATCCAAGCCGCATTATCATATGGGAATGCCAGAGGCACATGATTGAAGGGTAAAGGATAATTTATAGCAAATGGCATAAAACCGAAGTCGTCTCCAGGTTCATCAACATATAAATAGATTATCTCGCCCTCGATGGTAATACGGCTTAATATATCGTGGCGGATTGTGATATAGGTATATGTGCGATAATTTTCTGTATAAATCTCAAAACCTTTGTATTCATAATACTCCTCGGCTAATGGAAGGTCTTCTCTTTCAACAGTATCATACCGGATGGAATACGACCAATCCAAAGTCTGAGGCAAACTAATACCAAAATCACCTGTATAAATCTCCTCAGGGAACCGCACATAAACATAATCTCCATCAAGTATAACCATATGCTCTTGAGCAGGAGCCACAGCAATATTCCCGCGATTATCTACATTGACTCGTACATATGGCCCTTCCCACTGTCCGCCACGGTTGTACCGGAAATAAACAGTGATATCGTCGCCTTCATAAAGACCATACAGTAATTCCTCATCCATGGCCTCTATGCTTTCATAGTCATATCTCTCGGCAACTACGTCGTATGATTCATAATCATGATACTCGTAATCGGAAGCGTAGATTTCATAGTCATATTCCTCATACACAAGAGCATACTCGTACCCATAACCATAATTTTCGTAATATGAGGAATACTCTTCATTGTCATTGGCAGACACACCCAAAGCTTGGGCATAGCCATATTCGTTATAATCCGAATATACATCATAACCATCGCTAAAATCTACATAGTCAGGAGCATAGCCTAAATACCCGCCAAACGCTTCATCGCCATTATCATATGCATATTCTACATAACCATAACTTTCATCATAGTCATAATCGTAGCTATATTCGTTTTCATAGGAATAAAACGGTGCGTCTCCTATATAATCGTTTTCCTCATCGCTATACTCGGCTTCATCGTACTCATAGCCGGGGCCATCTTCATCGTAATAATCGTATTCATACTCATCTTCCGTATCATAATCATAGGAATCATCGTTATCTTCAACGACAATTATCGCCTCTCCGGGAATCCAGATAGCGTATAGGTTAATTTCGTCGTAAATATTATCTCTTATGTTAAAGGGTGCCCCATCCGGTGATGTTGACCAATGGGAAAATATGTAGCCCGGTAGCTGGGGTTCCTGAGGCAGCATGTCCATTATGGACTCGCCTCTGGGGGTGGTGACGGAGTAGTATATGTCATCTTCTCCACCCCCATAATCTCCAAAAACCGCTAGGGCTGTCAGTGCTAGGATGAATATAAGTGCCAATATATACCTCATCCGTCCACGAACTTTTTCCCCAGAACAAAATAGCCTTGCCTTGTTTAGGAAATGCATAGTATCGCTCCTTACATTGAAAAAATATGTACTTTCATAAATATTTCACGAACTTTGTCGACTGCGAAATATTAATGAATATGTTAACTGATGTAGATTGTAACAAAGATGTCGGTTTATGTAAAGTAAAATTAATGAATTAACGGATATTTTACACTTTGTAAGCAGAATGTAATAATTTTTTATTAAAGATGTTAAGCCTCAAACTTATCTCGCGGAGTAAGACAGATGTTGTGTTGCCGAGGGGTATAACAAAGCCCCCTTCTTCAGAAGGGGGTGCCGCCGAAGGCAGGCGGGGGTTGCTGGCTTGCGTAGTGTAGTAGTTGATAGGCTATGGATTGCGGCCTGCGTACACAACCCCCTCGCCGCCTTCGGCGTCTTTCCCCCTTCCTTCGGAAGGGGGCTTATCAATCGCTCTTCTCAATTCATTTTTCCTACGTATGGCACCATACGTGTTTTATTTTTTTATGTATAAAAACCTTGATTTTATGCGGGTTTTTGGGTGAGGAAACAGGAGTGCAACCTGCAACTGTATTAGTTGACTAGTACAGTAATACAGATTATGTATTGAATTAGGCTCAGTCGAAAAAAATATATTGTTGTATTTTTATAGTACATGGTATAAGATATGGAAAAATATACTGAAAAGCAATTTGTGTGCGACTGTGGCAAGAGAGGGGTGGTTGCCTTGATTGTGTAGGTTGGAAAATGTCAGGTATTTTAGTCAACTTATGTTAAGAGGAGGATTTTTACAATGATTAATCAGAAAAAGCGTAGTTTACTGAAAGTGGTTGTTGCGATTGTCTTATTGCTGATTATGGGGTTTTCTGCTATGACGGTGAGTGTGTTGGCTGTGCAGGCTGGTGATTATGCAATTACAGATGAACAGTCAGATGACACTTATATTAATGATTATATCGCTGGTGGCGAATACCTGAGCTGCCTAGATACAGTAACATTTTTTAGTGAGAGTCGTGTTGCTCCACGATCAGTGCCTAATATTTTTATTGTTTCTAACGATGTTTCGCAAGATGGCTGTTGTTGGTTTTGCTGGTGGAATTATGCATATGTAGCACTTTATGCTTGTTGCTGCACAGCATATTGGCCATTATCATGGGTGTTCCCACACCTTACTAGTCCATTAAATAGACTGCTGGGCTTTAGAGACGTGGTAAATGGTACGTTTTATCACTTTATTGGTGTTCTTCCACGCCCAATACACATGCATCCACGAGTACTTACCCCTGTTTGGAGAGATATCCCCTATGTCCTTCACTTTGATGCCAATGGTGGTTATATGCAGTGTATGATGACAGGGACATCTCATTCATACATTCGGAGTCAAGTCCTCGGAAATCTAATACCGCTTCCTGGCTTGAACTATATGCCAATAACTGATGTAAACGCATGGGATGGATGGAGCTTAGCTAGCACAGAGTTAACTCGTGATAATTATGTATTTGTGGGGTGGCTATCATCTAGCTCAGGCAATATTTATCACAATTGGTGGGAAGTGGATACACAGACAATATGCTCACTTCGCTGGGACTGGAATGCAACCGGTGAGGAATTTACTACAACATTCACAGCAGTATGGGCTCCGGCAACAACATTAACCTTTGATGCCAACGGAGGCACACCTGCAACACAGACATTAACCCGAGGTGCTGGTCAACAAGTCGGAACCTTACCCCCACCTCCAACCCGTGACGGATTCGTATTCGGTGGCTGGTTTAGTACTCCTACGGCAACCGGTGCACAAATTACTGCAACCTCAATTGTCCCCAACACCGACACCACCTTCTGGGCAAGATGGGAAGTAGTCCTTACCTTTGACGCCAATGGAGGCACTCCAGCCACTCAAACAATTGCTAGAGTACCAGGCTCACGAATAGGTAATCCACTCCCTCCAAATCCTACCAGAACAGGATATATTTTCGCTGGCTGGTTTACAACACCGGATGCTACGGGAGGAACACGAGTTACAGATATGTCATGGACTCCTAATATAGCCACTACGTATTGGGCTCGGTGGGTAACCAGCATTACCGTTTATTATGAAAACCTGGTAAGTCTCGATACCTTAGCTGCGCGCAATCAAGCAGACGCCAGTATTGACGAGATTAAGCATCTTTTCCTGACCAACTTCGGGGTAAACTTGGTACAGGCAAGTCCTGCCCGTCATGAGCCTGGACTTGTTCCGGGACTTAGTCCCAGTAATTTACTAAATGTTAGCCGTAGTAGCCACGATACAGTGCGTTTTAGATTTATACACTTTGGTATCGGAGTTGCCGGTATTGGCCGTTCGGGAAGCGGGTGGAATGCCAATACCAGTTTTCATCTTGGTGAGATGGCGGTAACAACTATTTTGGATCCTGTCGCATTGAGGTTCACAGTTGTTCACGAAATATCTCATGTGTTTGGCGCATGGGATTGCAGCGGTGCAGGATGTGTTATGAATTTCTTTACTCCTCGCGCTGAGTACAGTAATTGGTGTGGCCCGTGTAGGACACGTATGCATAATTATTTGAGTTTTATATGGTTGACGCATTTATCCTACTTTGCCCCAGGTGGTAACTCTGCGGAATTCTCCTACCATGCAGACAATCTTTACTATATCGAGCCTTTGGAAGCCGCGTGTTTTTATACACCGAATTAGAAGCTGTCGTATGAAAGGAGCTACACTCCCTTGATGCTTACATTAGGGCGTCGTAGCCGCCGTTTTTATGTAAAGCCCCGCAGCTGTAAATTTTACAGCTACGGGGCTTTATAAAGGCTGTCGCATTGTAGCTCTCTGCTCCTAATTTGGTTGAAACACCAAAATAACCTTTGTAAGAAGTTCGTTTATCACGTTAGTTGGAACACTCTCTATAAATTCAAAATGTCTGGCATTATAATCTATTGTGACAACTTGGTCGAGCAACACAGACCCTGTTGTTTTTGTGCCTTGCAGTTTGATATACAGTGGATAATTGCGCTTAGTATTGCTTATTGGGGCAAATACAGCAATATTGGCTAAGTCGCTTATTATCTTGTTGCTTAAGCAGATATATGGGCGATAGCCTTTCTGTTCATGTCCTTGCTTTGGGTTAAGATTGATTTTAATGATATCTCCTTGTGTTGGAATTCCGTCTACCATTTTTCATTCCCCACTGATTCGCCCAGGTCAATTAGCTCTGCCTGGAATGCACCGTCAGTATAGTCCTTAAAAAGATGTTCCAATGTTCCATTTTTTGGCGTCGCCATCTTTGTTAAAATAACTCTCTTGTGTTCATCTACTTCAAAAAACAGCTTGTCGTTAAGGCCAATTTGGGCTTTTCTCAAAATCTCAACAGGCATACGAATACCCTTGCTGTTGCCCCATTGAGATACAACCGTTGCCTGTTGCATATTCTCAACTCCTTTTCCATAGTATATCCAATATGTATATACATAGTCAAGTCAAATTTTTCTTTTATACGTCCAGTATTGTAGTAATTTCAATCCAAAATGCGGGATTGAAAATACTATGGTTTCGGAAAGCGTTTCAATTGGGCGTTTTTACGACACCTTTGATGCACTTCGTGCATTGTATCAAAGGCAATCGAAATCGCTATACATGCTTACAAACAAGAATTGTAGCTCAACCTATGCTCCAAGCATAATCCGTGCTGGGCTATAGCCTCCTTATGAACCTTGGTACCATAACCCATATTCCTGTTAAATCCATATTGAGGGTAAGCTTGGTGAAGAGCGTGCATAATTTCATCCCTTGCCTGCTTGGCCAGTATACTTGCCGCTGCTATCAAATGGCTGTGAGAATCCCCTTTTATTATATGAAGGGTTGGGATGCCTACCTTTGGTGGGAACTTGCCGTCTATTAAAGCCACTCGCGGCTTTATCCCTAAGCCTTTGATTGCCTTGGTCATTGCCAGTAGAGATGCATGATGGATGTTTATTTTGTCGATGGTTGCGGCGTCAACGATGCCGTATGCATAAGCTGCCGCCGCAGACATGATTTCCTTTGCCAGGGCAGCGCGGCGCAGTGGAGACAGCTTTTTTGAATCATTAACTCCCGGGATAATAGTCCCGGGAGGCAGAATAAGAGCGCAGGCAACCACAGGCCCAGCCAGTGGGCCACGGCCAGCCTCGTCTACACCGGCAACAGGGCCGAGATTTTTCTCATAAAAAACCGCCTCGCAGGTGTCTGGGGCGGTTTTTGGGTTAATGTTTTTGGTCATAATCGTTCTCCTTGCTATTTTACAACAGGTTCATCCAATCCCGTCCACTGTACATAATACTGATAATATTAACCGTTTTTACAATATCAATTACCTCATAAAATATTGCATAGTTCTTGATTGGGATTAATCGTATACATTTTTGAGCAAGTCGTTTATCGGAAACCAATGCATGTCTTTCGGGCATTTGTTTTAAGCTGTGAATTTGCTTCTTCAAATCCCTCATTAAATTTAAAGCGGCTTGAGGTGAGTACAAATCATCCGCAATATATCGGGCTATTTCACGCATTTCCGTTTCTGCCGAATCGGTAATGTTTACGTGATAAATCATGATTCTTCAATCTCTGTTTGTAAACCGGCTATAATTTCCTCCATTACATCGTCAAAAGGTCTTACTCTACCGTGTGCTACATCTTCCAAGCCATTATCAATTTTACGATATAAGACTTCCTTGCTTGTTATCTCAAGGGGATGCGTCTGCTCTCCAAGAAACCGAAGATAATTAAGCGCGCTTACTAATCGCTCTTCTGGCAACTCGTTAATATATTCTATTGCCTTGTTTCTTATTGCTACCATTATGCACCTCATTCCCTGTATCGCATTACAGATGATATGTTAAACATAGCAAGGCGTCAACGCTTTTGTCACTTTTGACAAAGCCAATTACACCACCCTCAACTCAAACAAACTAGCCGGATATCCATATTTATTATACAACCCAACCTGGGCATAGGTCACAAATTCATAACGTACATATTCTGGTGTCGGGCCTTCAGGCAGGGGTAGGTATACGGCATTATCCCGGATTATCGGTGTGGCTTCTTTTATCGTCCCGTCGTCGTATACCAGCTCAAAGCGACCTGAATCTGCCAATCGCTGGTGCAATCCCGCCGCGTGGATAAAAGAAATGTGGATTTCATCTCCCCATCTGATGGCCTTCTCTGCAATCGGGCCGGTAAACTCATGTGACAGGTCATAATAGCGGTGCATTGCCCCATAGGCTAGGCGCTCACCTATGGGTCCTTTGCGTTGGGGGTGAATATCCGTATAACAGCCGATATCTCCTATTGTTATCATAGCGTAATCCGGATGATGTAAAAAGAATTTACGCATTTGGTCATTGACCGTCGCCCAATGTGGGAAGCCCGAATCTCCAAACGGCGCGATTTGCACGTAATTAAAGGCAAAGTCATGGTATTGCTGCCTGTCTTTCATATTGCCTACCAAAGCTTCTAATGCAGCGGCATATACTTTTCCGCTTTCATTCCCTGCATTGGTTTCCCCTTGGTACCATAACATACCCCTGGCTGGGAAGGCGGAGAGCCTTTCTAGCATGTTGTTATACAAGACACCGGGATTATCAGCCCAAAATGAGGCGATATCCGGAGTAACCGCATTTTTTGGCATCCAGGAAAAGATACTGCTTCCTCCCACATTGCAATTGATGACTCCCACAGGTACCCCAAGTGCCTCATATAAGGTATGAGCAAAATGATACCCCACTGCTGAGAAGTCAATGACATTTTCCTCGTCACAGCCTGCCCACCCATAGTCTTCATTAAAATTCCAATCACGGTCGTTGGCAATGAAATCCGGCGACTCTGCCATTGTGATGCGGCCAACGGTATAAAAACGCAGGTCACTGTTAGCATTTATTACCGGGTTTTGGCGGTACTCATCTGTATCATGAAGGGGCCATTCCATATTGGATTGACCGCAGGCAAACCATACTTCGCCAATATAGATTTCTGCAAGCTTTATTGTCTGTTTAGTCTCACCAGAACAAGCCTTGATTGTTAACACAAGACCGCAATCTGCCTCCCGTTTAGGGAGTTTAATTGAAAAATGACCGGCCTCGGCGGTGATACATGCTGTATCATCACCAAGGCTAGCAGAGATTTCGCTAGGAACCAGTGCCTCTCCTTCGATTAGGATATCCCTATTCCTTTGAAAAATCATTCCCTCGGTATAGTGCTTTGCTAAAGAAAATAATTGCATAATCATCATCCTTCCATTTTTATGTGCAATGTGGGCTGTTGTCATCCCGCGCTTGACGCAGGATCCCATAATCTTTATCAAAAGACTGGGGGCCCCCGGGTCAAGCCCGGGGTGACGAGTCTTTGTATCGTTTCTTAATAAGATTGTCCCTGGCTAGCTGTATCCTGTCACATGCTGACCTCGTGCTGCAAAACTATAATACGTATCTCCTGCCACTATTATATGGTCTATTACAGTCACCCCTATAAAACTTAGCCCATCCACGATTTGGCGGGTGACTTCCAAATCTGCTCTTGATGGCTTCATGGAGCCTCCCGGGTGGTTGTGGGCCAAAATTACTCCGGTCACTTTGTCCTGTATGGCAACCCGGATTACTTCCCTGGGGTACACCGCCGCTTCGTCTACGGTGCCTTTAGAGATTAGGGTTGTGTTTATAAGCCGCTGGCGATTATCTAGGCTCAATACATAGAATCGCTCAACTGTGTGCCCTATGCATAAATCCATGGCAAACTTTGCGGTAGCCGTTTCCGAATCCAAGGTGACCTTACTGCTCCACTTACTGCGGAAGTATCGGTTAGCTAGGGCCGGGATTAGATTTAGCAGTAGAGCGATATTTTCGGTGCAGTTTAGACGCTGGGTCAATGTTTCTATATCGGCTTCGAATAAATTATGTAGGGAGCCGAACTCCCCAAGCATTTGATGGGCCTTGGGATTGGTATCCCCTCTGGGATAGCAATAGTAAAGCAAGAGCTCCAAAACCTCGTGATCATGGAAGCTCTCCAGGCCGCTTGTATAGTAGCGAGCACGTATTCTATCTCTATGTCCTTGATGCGGGTGTTTTTCCATGCTATCGGAGGGCATCGTCTAGGGCGTCGGTTACGGTTTTTAGTACCTTTACCCTGGCGAATTTTTTGTTGTTGGATTCTACTATTATCCATGGGGCGTGGGGATGGTTGGTTTTGTGTAGCATTTCGTCTGCGGCTTCTTCGTATTTATCCCAATTTTCTCGGTTGCGCCAGTCGGCTTCCGTGATTTTATGCTGTTTGTTTGGGTCGTTGACTCTATCGTTAAAACGGCGCAGTTGCTCATCTTTGTCTATATGCAGCCAGAATTTAAGGAGCACAACCCCGTGGTTTACCAGATGCTGCTCCATTTCGTTGATTTCGTTATAGGCCCGTCGCCATATATGCTCCGGGGTAAGCTCGTCAATCCTCTCTACCAGTACCCGCCCATACCATGACCGGTCAAAAATCGTAATATGTCCATCCTTCGGAGTTTTCACAAGAAAGCGCCATAGATAATGCCTGGCCAGTTCCTGGGGCCTTGGGGGCCCGATGGGCACCACTGCGTAGCAACGAGGGTCCAGCTCGTTGGTCAACCTTTTTATATTGCCCCCCTTGCCGGCGGCGTCCCAGCCTTCGTAAAGGATTATCGCAGAGCGGCGTCTTGAGTACAGTTTATTCCCTAGCATGTGCATACGATGCTGATAATGAGCCAGTTCTTCTTTGTATTGGTCGCAATCGATATGCTGTTTTGGGGAAATGTCCTTAAGAATACGGGGGAAAGATATCTTTTCAGGGGGCTTAGGTGGTGCAGGGAGGTTGATATTGGCTCCGTTAAGCCCTAGCCGCGTCTTAATTGATGAAATAATTGTCCTTATGATTTTGACTGCAGCGTATTTCCGGTCTTCGGCCTCGATTATATGCCATGGATTGGCCTCGGTTTGGGTTTGTTCCAGCATGTTTTCGAAAAGGCTTAAATTATGGTCATATTGCTTGTTTTGCACCCAGTCATGAGGCTTTACACGCCAAGCCGTAGTAGGATGTGCTTCTAATGTCTTGAATCGGCGTTTCTGTTCCTTTTTGCTTATATGAAGGAAAAATTTGATTATCAGTGCTCCATCATCGGTAAGCTGCCGCTCAAAGGCCTTTACATCATTGTAGAAGCCTTCGGTTTCCTTGGCGTTTATCCCCCAATTATCCCGGACATTGGGCATGATGAGACGGTGCCAGCTTTTGTCCAATATTACGATTTGCCCTTTTGGAGGCAGGTAGGTCCAAAAGCTCCATAGGAAGGGGCGCATTAGCTTTTCTTCGTTGATTTTGCCTGTCGTGCGGGCATCGAAATACCTGGGGTCCAGTGCATTGACTACCCGGGCAATGGATGTGCCTTTGCCTGAGGCTCCCCATCCTTCGAACACGATAATTACAGGGACTTCCGTTTCCCGTAAGGCCTGTTGCAGGTTGCTTAGGGTGCTCTCCAGTTCCTTGAGGGCAGTTTTGTACTCTTTTGGTTCCATAGAAAGTTGCAGGTCTACATTTGATAACATCTCTTCACCGTTTTCATTTTCTTATAGTTTTCACATACTCCGATGGAGTATAATTCGTGCTTTTCTTAAAATATCGTGTAAAATGCGCGACATTTTTATATCCGCACATTTCCGCCACTTGATGCACCAGTAGATGCTCGCTGGTTAGCAAGTTTTTGGCTTTTTCTATCCTTGCGTTCACAAGGTCGGCCTTTGGTGTTGTGTTAAAAAAGGAAAGATAATAGCTATAGAACTGACTTTTTTCCATATGTACCAGTTTGCACATTTTTTCTATGGACCATTCCTCATCACAATTACTTATAATTGAGAGCCGGATATTCATAAAACGGGCATACAGGGTAGAATTATCCGCATGGGTTTTGGCCTCAATAATATCCCTTGAGATTTCGATGAAAATTTGTCGGATAAGGCAATCGATTTTGCTTTCATGATGGACATACTTACGGGCGGACTCCACAAAAATATCCCGCAGATAGGAATTGATTGTACTATAGTCGCCAGGGTAGATTACCGTATCCAAAGGGATATTGTAATCGGAAAGAAAGTCATGGTCTGCCGTAAAATGCATAAAACTATTATGGAATGTTTTGACAGCTTGATAATGATGAAATTTCCCCGGGGAAAACAAAATACAGCCATAAGGCCTGGTGGTCACGGATTGGTGGTCTTGATTGATATAAAAAGGTGTAGAAAGCAAAAGAAAAAGATAGTCGCCGCTACCATTTTGGCGATAAATTGAAAGGTAATCCTGTTCGTTACGGTTATATCCGCAAAATCCGATGTTAAACATCACATCATCTTTCCTCTCGCCATAATTGCACGTACATCCTGATTGATTTCGGAGAAAAAGTCAATAGATTCGGAGAAAAGCATGTTACTAATTTTGTATACTAGGAATGGAGTTGGGATTGTCATGTTAAAAACAATAAAAAAGCCCGTCATCCCGGCCTTGAGCTGGGAGCCCCTCAGCCTTTCGACAAAGGACAGGGGATCCCGGGTCAAGCCTGGGATGACGAGGTTGATGTTTGCTGGTTTCCTAACGTGACAACCCCTTGATGCTGTTTAATGCGAAAAGGAGTGACGAACATGCGAAAACTTTATATCAATGCTGAGCACAAAAAAAACGTAATTAATCCAAATATCTACGGGCATTTTTCCGAGCATTTGGGTCGTTGTATCTATGAAGGCTTATATGTAGGGGAGGATTCCCCGATTCCCAATGTAAA
The DNA here is from genome assembly GCA_009781725.1 of Defluviitaleaceae bacterium. GTDB lineage: Bacteria > Bacillota > Clostridia > Lachnospirales > WQUN01 > WRAN01. The sequence goes on from WQVF01000050.1 coordinate 20,686, forward strand.
TGGTATGAGAAAAGATGTAATCGAGGCACTCAGGAATATCAAAGTGCCGGTGCTCCGCTGGCCTGGGGGCTGTTTTGCCGACGAATATCATTGGAAAGACGGAGTCGGCCCCAAGAAAAACCGGAAAAAAATGATTAATACCCATTGGGGAGGCGTGGTTGAGGATAATTCCTTTGGGACTCATGAGTTTATGGAACTCTGTGCTCAATTGGGTTGTGAGCCATATATCAACGGCAATGTAGGCAGCGGCACAGTCCAGGAAATGCAGGAATGGGTAGAGTATATGACCTTCGACGGTCTGTCCCCAATGGCCAATTGGCGAGAGGAAAACGGCCGCAAAGAGCCCTGGAAGCTGAAATACTTCGGCGTAGGCAACGAGAATTGGGGCTGCGGCGGCACCATGCGCTCGGAATACTATGCCGACGAATACCGTCGCTATCAGACCTATATTCGCAATTTCAGTGGAAATAAAATCTACAAGATAGCCTGCGGCCCCAATGGTGGAGATTACAACTGGACGGAAAAACTAATGGAAATCGCAGGGAAGCATATGGACGCCCTAACACTGCATCATTACACTGTGCCTTATGGGGATTGGGGTAAGCGTGGCAGTGCCACGGATTTTACCAAAGATGCATACTACAATACCATTAAGCAGGGCCTGAAAATGGAAGAGCTAGTTTCCAATCATTTGCAAATCATGAACAAGTACGACCCTGAGCACAATGTAGACCTAATAGTAGACGAATGGGGTACTTGGTATGATGCTGAGCCTGGCTCTGTACCTGGATTCCTGTACCAGCAAAACACCATGCGTGACGCAATGATTGCATCAGCGACCCTTAATATATTCAATAAATACAGTAAGCGCGTGACCATGGCCAACATAGCCCAGACTGTTAACGTGCTGCAAGCGGTAGTTCTAACCGATGGTGCCAAGATGCTTCTGACCCCAACCTACCATGTCTTTGATATGTACAAAGTCCATCAAGGCGCAACTTTGGTAGATAGCTTTATCGAAACAGAGGCAATCGAGCCTTACGATATCCCGGATGTAAGCGTTTCGGCGTCATTGGATGCCGCCGGTGCTCTCAATATCACCGCCGTAAATTTTGGCTTGGAAAAATCCATCGAAATTGACTGCGAGGTAGCGGGAATGAACATAAACAATGCCACTGGGCGAATTTTGACCGGCGCAGTGGATGCATTCAATACATTCGAGGAACCAAGAAAGCTTACAATCACTGACTTCCCGGTAGAGAATGGCAAGTTTACGATTCCCCCATGCAGTGTTGTGCTGGTTAGCCTGCGGTAAATGAAGCCCTGTCCAAAATGCTTGCTGGGTGAATTGGACGAAGCTGACTTTGCGAGACAAATTTATGCGCATATTGCGGCATTGCCGGAGGATGAACGCGCAGGGGATGTATTACACCAAGAACGGCTGCAACTATGCAAATATTGCGATAACTTGGTCAACGGAATATGTAAGCTCTGCGGCTGTTTCGTAGAGCTGCGCGCCGCAAAAAAAGGGCAGTATTGCCCCCATCCTGTGTCACGATGGTAGAGTGGCGTAATGACAACATACCTTTTTTCCGAAACATTATTGCTTTTTTCCAATTTGCGTTTTGGCATATTGACAGTACATTCATGCATCCATACAATCAAAGTGCACAACATTTCACATATAAACCTTAAGTGCTTTAAACAAAATCTTGAGAGGAGCAAGGAAATGAAAAAATTATTAAGCTTTTGCCTGGTATTACTGCTGGGCTTGGCAATCTTCGGATTGACCTCATGCCGTAACGATGATGTTGAGTTGGTATTCGCATGGTGGGGCGGCGATATGCGCGCCGAGCAAACTCACGAAGTAATTGATATGTTTGTGGAGCAAAGTGACAATGTTGATTACATCGAGGGCTTGTTTACATCTTTTGGCGACCATTGGACGGATTTGTCTATCAGGGCTGCCGCCAACGACCTGCCAGACATTGTACAGCATGACGTAGCACATTTGCTGTCCTGGGTAGAGGCCGGGCACTTGGTGGATCTTACGCCATTTATCAACGACAACCGTATTGATATGCGCAATGTATCCCAAGCCGCTACCAATACAGGCCGTGTACCTGGTCATCCCGGTATTTATGCAGTTCCTACAGGCATGAACGTAGCAGCTATGTTGTATAACGCAACTTTGCTTGCAGACCTTGGGTTGGAAGCACCCCGCAACATGACAATAGACCATTTTATTCTTCTAAGCCGTGAAATTTATGAACGAAGCGGCGTCCGCACAAACTGGGCCTTCAACGACCCATTCAACCAAATGAATGTGCATCTTCGTGCCCAAGGCGCGGCTCTGTTTAGTGGCGGAGGGCTTGGCGGCACAATTGAACAATACGAGCAATTCTTTAATGTTTTAGTACAAGGCATTGAAGAAGGCTGGCACATTCTGCCGGAGCATGAAGCAGGCCGGGAAGGCAGTGAGCAAAACCCAATGTGGTATCCTCCTGGTGACGAAAACGCAAACCTGCGTGTATGGAACTCTCCTGTATGGTCCAACATGCTTAACGGTTACATGAACGATGCGCCGGATGGGATGACTATTGGCATGACAACATACCCATCTGTAAACCCATCGCTTGGCAACTTTGGCCGTGCAACAATGTTTTTAACAATCACAACCCATAGCGAGCAGCAAGATGAAGCAGCGGCGTTTCTTAACTTCTATATGAATACCCCTGCCGTGCATGAGGTTATCTTGGGTGACCGTGGTGTGGTTGTAAACACCGTAGTGGCGACAGCTATCGCACCCTATCTGCCGGAAGGCTCTGTAAGACAGGCAGAATTTGTAGACTGGGTCAATTCTCCCGGCAATTCTTCACCATATGACCCCCTACGCCCAGCCGGTCATGCCGAGCTTCTTGAATACCTGCGCCTTATTATCGAAGACCTTACAAGGTTAAATATCACCGCAAGGGAAGCAGCAGAACGTTTTGATGCTGCTGGGGCAAGAATTTTTAGCTAAACCTTTATAAATAATTTTATGATTGGGGCTGTCTCATTGAGAACCAGTACAAACACCCGTCACCCCGGGCATGACCCGGGGGCCCCCTAGTCTTTCGATTAAGATTATGGGATTCCGGCTCAAGGCTGGGATGACGAGGCCAATGTTTGTTGGTTTTCTAGTGAGACAGCCCCTATTTTTTTAGTCGAAGGGGAAATGTAATGAAAAAATTTAAGTTATACGATTTTCTCCGTAAAGATAATGTCGCGGCAATAATATTTGTTTTGCCGTTTGTTATAGGGCTCATTGCATTTCTTGCAGTGCCAATGGGTATGTCCCTCTATTATGCGTTTTCACAATTTAATATAATTTCGCCCCCTACTTTTATTGGATTAGAGAATTTTCGCCGCATGGGAAGCGATGCACAGTTATGGCAGTCTGTGCGAGTCACATTCCAGTTTGTATTGCTGTCCGTACCCTTGAGGCTTGCTTTTGCCCTTGGGATTGCCATGCTGCTGTTTAAGTCTACAAAAATGATGGGTATTTACCGCGCTATGTATTATTTGCCATCCATGCTTGGTGGCTCGGTAGCTGTTGCCATTCTTTGGCGGCGTTTGTTTTTTGTAACAGGCACGTTCAATAATGTTATTTTGGAAGCTTTTGGGTTAAACCGCAACTTTTCATGGCTAGGCGATACCCGTACCGCAATATGGACACTTATTTTATTGGCGGTTTGGCAGTTTGGTTCATCTATGCTGATTTTCCTTGCAGGTCTTAAGCAAATACCTGAAACATACTACGAAGCAGCAAACATTGACGGGGCAGGCAAAATTTACTCTTTTTTCCGCATCACCTTCCCTCTAATCACCCCGACAATTTTCTTTAATTTAATTATGCAGACAATCGGCGGGTTCTTGACATTTAACTCTGCCTTTCTTATCACAGGCGGCGGGCCTCTTGGTACAACCAACTTCTTTGCGCTATATATGTACGACCAAACATTTGCTTTTCACAATGCCGGGTATGCGGCTGCTCTTGCCTGGTTTATGCTTGGCTTGCTTGCAATTGTTGCCGGCTTGCTCTTCGGTTCGAAACGTTTTTGGGTGTATGAAGGAGGGTTCTCGTAATGGAAAGAACAATGGCTGTGCAGCGTATGCAAAGGATGCGCCGGTTACGGGTTGCCCGGAACGTGATAAAACATGTGGTTGTTCTGGTAATCGGGTTTGTTATGATTTATCCCCTTGCCTGGATGTTTATAAGTTCCCTGACACAAAACCAGTATATTTTCCATGACCCCAGCTTTTTTCCTAGTACAGTTTATTTGCGCAACTATACTGAGGGCTGGCAAGGTGTTGGCGGTCGCCAAACATTTGCCACATTTTTTTGGAACTCATTTTTTTATGCGGGCCTTGCTACTGTTGGTGTAGTAATTTCATCTTCGGCTATTGCCTATAGTTTTTCCCGTGGGCGGTATCGTGGCAGAAAAGTATTGTTTGCTATACTAATCGGCACATTGTTATTGCCTGCGCAAGTTCTGATGGTGCCGACATATTTGTGGTTCCATTGGCTTGGCTGGGTGGGTTCTTATTTGCCCCTTATCGTGCCGACATTTTTTGGCGGTGCGTTTTTTATATTTTTGATTACTAATTTTATGAATGCAATCCCACGGGAGCTGGACGAAGCCGCTAAAATAGACGGTTGTTCATTTTATGGAATTTATGGGCGGATTATGATGCCCCTTGCGGTCCCGGCTTTAGTAACGGCGGGCTTGTTCTCGTTTATATGGCGTTGGGACGACTTCCTTGGGCCTTTGCTTTATATCCAACGGGCGGCACAGTTTCCTGTGAGTTTGGCACTTAGGGTTTTTGCGGACCCGACTACGATTACAGACTGGGGTGCATTCTTTGCCATGAGCACCCTGTCCTTGGTGCCGGCGGTGCTGATATTTATTTTCTTTCAGAAATATCTGGTTGAAGGCATTAGTACTACGGGCTTGAAGGGATGAAACCAGTAAGGAAAGGGGCTGCCTTGCTAAGCAAAAACCATGAATATCTATGCAAAGCCTGTCATTGCGAGCAAAGCGAAGCAATCCAGAAGGTTTGATTTGCTGGATTGCTTCGTCGCTTCGCTCCTCGCAACGAC
>WQVF01000051.1 GCA_009781725.1 Defluviitaleaceae bacterium
GACCGCCACCACGAAGCGCACGGTTGCCCTGGGTCGTATTATTGATATGACCGATGCGACCCCCCGCAAGTTGAAGGTAGAATCTGGGCCATAAATCCACACACCGCCACCTCTTTGGGGAGGGGCAGTATTAGGGGCTGGAGCGGCATAACGGTTGTTTGAGATTTCGCCGCCAATTAAATTAAAAGTAGTTGATTGAACAGGTTGCCCAATTGGATTATTGGTGCCTGCAGCGCGCTGCACTACAGAGTTAGCACCTACACCTGCACCATGAAATGCACGGTTATTTCTAATATAACCGCCATGCATATTAACAATAGCACCATGTTCGGCGTTGCTGCCGCCGGTGCCTAAATATACACCGCCGCCTTGTGTACTGGAGTTGTAAGCGATGATGCCATCATACATGGTAAATGTGCCGCCAAACATACCCACGCCGCCGCCACCTAAGATACCATCTACTGCTCCGGGTGCGGTTTCATATATCATGTTATTGGTAATAGAGCCGCCATGCATATAAAAGCGCGTCCTGCCTTCACCTGTAAATGGCAAGGAGTTTAACAACAACACACCAGCTCCGTTTAGTGTAAACTGGTTTACACCTGGCCCTGGCTCCCTGGTGCCGGTTAGTCTATTGCCATAAATTTGGCCGCCATACATGATAAATAAGCAATACTGATGTACATACACTCCGGCACCGCCGGCACGGAACAGATTAGTCGCTGTATTAGTGCGGGTTAATGTGGCACGGGCGTGATTATTTCTTATTATTGCACCGTCATGCATGTAAAAACTTGAACGAACTGGCTCAGAATTGCCTACATGTACCCCTGCAGCATTCCCATTTCCTGAGCCTGTTGTTCTAGTATTAATATTGTCTTCAATAGTACCGCCATACATAGTCAGGTGGCCACCATGTCGCAAGTTAATGGCACCGCCCCAGCCCCATGTGCTTCTATTAAGTCTCACTATGCTACCAGTCAGCATTGTTATGGAGCTGTTGGTACCGCCAGCAACAGCAGCAGCACCACCGCCATGGGCATCCACAGCAGACGCAGTATTATTAGACCAACTATTGCGCTGAAGGATGGCACCCCTGGCTAATACCAAGTGGCCTCTGCCTGCATCTGGAATAAGAATCCCGCCGCGATTTATCCGCGGCAAAATATTGTCTGTAGCCTCAGTAGCGTTTCCATCCAATATTATATGGCTTAATGTAAGTGTCGCGCCGCCTCTTACAATAAAATGCCGCCTATTTGTCTGTGTTGTGGGGCGGAATATAGTATACGCGGAAGGCGCAGCGGCGCGTGGCATATGATTGGAATTAACACCATGGGTATTGTTAAGAATAGTGCCTTGGGTCGTAATTACGACATGACGATTATTTTCAATATAGAAATTTGAATCAGGCATGGTTTGATTACCCTGCACACTTACTACACGATTTGGAGCGGCAACGCCACCAATAAGCCCATGTAGTGCAGCAGTCCATTGGGCCAAGTTAGCGTTTGCCGGGAGATTAGCTACCGGAAAAGGAGCACCTGTTACCAAGGGCATAATGCCTTGATACCCGGCTGCTTGGATGCTATACCCAGGGTTGGAAGTATCCCAGGTATGCGCAATGCGGACAATGGTGTAAGTTATTGTCTCTCGTGCCGAAAAACCCCGCTGTATGTTTATGCTGTCTTCATATATTTCGTCTTCGCAGGTGAAAGGAAGATATTCGTCCTGATGGCTAATCTCGTAACTCCAGCCTTCGGGCAGAGAAAGACTTATTGCTTCAGGGTAAAATTTTACCGGGATACGAAGATGTAAGAAATATCTATCATGTATAGAAACACTATAATTCGCAATATCAGGATACAAGCTGATATTACCATCGTAATCAACTTCTATATGTACATCACCAATGATAATAGATTCCTCTAAATACTGTGGTGCATCGCCAATATAGCCCCATATATAGCTGTAGTGGGGAGCATATCCTTCATAGTCGTATGTAGGGCCATCTTCATAATACCCGTATGTTATGTAACTATCGTATTCCCCTGCATAGTCATGCGCATATCCGTACTCATGCCCATATAAGTAACTCTCTCCGCCGGGGTAGTTGTCCAGTGCAAATACACCTATAACCACTGCAATAATCAACGTTATTAGCAGTACCGGCAAACGAAACCAGTTTGACTCTAACACTCTGGATGTTTTGTTTTCTGTTTTCATACATTTATTGCTCATAATATCGCTCCTGACAAAGCTCTCTTTCAATCTAGTAAAACATCGAAGACGCAACGTTGCTTTATGCTATGTATGTAATGTGAACATCGGTTAAGTCGCCAAAAATTGCCATATAAGAATAAAATTGTATTGATGCTCATAAGGGTTACCAGCATATGTGTTTGGTTTTAGACTTACTTATACATTAGTTACTCTGCTATTTCAACGGCAAAATCTTTACAATTTTATTACGGGCTGAGACTGGGGCTTCCCTGTCCCTGTATTGTTATACCGCTTCATGCCGTATCACCGATATAACTTTCGTTCCATTCATTCATGTAACCGTAACTACCATGTATAGCGAATTAAATAAGAAACAGTCCAGGCCGAGCCGAAAATAGCGAACGCTTCTACGCGTTTTCGGCGACAGACTGGACTGATTTCGAATTAATTCGCTATAAAACCAGATGCCTGTACTCTTCTTCGTAGCCATCAAAGGCAAACACGGCAATAGCAACCACAAACACTAATGCAACATAAAGCAAGAGCGCGCTTGATAGATTGTGACATAGCTGATGTTATGTCATATCAACAATAGCTATCTTGATATTGATATAGCGAGGGAAGAGTTAGCCTCTGATAGGGCGATTGATTTTAATGATGTTGATTGGAGTTAGACGGATGTAGAGGTCCAATGAAAGCACTCGCCTTGTTTTTAAAGGTTTTTGCAGCTATTCATCGATATACTCTTCATTATCATCATTTTCCCCACCATCACCCTGCACAATATTATCCTTAACCAACCCCTTAGTCTTCCATCGTCCAATCTTATAAGCAATAACCGACATCCCCGATATCGACACCCAGGAAATCAGTAATGAGTAAATCAATGCCTCTGGCCTTCCCATCAGATATACCAACAAATAGGCTAAGGGCACCCTTACCAAAGCCGTGTTTAGCAAGGACGCATACATTGGCGTTATAGCGTCCCCCGCACCACGGATTGTCCCCCATAACACCATATTAATAGAAAAGGCCAAATATCCAACAGCCAAAATCCTCAAGAAACGGACTGCTGTATACAATACTTCCTCTGTCTGGGTAAAAAGCCCCGCGATATTATGCCCAAAGGATAATATAACCCCGACCATTACCACTGCCGTTCCCAATGCAAGATATACACATTGCTTAGTACCCTTGCTGACCCTATCAACCTTCCCAGCTCCCATATTCTGCCCGGCATAGACCGTCATTGCATTCCCAAAGGAGAAATTGGGCATCATTACAAAGCCGTCGACCTTCATAACAATAATATTTGTAGCCAGGAAAAGATACCCGAAACTATTGGCCAGGGGTTGGATTACCATCATTGCAATAGAAAAAACCGCCTGTGACAACCCTGTTGGCAACCCTAGCTTCATTACCTGGTTTACATACTGCCTTTTGGGCCTAAGAAATGAGAGCTTGATTTCAAAAAGATTGCGCATTTGCATCAGCTTTCTAAGGCAGAGCAAGGCACTCAAGGTCTGAGCCATTACCGTAGAGACGGCTGCTCCCATTACCCCCCAGCCAATGACGCCGACAAAGAGATAGTTAAGCCCGATGCTCAGCAACGACGAAAAAACCAAGTACAAAAGAGGAGAAAGGGCATCCCCTACCCCCCTCAGTATCCCGGACAGCATATTAAAATAGCTCATCCCAAGGACACCCAGCATCAGGACATTAATATATGTAACACTGTAATCAATAATTTCCGGGGGCGTATCGAGGAAAACCAGCAAAGGCCGGGTAAGAAACGGCCCGACCACCATCAAAAACCCCCCCAGAATAGCCGTAAGGGTAATACAGTTACCAATGGTATAAGAAAGATCTTCCCGCCGTTTTGCACCAAAATATTGGGCCACCATTACCCCGGCCCCCATAGATATCCCCATCATCAACACCATTATCAAAAAGAAAATGGCGATAGTACTCCCCACAGCCGCAAGGGCATGGTCCCCCACAAACCGCCCCAGGAAAATGGCATCCATAGTGCTATATAACTGCTGAAACACATTGCCCACAAGAAGTGGTAACGCAAATAACAGCAGCTTATGCCAAGGCCGCCCCGTAGTCATGTCTATTGCAGAGAACTGGTCAAGGAAGCGTAGTATTCGTATTTTAATCCGAGCACACAGCCGAAAGATTTTTTGCATGATTGGGAAACGGAGCATCCATGTTTTAATCTGAGTTGGGATTTGAAAAATTTTTCGCATTATATATTATCCTCTAGGTGTATTTTCGTACCCCCTATTATATCCTGTTCCTTAAGATTTAAGCAAATTGAGCCTGCGCAGCCTAAGCACATTCGCCAATACGGACACGGAGCTAAAGCTCATCGCCAGAGCCGCAATCATTGGATTAAGGAGCGGCCCGCCAAACAGATACAACAGCCCCATGGCAATAGGTATTCCTAACACATTGTACATAAAAGCCCAGAACAGGTTCTGCTTAATATTCCTCATTGTGCGCCTGCTTAGGTAAATAGCAGAGGCGACCCCATGCAAATCCCCACTCATTAGCACAATTTGTGCAGATTCCATTGCAATGTCGGTGCCTGTCCCTATGGCTATGCCTATATCGGCCTGGACCAAGGCTGGAGCATCGTTAATACCGTCTCCTACCATGGCTATCTTTTGGCCAGATTCTTGTAGGTTTTTTATGTGTGCGGCTTTGTCTTGAGGGAGGATGCCTGCGTGGACTTTGCTTATCCCGGCATCATGGGCTACGGCAGTCGCGGTTAGATGGTTATCACCGGTCAGCATAACCACGTCTATTCCCATGTCTTTAAGGCGTGAGATTGCGGAGGGGCTGGTTGGCTTTATTCTGTCGGCTACAGCGATTATGCCGATTGGGGCAAAGATGATGGAATCCCGGGTCAAGCCCGGGATGACAATATCCCCGTCACCCCGGGCTTGCCCAGGGGCCCCCCGTCCCTTTGCAATAGCGACATACATTGGTGTCTTGCCTTCACAAGCCAGTCTTTCGCTGTCAACAGTCATATCGGAAATATCCACACCATAGCTCTCCATCATCCGGGCGTTGCCGATAATTACTTTACAGCCTTCTACTGTAGCTTCGACACCTTGGCCAGTTATGGCCTTAAATCCAGTTACTTCCGGCAGATTGCCGAACCGCTCCACTCCGTGGCGGACTATGGCCTCCCCTAGGGGATGCTCACTCATCATTTCCACTGCAGCAGCCTGCCTCAGTATTTCATCCGGGTTTTCTCCGATTATATCCGTTACATATGGCCGGCCTTCCGTTACGGTTCCGGTTTTATCAAGGACCACAGTTCCAATTTTATGGGCAATTTCCAATGCCTCTCCGCCTTTTACAAGGATTCCGTTTTCCGCACCTTTTCCTGTGCCCACCATAATAGCCGTTGGCGTGGCAAGGCCCAAAGCACAGGGGCAGGCAATGACCAGCACACTCACCACGATTGTCAGTGAAAACGCCACTCCATGCCCAGCAATCAACCATGCCCCACCTGCCAGAAGTGCCAGTAAAATCACCACATGTACAAAATGCCCGGAGATTATATCCGCAAGGCGGGCGATGGGGGCCTTGGAATTTTGGGCGTCTTCCACCAGTTTTACAATTTGAGCAAGCACCGTGTCCTTGCCTACCTTGGTTGCCTCGTATCTGATGGCTCCATTGCCGTTGATACTGGCCCCTATAACGGCATCACCAGGCTGTTTGCCTACGGGCATACTTTCCCCTGTCAGCATGGATTCATCTACGGTGGTTTCTCCAAAAATTACGATTCCGTCCACCGGCATTTTTTCTCCGGGGCGTACAACGAGTACATCACCTACCCCTACATCATCAATAGACTTTTCCACCTCGCTGCCGTCAAGAAGAACCCGGGCGGTTTTGGGGGCAAGGCCCATTAATTTCTCTATCGCAGCGGAAGTTTTGCCCTTGCTCTTTGCCTCCATGTATTTCCCCAAAGTAATCAAAGTAAGGATTACCGCGGCGGTTTCGTAATAAAACATATACTCCCCAGCCAGAGTCAGGTATAAACTATATATAAATGCAATAGCTGTACCCTTAGCAATAAGGGAGTCCATGTTAGCCCGCCCCGTAAACAATGCCCTAAATCCCCGGGAATAATAAGAATGACTCACTGCCATTACCGGTATTGTCATAAGCAATTGGATTATTCCATTGGCCAGTGGATAATGCATAGGATTAAATCGATAGGGAATCCACTCAAGGCCCAAGCTGTGAAGGGTCATGGGAATCATGGAAAACAAAGTCAGAGGCAAAGTAAAAATCGCCGAAATCACAAACCGCCGCCATAGCGCCGCCATATCATCGGCCTTGGCGTGAGCCGCATCATTTTCATGTACCAGTTTAAACCCGGCGCGTTTTACCGCAGACCGTATGATGTCATATGAAATTTTTTCTTCATCATAGGAAAGATTAAGCTGCTCTGTAGCAAAGTTGACGGTGCCTTCTGCTCCCACTAATTTATTTATAACCCGCTCGATATTGCGAGCGCAGGCGGCACAGGTCATGCCTTTTATATTTACTGTCATTGATGTCATGAAATCACTCCTTCTCATAAGATTAATCGCAATATGTGGCAATTGTCAAAATAAAATTTTTGCGTATACTAAAATAATACGAAAGAAGGAATGCGCGGGGGTGGCGAAGGCACCCCCGCTCGAAAAGCATTCATGCTAGAAGGAAGGGAGCATACTGATGAAAATTAACGAACAGGAATATCGTGACAAGCTCATGGGCTGCTGGATGGGGAAAAACATAGGCCATGCCTTGGGTCAACCCTTCCAGTGGAAACGCAAAATAAATGATGTGACATTCTACATCCAAGAAGATATGCCTGGCACCAACCTTGACCTTCAACTCCTTTGGCTGCGTGCATTGGAGGATAATGGAGTGCATACATCTACCCCGATTTTAAGCGAATATTTTCTAAGCTATACAAATATCTACGGCTCAGCCAAGGTCAATATGCACACCGGCCTAATGCCCCCTCTAAGCTCCCAAGCCCAACCATACAGGCACAGCACAGGTGCCCTTGCAAGAACCGAAATATGGGCCACCATATCCCCTGGCTGCCCGGAAATAGCCGCAACCAAGACCTACCACGACGCCATAATTGACCATGGTGCTGGTGAGGGCTTACTGGCAGCTATTTTTATGTCAGCTGTTCAGTCAAGCGGCTTTATCCAAAATGACAAATTTGAACTAATCGACATCGGTCTGTCATATATCCCCGAGGATTGCGGCGTGGCCCAGGCGGTAAGCAGCGTCTTAGATTCCTATAAACAAGGCAAAACCTGGCTGGAAGCCCGAGACAAAGTACTACAAGACCACCGAGGTCAACACAAAGACTGGGAAGATGCCGGGATATCCCAGCGGGATTGGGATTACGGTTTAGCCGATGGCGACGAAGGCTACGACGCTCCTTCCAATATAGGTATGATAATCATAGGATGGTTATACGGGGAAGATGACTTTGCTCGCTCAATCTGCACAACGGTAAACTGCGGCGAAGACACAAACACCAATGCCGCAGCCCTTGGGGCACTTTTAGGGATAATAAATGGCCTCGGCCAAATCCCATATGACTGGGCAGAACCCATTACAACAAAAATATCCACCAAAATAATAGATATCTTCAACGTAAAACATATCCCCCGCACCCTAGGAGAACTAACCACCCGAATAGAGCGACTGGCAAAAATAATAATGCTAACCTATCGCCCGGATGTTGAGTTTACTAACATGCTCACATCCATATGCCAAGCCGACCTAGACCGACTTCCCAATCCCGAAATGGGAGAAAAAATCCTGCGAAATATGTACGGCCCAATATATGAAAACAGCCTGATAACCTGCGCCCTAGACTACAAAAGCGACGGGTATATCAAGCCGTGGAATACCGCAAAAATACAACTGCGGATAGGCTGCAAACTAAATCATGACCTACTACTTAATATAAAATGGTATCTGCCACAAGGCTTTGGTATAAAGCCCGTATCAAGAGGCCTACTACGCTGCCCAGGTGGCGGAGTGCAAACCCCACCTTACGAGTTTGAAATCGAGGCATATGGCCCGGTAGAAATTGTAAACCGCTTCGTTATAGAAATCACCTCACCAGGGAGGCATACGGCAGTACTCGTGCCGGTGGTTTTGCTGGATGGGGGGTTGATGTAATACTACCCCCGACGGAAATAGTTAGCCGTTCTCAGCTCCGAGATGTACCCATCCAAATCCGGTACATTGGCCTCTTTTGCCATTTCTATTCCTCGTTCCACATCATAGGCTGTCCGCATAAACTGCACTCCAAAACTTGCTTCACCTTCATACCCTTCCAGTATGATAAAGGAAGCCTGGGTTGTATCCAATGGATTGCCTACACTGCCAACATTAATAAGATGCTTGCCTTCTACAGTTTGAAAATATGCGCTGTGGATATCAGCATATATTGCGATGTCCGCAGTTTTTTTCTCCTGAGAAAAGTCGCTATAATCAAAGAGCTCCCGCCGCTGCTCTATGGAGCTGTGCGAAAAATATCTATTGTAGTTAGCGGGATGAGCATGAAATAGCCTTACCAGCTTGCCACATAAATAAAACTCCGTGCTATGGGGTAGCGAACCTAGGTATTCCATCCTTTCTGGGGTTATACTGTTTATATACCAGCGAGTACGTTCACCAAGGGGAAAAGATACGTCTTCCTTCCTTGATGCTCTGACAATAGCATCATCCCAATTTCCCTTTACTACAATATCGCATTCCTTTCTACATATATCGATTACTTCATTAGAACTCGGCCCTTTGCCAATTATGTCTCCAAGGCAGATGAGTTTATCGATGTTGCGCTTTCTTATTACATCCAAGACGGCCTCAAGAGCGGGAAGATTACCGTGTATGTCTGACATTACCGCGATTTTCATTGGGATATCCTCCTTAGGCACAAAAAAAAGTGTTACTTTTCCAGTTTAGACCAAAGTGACAAAACCAGAAAAGTAACACAGTCATTGTTGATTTACTTATATTTCGGCAGCCAATCTCCATGGGCGTCTATAAGGTCATCCACCATACTTCGGATATCATCCAGGGATAGCTCCGCCGCTGTATGAGGATCCAGCATCGCGGCGTGATATACATGCTCTTTTTTGAGAGTCACGGCGGCTTCGATTGCTATCAGATGCACATTGACATGGGTCATATTCATCGCGGCAAGCTGTACTGGGAGTCTGCCTACATAGCATGGGTTTACACCGTAGTTATCTACCATACAGGGTACCTCTACGCAAGCTTCCTTTGGCAGATTTTCTATTATGCCATTGTTTAGGACATTACCACCGAGTTTGAGGGGCTTGTCCGTTATCATAGCTTCCATTATAAATGCTGCATATTCATGGGTGCGCTTATGCGGTTTCTCGGCGGCGGTTGCGGCTAGTTCATTATACTCCTTTGCCCAATGAGCCATTTGCGCTACACATCGGCGGGGATATTCGTCCAAGGGGATGTTGAACTTTTCTATTAGCTCCGGATATTTTGATTTGATATACCAGGGATTATATTCCGCATTGTGCTCACTGGACTCAGTGCAGTAAAACCCGAGCTTATCAATATAATCGTAACGCACCATATCCCAGTGCTTGCCGCTTGCGTTCTTTGCGGCGGCGCGACGGCGTATTTCCGGATATAAGTCATTGCCGTCTTTATCCATGAGTTCAAGAAGCCATCCCATATGGTTGATGCCGGCAATCAGCTCTTTGCGGCCTTCCAGCTTATCTGACATTTCCAGGCTTTTCATCAGACTATTGGAACAATCTTGGACGCTATGACATAGCCCGATGGTCTTAACACCGGTATACCGCAGCATATAGCCTGTAAGAATGGACATGGGGTTTGTATAATTCAAAAACCATGCCTTAGGGCACACCTCTTCCATGTCCCGGGCAAAGTCAGCCATTACAGGAATGGTGCGTAGACCCCGCACAATACCCCCGATACCCAAGGTGTCTGCAATGGTTTGCTTAAGTCCGTACTTATTCGGCACCTCGAAGTCGATAATAGTACATGGGTCGTATAACCCCACCTGGATTGCGTTAATTACAAAATCCGCACCGCGAAGAGCATCTTTACGGTTTTCTACTCCCAGGTGGGCTGTGATTTTGGCCTTGCCGCCCAAGCCCTTGTTAATTGCTTGAAGAATTGTCTCGCTCTCCTTTAGCCGCTGCCCGTCGATGTCATATAGGGCGATATGGCTGTCGGCCATAATTTCGGAGGCCATACAGTCTCCCAAGACATTCCGTGCGAAAACGGTACTACCCGCTCCCATAAATGTGATTTTTGCCATCTTTATCCTCCTTAGATTTAAGGGACATACCCCTTATTTATGCATTAACAACTTCCATTGCAATTTCTGCCCAACGCTTAAGACGCTGGGGCTCGTACTTCACCGTGCTTATATCTTTGAGAATAATCTCCAATGGGCAGTCGTATTCCTTGCATATTGCTTTGGTTTCTTCCAAGTCCTTTCGGACCAAATCCTCGTCAAAGGACGCAGTTGCGAGGAATGCTGGGTTGGGTTTAAAGGAAAATACATAGTCATTTCCTATCTCCACAGCTCCGCGCCTCTTATCCGCCCATGGGCTCATGGAAATCTTGCGCAGGTTTGGGATGCGGCGCACCTCTTTCATTTTCAAATCCAAGGGGTCGCAACAACCATAATACACCAAGCCAAATCGTTCAAACAAGGGCATACAGGGTTCTATTTCAAATTCATTAAACATAGCCGGGGAAACAGTTGAAAACATCTGTGCCAGACCATACATCCAAATATCATTGGTTGTGGGATTTTCGACAGCTGGCAAATCCCTAGTCCAAGCCCCCGTGCAATGTATCCATGATTGCGGCCCACAAAGTAGCCCCTGTGCTTCCAACTGGTCCAGCCCCGACATAAAGCACTCAACCACCCGTGTTGCAAGAGCCAGCATCAAATCCGGGTCATCTGCAAGGGTATACAGCACTCCTTCAACACTCATCCACATGGCAATGGTATCCCACAAGGATAAGTAAGGCTCAATCCCTTCTAAACGCACATCCAGGATATCATGGAAAATCTCCTGTGCAAGGGCCATTCGGTGATTGGTTTCAGTTATATCATAGGTAATTACTGGTGTCTTTATTTTTTCAAGGTCATCTATAGTTTTAAATTGATTTACATATGCATGGGAAACAACGCTATTGGTGGTGTCGGTGCCAAGAATATCTTCCTGGGGATATACCCCAAAATCATTAATCCCATGGACAGCCATTGGCACACGCATAAAATCTTCCACAACAAAATCGGCAGCAAAGTGCTTCCAGATATACAAAATACGCTTAAGCTCCCATTCCCATTTTTTAAGCTCAGGGTCTTGGCAGATTAGGGTCAGTTCATTATTAACATCCATTTCATTCCAGCATACTTGGTCAATCATTACCATAGGACGGTCTTGCTTTAAACTGTTGAGGTTGCTCCACATCATCCGAGTTCTGTCCTGGATTGGCAATGCTGCGATTTCTGCAACCTGGGCGGCAAGCTCTCGCAAAATTGCGATGTCCTGTTTCATTCCCATTTGTCCACCTCTCCTAGCACTGCATCAACATATTCATCCTCAGGTACCTTCCGCAGTATTTCCCCCTTGCTAAATAAAGCCCCCGCTCCCCGTCCCACAGCAATACCAATATCCGCGTCCCGGGCCTCGCCGGGGCCGTTGACCACACATCCCATTACCGCAACTGTTATGGGCTTTTCTATATCCTCAAGTCGTGCCTCAATTTCCGCCGAAAGAGCGGCTATATCAGTCCCGGTGCGGCCGCAACCGGGGCAGGCAATGATAGTCGGTCCAAACTTTCTCAGGCCCATAGCCGCAAGTACTTCCTTGGCACAGCGGATTTCATCTAACGGGTCTCCGGAAAGGCTTATTCTTAGTGTATCCCCTACTCCCATTGCCAAAAGTGACCCCATTCCGGCGGCAGAACGAATTGCCCCCTTATATGGGGTCCCGGCATGGGTAAGGCCTATGTGTATCGGGTTATGTATCCTCTGGGCTAGGATTTTATGGGTATCAAGGGTTAATTGGATATTACTGGCCTTTACAGACACCACGATATTATAGAAACCGAATTTCTCCAGCATAGACACATTTCGCAAAGCACTCTCCGCAAGACCCTCTGCAGTCATGCCGTATTTTGCCATGATGTCTTTTTCCAGGGAACCGCTGTTTACCCCTACTCGTATGGGAATCTCAGCGGCTTTTGCGGCTTCGGCTACCTTTTGAAGGCGCAGCCCCTCACCTATATTGCCGGGGTTGATTCTAAGCTTGTCCGCTCCGGCAGCAACAGATTCCAGGGCGAGGCGATAATCAAAATGGATGTCAGCTACCAAGGGCAGAGAGATTTCTTGTTTTATGCGCTTTAAGGCATCCGCTGCTTCCATATCAGGCACGGCCACCCGTATAATTTCACAGCCAGCCTCTGTCAGAGCATGAATCTGCGCCACAGTTGCCGCAACATCCCGGGTGTCCGTATTGGTCATGGACTGTATAACAATAGGGTGCCCGCCTCCGACAGGCACCCCTCCAATATGCACAACTTTGGTTTTGTTCCGTGTTATCATCCCAGCAACCTCGCGATATCTCTATATGCGATAAACACCGCAAGCAAAATCAGTACAGCAAAGCCAACAAGATGCACCAGTCCCTCCCTCTCTGGGGAAACAGGTTTACGCCTTATGCCTTCGATACCAAGGAACACTAGTTTTGCCCCGTCAAGTGCAGGGATGGGCAGCAGGTTCATGATGCCTAGTGCCGCGTTAAGCAAGGCAGTAAAAAACAGCATCGTGAGAACAGTAGGTAAAATCCCACGCTCTATCACCTGTTGATAAATTACCGTAACCTCTCCGGCCATGCCAATCGGCCCCATTACCCCGGCCCCTTCCGGCATATTGTCCCCGGATATAAGACGTGCCAGCAAAGTGAAGGGCATTCGCATATTAAACAATATCATTTCTGCGGAAGTGGTAAAGGTACCCCAAGGACCAACCCGCCGCTGTCCCTCGTGAGCAATAGGCTCAAGAACCCCTACATATCGCACCATAAAAAAACCAAGCTGCCAGTTATCCCGCACCCGCATTGGAGTAATGGTAACATTATGTCTCTCACCATCGCGAATAAACCGCACATCTATGGGCTGCCCGCCGGAAAACTCCATTTGGGTAACAAAGTCCTCAAAAAGCGCGACCCGCCTACCGTCCACATGAGTGATACGGTCTCCTTCTACAAGCCCTGCGTGATAAGCAGGGGTGTCTGGGATAATGGAATGTACTTCCGGCACAGAATATCCATCCAGCAGCACCAGTATAAAAAACAGTGCAAAAGCCATTATAAAATTGAAAATCGACCCACCTGCCATTACCAGAGCCCGCTGGGGGATGGTCTTATTATTCAACGCCGTAGGGTCCCCTGGAATAATTTCATCGGCACCATGCATTCTACAAAATCCGCCGATTGGAAATAGCCGCAAGGAATAAAGGGTAGCCCGAGGTTTATCAACCTCTGGTTCATCCTCCGAATCACTGCTCTGTGGCTCTTTTTCCGTGGTTTTCATAGGCTTGCCCCTAAACCCAAAGAGCTTAGGACCCATGCCCAGGGCAAACTCCTCAACATATACCCCGGCCCGCCTAGCCATCAAGTAATGACCAAGTTCGTGAATAAATACAACGATGCCCAATATAAGTATGAAAATTACTATGGGGATTGCTGTTGACATAAACGCTGGAATAATAAACACCTCTTTACTGTTTTTGTACAAACTCCTCTGCCCAGGCCTCCGCCTCGCGGATATCGGCTAAGCCAGTCACTTCCCGTACAGTATATGAACCAAAGGCCTCGGCTATTAATGCCGATATGCCATAAAAGTCTATTTTATCTTGCAGAAATTGCCCCACGGCCCATTCGTTTACTGCATTCATAACAGCGGGCAATGTACCGCCGACTTCCGCCGCATGTTTAGCCAGTGCAAGGCATGGAAAGCGGTTGGTATCCGGTGCTTCAAAAGTCAAATCCCCCGCAGCAAGAAAATCCAACCGAGGAAAATCATTGGCTACCCGAGTAGAGCCAGCCAGTGCATACAATATAGGAAGTCGCATATCCGGCATCCCAAGCTGGGCCATAACCGCTCCATCAACGAACTGTACCATAGAATGGATTATGCTCTGAGGATGCACCAAGATTTCTATCTTGGAAAGAGGCTGGTCAAAAAGCCATTTGGCCTCGATTAACTCAAGTCCTTTATTCATCAATGTAGCAGAGTCTATTGTGATTTTAGGTCCCATAGACCAATTGGGATGACGTAGGGCATCAGCAGCAGTAGCTTTTTCGATACGTTCTTTGGGCCAGGTGCGGAATGGCCCGCCCGAGGCTGTAAGAATAATCTTTTCTACATCGTTGCCATCATTACACCCTTGCAAACATTGCAAAATCGCCGAGTGCTCGCTGTCTATGGGAACAACACGCACCCCATGCTCACTAGCCAGCTTCATTATAAGTTCCCCGGCGGTAACGAGGCTTTCCTTATTGGCCAGGGCAACATCTTTACCGGCCTTTATCGCTGCAAGAGTCGGTCTTAGGCCAGCTTTGCCCACAAGTGCGTTGACCACAATGTCAATATCAGGATGGGTTGCGCATGCAATCAATTTATCTTCACCGTCATCGGGCACCCATACCAGCTCCGGTTCGAATTCCTTTACCAGTGAATCAAGTAACGGGATATTTCTATACCCAGTAAGCACCTTAACCCGTGCCCTGGGCAGGCATGTCCTCACAACATCCAATGTCTGAGTCCCTATAGACCCGGTTGCCCCAAGTACTGCGATATTCACAGGATAATCCTCATGACAAGGAATACAAAAGGCGCTACAAACATAATCCCATCCGCCCTATCAATCACCCCGCCGTGACCAGGTAACAGACTACTAAAATCCTTGATATCCGTGCGCCGCTTGATAGCAGAAGCGGCCATATCCCCAAAAATACACAGTGCCGCTCCAATCAAGGAAACAATCACGCTAATAAGAATAAAATGCTCCACTCCAGGGTCAAAAAACCGGACAATAAAAAACCCGTATAAAAAGCCCACCAGTGCGGCACCAAGTACACCACCGATAAGTCCCTCTACGGATTTTTTTGGACTGGGGGAATTTTTAAGCTTATGCCTCCCCACTGTAACCCCTGCCATATACGCAAAAGTATCACAACCAAAGGCAGCGGTAAAAATCAGCCATATAAAGTACTGCCCCAAAGTATATTCTCGCACCAATATAATAAATGAAAGTAAAAACGGTACATACAGCAAGCCATAAATTGTTACAAGCACATCCTCAAGCGCGAGCTTGTTAAAGAACAACACAAGAAAAGTCTGCACAATGATAATAAAAAAGGCCAATGCAAGAAAAAGCCATTGCCCGACCCCCCCAATAAATATCCCAATAAAATATCCAATTGTACAAGTATACCCAATAACATGGACAAACTTATCTGCCTTAGAAAACGCCCGATAAAGCTCCCTAAGGCCCATAAGTGCCAACACCAAGCACATCAAAAACAAAGGCCAACCGCCAAAGATTACTAAAAATATGACAAAAGGTAAGCCGATAATGGCGGTAATGATGCGCTTTAGCAAGGAATCAACTCCTGGGTGTATTATATTGAAATGTAATGCTATACTTACGGTACTCGGTCGTCATGCAATACTTTTTCCATAATCCATCACAGTCAGAGTGACTATGTGTACAGCATTTCACGTAATTCATCGGCGTTTGGTTCAGTATAATGTGTCTTGCATGAGGGACATATATATCTCTTCTTTTTAGGCGTATGCATCATCATGTTTCCCATATCGGGTACAATTTTAATTTCTTTTCTTTTTGCGGCCCAACAGTGTTGGCAAAACGGACCGAAGTTATTAGGATTTGCTTTGTTGTAAAGGTGCCCTTCAAAATCAATCATATCCCTATCTGTCTCTATAAACTTTTTCAACTCTTCATTTTCTTTTCGTAGTGTTTGGTTTTCATGTTGGATATCAAGGATTTTCTGTTGCACATCAATTAACTTGTCAATAATCTCGCTATTTCCAGATTTCTTCGCAAAGCTAATCCCATCTTTTATTACATTATGGATAACAGTATATACACTCATACACGCCTATACTCCTACTACTATACATTTTTACGGCCATCACAAGTTATGCGGCCGGCCTCCAAACCTCCGCTCCCGTCCTTTGTATGACTTAAGTGCCTTCCTAAGCTCTCTTACCCCAAAGTCCGGCCACAGTGTATCCGTTGAGTACATTTCTGCATAGGCAAGCTGCCATAGCAGGAAATTACTCAGCCGCAAATCCCCGCCGGTGCGGATTATTAGGTCCGGGTCTGGTAGGGGGGCTGTGTCTAGGGCGGATGATATCATTTCCTCATCGATTTTTTGTGGATTGAGCTTGCCTTTGGCTGCTTCATGGGCCAGCTTTCTTGCCGCTCTTGCTATTTCATCACGGCCGCCATAGTTTACTGCGAGTACTACATGCAGACCTGTTTTTTCTTTTGTTATATCTGTTAGAATTGCCAATTTTTCTTGTAAATCTGTGTCCAGGCGGGAATGGTCCCCTATGAAGGACATTCGCATATTATTTTTTTTAGAGTCATCGATATATTCTTGGAAATATTGCCGAATTAGGTTCATCAGGTCTTTGACTTCCTCCTGAGGGCGAGTCCAGTTTTCTGTACTGAATGTATAAACTGTCAGGTATCTTACACCCATTTTTTCTATTTCGTAGGACAACTTTCTTAGAGCCTGGGCCCCCGCCCTATGCCCCATTGAATGAGGCATAAGACGTTTTTTTGCCCAGCGCCCATTTCCGTCCATTATTATTGCTAAATGGTTTGGAATCATACGGTCATTATTTCCTTGTTTTTGCCTTCTACCCGCTTGTCAAGCTCGGCTATATACTTATCTGTCAGGTCTTGGATTTCCTTTTCCAAATCCTTTACATCGTCTTCGGTCAGGTCGGACTTTTTTTCCGCCTTTTTGAAGGCATCCATAGCTTCCCGGCGCAGGTTTCTTATGGCTACCTTAGCGTCTTCGCCTTTCTTTTTTACATCCTTGGTAAGCTGCTTGCGGCGGTCCTCAGTAAGCTCTGGGAATGCTAGGCGGATAACTTTGCCGTCGTTGGTGGGGTTAAGGCCTAAATCCGAGGCTTGGATGGCTTTTTCCACTTCCTTGAGCATGTTGGCTTCCCAGGGGGCAATCATCAACAGGCGCGGCTCCGGCACCGTAATATTGCCTACTTGGGAAATGGGAACTTCGCTACCGTAGTAGTTGACTGTTAGACGGTCAAGTACTCGAGGGTTGGCCCGACCTACCCTGATTGTGGAAAACTCCTCTTCCAATACAGCAACGCTCTTTTTCATGCGATCCTCATAGGGTTGTGTGTGAGTTGACATAGTAATCCTCCTTTTTATCTTCATGGATATAAGTTCCGTTTAATGTGGCCGTGTGTGGGTACCTACAGGCTAAGGTGATGCTGTCAGGGGTGTTTAGGCCAAATATATATGATGGAATATTAGATTCCTTTGAGATATGCATAGCCGCGATATCGGCGGCGTTAAGGCCCTTTTGGATTGCGGCGGTGTAGCTTAGGGTCTTGTATTTACGGGCAGCAGGGGCTTGGCGGGGATCCGCGTCGTAAACCCCGTCTATGTTTTTTGCATATAGTACAATATCGGCTTCAAGCTCTGCGGCGCGTAGAGCTGTGATTGTGTCGGTGGAAAAATAGGGGTGACCCAGACCTGCGGCGTAGATTAGCACCGTTTTATTTTCCATTAATTCAAGGGCCGTTTCCTTTTCATATATACGAGTCATATTGGCGAAGGGGATAGGGGTCATCACAAGGGCTTTGGCACCTTGCCGTTTGAATGCCTCCGCCAGGTAAATTGCGTTGATTACCGTTGCCAACATCCCCATGGAATCGGCCTTGACTCTGCACATATCTGGCCGGGCCTGCTGCCCCCGCCATAGGTTGCCGCCGCCTATTACAAGGGAAACCTGAGTTCCAGACTGTATTATCCTAATAATTTGCAAAACAATGGAATCTATTACCGGGTCATTATACCCGGAAACCGCCTGTGGGTCGCCAATGGCCTCCCCGCTAAGTTTAATGACTGTACGTTTAATTATGCATCCCTTCCCTTCCAATCCATAGTACTTCCACTTGAAAACAAGCTCGCTTTCAAGTAGAACGACTATATAACGGATTATGCCAGAATTTAGCGTAATGTTCAAGGAAAAATCCTACGCCTGTCACCAGCAAACCCAAATATGCCGCCCCCGCCATAGGCAGGGGCGGCACATGTTAGTTGTAGTTACGCCTGTCACAAAAATTCAAGCTGTACATATGATGGTATCAGATTACCAAATTATGAACATGGAGGTAGCGGAATGGGAGCTTTTGAATTACAAGATACCCGCGACGTACCGGCCGAAGGAGCAGAGCTTTCCTGCCCCGGGCCAATCCCACCCCCTAAACCAAGGGTAAAAGACGAATGTATAGTAGCATACAAGGTGTATGACAGCTGCCGCCGTCAAAACTGCCTTACAGCAAGCGAGCTCGGCCCAGCCTTGGCAGCAGAAGATTTTGACCTAGGCGGACACGAGCATCGCATGGGAGACGTAATCCGTCCTCCGGCAGAAACAGCCTCTGTTACTATGGAACAACCTAAGATTGAAAGAATCCATATTGTAGACAAAAAGCCCAGCCAATTCCGCAACGGTTTCTGGGATGTGGGCATAAAGTACTCCTTCGAATATCACCTTACCTTCCGGGATTCTGCCGGGTGCATTATCGGCTATGTAAAGGCAATGAACTTCTTTAACTCGAAGACTACCCTTTTCGGCAGCCATGGTAGTGATCTTATTATCGGGACGGATTTGTTCAGCAAGGACAACAAGTCCATTACCTTTGAAGCCGCTCCATTTATTTGGGTAGAGGCCAAGGCTGTAATTTTGAAATGTCTGCAATTTGCCTATAAAAAAATCACCTCCTTTGGCCAGTTTATTAAAATTTACGATTTGGCCTGCTTTGAAATTGATTTCTAGAGTTTTACCGTCCCATTGAATATCTCTTATGATTGACTTCATTATCCGGCGTTTGGTTGCTATGTCAGTTATTTGGGATATGTTCTCCATGTTCTCAAAAATTTGGAGCAGTGATAACATATCCATTTCTTTCGTTTTTGTATCGGTTAGTTCTAGTTCTAATACGGCTATGCGCTGGTTTATGCCACTTAGTTCGTTGTCTAGGGAGCTGATTTGATCTAGAAGGTATTTGTTGGCTGTCAAGTCATCCGATTTGGATGCCAGCATCACTAGATTCCTAATCGCTGCACTTTTCTCAGTGACATCATTTTTTAATCGATTAAGTAGCTCCTGTTTATCGACCATATCTGTTGAGCGTTTTATTTTATTCGCCTTTGCCAGCTCATTCTGCAAACCGGTGTCTCTTGCATACTCTACTAATCTATCAATTATTATGGGCTCAATCTTATGCCCAATGATATTTTTCATATCGCATAATTGCAACTTACTGGATTCTTTTCTAAAGCACACATAGTAGTGTTCTCGACCGCTCTTGCCGGAAAAAGGTCGCCCATTTTTGACCCGCATGGTGCTTCCGCATTTGGCGCATTTAATTAGACCGGAAAAAATCCCGTATTGCGCCGTACCGAGACGGGGCATAGTACCGCTTTGGGTTTTTATAATCCGCTGGGCCCTAACCCATGCTTGGCCTGTAACAGTACCACTGTGGCGGCTGATTGCAATTAGCCATTCATCCATTGGGCGACGAGTGTCTGTTTTTTTATCCATCCTATTATACGAAATAACGGAGAAGTTACCGTCAAACTCTGCTTCTTCATTACACACCTCTGCACCGACTTCACGAAAAAAATCGTATAAGTCTTTATCGGCTGTGGCGTATACCGGGTTGCGTATAATGTCCCGCACACTTGATACATCGAAGAGCTTCCCCTTTCGGGTGCTAATCCCGTGCTGGTTAAGGTAACGAGATACTGCATTCAGAGATTGTAGCTCCAAGTACTTGTCAAAGATGGTTTTTACTATAGCTATTTCATTTTCGACAGGGGATAGAACAACCATGTTTTTCTCTTGTCCGAATGCGTCATCATAAGGGATGGATTTACTCTCAAACCCGAGGGGGGTAAGACCACCGGTCCAGCGTCCCATTTTGGCGTAGTGTAGCATGGTGTCTTTTATTCTCTCAGAGATATTGCTGCGCTCTAGCTGGGCAAAAATCATTAAGATATTGAGCACCGCAACGCCCCAGGTTGAAGACGTGTCAAAGCCTTCACTTGCAGAAATGATATGCACATTGGCTTTTTCCAACTCCTGTTGCAGGGTTGTAAAGTCTGCTAGTGAGCGACTAATCCTGTCTATCTTGTAACAAATCATGGCAACGTAGTCCTTGCAGCGTTTTATATCTAAGAGCATTTTTTGGTACTGAGGGCGCACCGTTGACCCTCCAGAAAAGCCCTCGTCTACATATAAAACATATTCGTCAACATCCGGGTAACGCAGCTTGGCGGTCTGCTTACAATACTCAATCTGGCTGTCTATAGACTCGCTCTTATCTGAGTATTTTGACTTACGTGTGTAAATGGCGATTTTCATAATAACCATCCTTTGTAAGTTTAATAAGCTTCTGTGTCTTTTAGGTATTTAAAACATATTATAACATAAATCATTATAAGTGCATGTAAAGGAAAAATTACGGTGCCATTAATCCCGCTTCAACAAATTTATCCAAAAAAGGTTTTTGGAGATGTACAGGTACATGCTCTCGTACATTTGCACTTATAACGCTCTCTCTGAACTGTCTCCACGATTCCGGCGAAAGCCTATTATTGAAGACGATTTTGATGTCGCAAGAATGGCTTTTCTTTTTTTTCTTTTCATGATTTAAAACCATTCACATCCCCTCCCCCTCTATTAGAAATATGCTGAAAATAGTTGCTACATGCGAATCATGTGTTTGACCAACTTAATTTCCATTCAAAGTACTCGTCATGAGTTATATCACCTGATTGGAGCGCATCTTTCTTTGTACGCCATTCATGAAAACACATATGCTGGAAAACACCTTCAAATGTAGTAAGCAACTCGGGGTTCGACTCTTCCAGCCAAAACAAAAACTGCATTACATGCTCAATCGTCCCTGGAGTTCCACCAGTGAAGTTTATGGGGTGCACCTTTAATGTCTCAGCCAATTTCAACTGGTAATTCATTTTTGGTGTTCGAATACCAAGCTCATACTGACATATTCTCGTTTCCGCATTTTTGGCACCTTCATGAAGGTCTAATGCCACACCAAGCTGTCTCTGGGTGAGATTTCTGAACCTACGAATTATTTTTATCTTTTGCCCAAGTGTCATGAGTCTCACTCCCTGTTATCTAATGCAGAGCTCTTTACAGTTCCTTTGACAAACAAAAAGGGTCACCTTATTCCCTTGTGTTAACAGGAATGATGACCGCTATAGTTGGTAATACTAATTTGTAGACATAGTGCCGCCGCGTAGAGGCTGAGTGGACGAGTATTTGTAAGGTATTGTAGGCCTTTGTCCTTGTCGTGGGCCTCCTATTGGGCCACCAAGCGGGATTACTGCTATTTCCTTTAACTCCTTGAGCCTGGTCTTCTTGGATTTAAGTGTCTGAATTTTACGGGCTATGGCAATTTGCGCTTTTTCGCATCCTTCATCTGCAAAAGGCTTTAGTTTATTTATATTACTTATTAGCCCCAGTATTTCACTTTGAAGAATGGGTACAGCCCGGTATGCTTTCAATTGGGCCTGTTCTTTTGTGACTCGCTGCGCTTGACGCTTCCTGCGCTTCGCTATATTGTCTTTCTTACCCACATGTATCATCTCCTGACATTGGCTTGAGGATTGAGTTTAATATAAAGGCTCATTGTTGCGCATGGAGATAAAGATACCCCATGCACAATATCAACCTTTATCCTTTATTTTTGCCGTATTTGCCACGCATCCCCGACAATGGGAATATCTCAAACAGCTATTGGTTGATAGCGTCATAGTGCGTACTAATCCAGTAGTTGTAAGTTAGTGGATTAGCCTTACACTCCCCCAGGGTCGCACCAGTGTTTCACTGCGGGCCGCCCATCACCGACATGATGAACGAAAGTCTCTGTTCCGATACTGGGTCATAGCGCAAGCTTTACCAGAGCTTGTAGAAGTATGCGGTTATCGCAGTCAGAAATAGCCTGAACCTATGCGGCGCATTACTCGCTTCCCCTTTATGGGCCAGTTCGGAGTTTGTATTTGAGATATTGTGTATGACCATTAATCATAAACATTGCTTTCAGCTACAGTACTTCTGAAATAGCACATTCATAATACATGGTATTTGGCAAGCTTACTCTACTTCGAGATATTTGCTTATTAAGTATGCGTCTCTCCGCCTGTCACGGTGCCGTCTCTGATTTATGGCTCACCAGTCACCGTTTAGTGTCTAACCAATTGTTAATAGCGAATAATTTAGATAAAATATCTGCTATTCCCAAAAAGAATGTATCCGTCTCTCCGGATGTCTTGGATTTGCTTTGTATAGCAACCAATTGGGCGTTGCGGAGTCGAACCGCCGTACTTGCTTTCCTGTCGCCCGATTTCTGTCTGATGCGCACATTTGTTCTTGCATTTTGTCTTGGCATTTACTACTGTGTGACTAAAGCTTACGGAGGCTTATATGGTGATTGTATATTACCTATCACTCATCACTTTCCTCATGTATCCACAATTTTCATGATAGATTTATCTTGAACATTAATGCTTAATAATTCATCAACACTACATCCATATAAAACCGCAATCTTTGGGAGCAAGTCAGCTCTTGGAAGGCATCGTCCTGTTTCCCATTGCGATACCAAGCCTTGTGTGACGCCTAGCTGCGTTCCTACTTTTTCTTGGCGCAACCCTGCTTTTTTCCTTTGTTCTTTAAAATTTGTCATGTGTCACATCCATGCATTAGGTTATCTAATTTGCATTATATATTAGTAAATCTAATTTGTCAAGTGTATGCACAAAAAATTATTTGCCATTCTAATATTAATTGCATTTATCAACTTATTAGTTATACTAATATTATTGGATTGGGGGTAGCCCTTTTGAATCGGATTAAAGAATTACGCGAAGAAAATAACTTAAAGCAACTCGAATTGGCTGAAATGCTTAATGTATCTCAAGGTACATTATCTAACTGGGAGCGAAGTGTACACGATCCCGATCGTGAAAGCCTCATCAAGATGTCGACTATTTTTTCACGTGGCATCGACTACATTTTAGGCAACTTATTCATTCATGATGATTTGAAAGACGTCCAGGTAGCATTTAATCGTGGTGAATTTGAGGATTTAACACAAGATGAAGTGAACAAATTAGCGGAGTTTGCAAAATTCATAAAAACACAAAGAGCTTAAATATATACTGCGAGGAATATGCGATGGACATGCCTACGAAACTGGAGCAATTAGAGGAATTAGCACACCAAAATAAAATACACATCCACGACTACCATTTCAGCGAGACTAAAAAAGCAGCCTGTATGCGACATGAAGATTACAAGGCCATTGCTTTGGACAGGTCTGCCATTGAATCTGCTGCAGAAGAAAGTGTTTTGCTTGCAGAGGAAGTGGGGCACTATGAAACAGGAAGCTTGTATTTAATTGAGTCTACATATAATTCACCAATAGCCCGTAGTAATCGTAATAAGTTCGAAGCCCATGCACGTCGATGGGCTTTTGAAAAATTGCTTTCGCCTGAAGAAATTGAAAAAGGTATGAGAGTAAACTGTGGCGATGTTTGGCTTGCTGCTGAATATTGTCAGGTTACTGTTGATTTTCTTATCCAAACAATTGAGCATTATCGCTCATATGGTACTGTGTTTAGTTTCGACAAACGTTGTGATGATGGCGAATATGAAGTTTCAACAATCCAACTTGAAATTCACGATGATATTGTAGAACATAGCGAAGAAAAAACTGTTGAGATATCTTATAATAAAGAAGTAACTCCACATACTGGTGTGAAGAATGAAGATGTAATAGCAACTGAGCAGGCAAACAGACCTATAGAGCTTGATAAAAATATGTCTATTCGCGAAGCAGTTAGAGAGGGATTTAGGCCAAAACGCCGCTGGTTAACCGATGATGAATTTATCTACCTTATCAATGGAATATCAGATTCATCTTTTTCTAGGCGAGCAAGCATTATTCAAAGTCGTATTGATGTGGAATGCTTATATATATAAACTTCTCTGTAAATATATACACAATTTCATATATCAAAAAGAAAGGATTCAAGATTATGGCCTTATTTAAAAAACTAAACACACCTATGTTCATTAAAGTTACCGACAGCGCACAGAGGCAGCTTAATCAACTGAAATCAATTAGGACGTGTTCGATAAAGACAAAAGCACCAAAACCTGATACATTGTCGTAGGGTGAAGAAAGATGTCAACAACACGACGCAGGTACGAAATAACGGATAACGAATGGGAACGCATAAAAA
>WQVF01000052.1 GCA_009781725.1 Defluviitaleaceae bacterium
CCAAGTGCATATAAGGGCTATTACAATGTATCTGATTTGCTTGCGGACTGCCTAGAAGGTGATGACGATGACTAAACGCGAAGTTCGTCGCTCTGCCCAATTCCGCAAGGATGTGCGCCTTGCATACAAACAGGGTAAGGATATAAGTTTGTTGGATGAACTTATAGTTAAATTAGCCAATGACGAACCTTTGTCAGAAAAATATCGAGACCATGCTTTGTCCGGCAACTGGAATGGGCATAGAGAGTGTCACGTTTCACCAGATTGGCTGCTTATTTACAAAAAGACTTCGGATGGAGGCTTGTTTCTATCTTTGATACGCGTAGCTTCGCATAGCGATTTGAAATTTTGATGTTATGAGAGACTGTTATCTCGACGGAAGTCGTACACCACGACGTTCATAAAGATATATTGACTAAGAAACGTAATAAAAAGCCCGTCATCCCGGGCTTGACCCGGGATCCCCTTAGTCTTTCGACAATGATAGTGGGATTCCGGATTAAATCCAGGATGACGAGCCTTGAAGTTACGGCATTCTTAACGTGACAGCCCCTTAGTTCTATGCTAAGAAATTGCATTCGCAATTTCGCTGCTGCCTATCAAAAACAAAAGCGGCGGAGCCGTTTTGTTTTATTGTAGTGACCTCGACGTTCAAACACACTTTATGATTACTAACGACTACGCCATAACTCCGTAGCATGTTCCTCATATGCCGCAAACCCCATTGCCATTACTTCATCAATAGCCTGCGCCAATATCCCATCCAATTCTTCTGGGCTACCAGCCATTACCAAGCGTGGGATTAACTCATCGTTAAAAGATTGCCACCTGCCCCGGGTAATTGATAAAGGATCATCAGGGTCGTTGAGGGTAATATCGTTAACAATCGGGAAAAACTCAGTAAATGGCATGGAATGTGGCCATATAATATCATGTTGGTAGGCAGTACCCCAATCCCATTCTTCTCGTGGCATTCTTTCGTTCATTACCTTGCCCATCGTGTTGGCAACAATAGAATTGCCAGGGAAGGACCATACAAACAAACCAAGATTACCGCGCTCTTGCTCGGATAAGTCATTAACATCTATTGTCAGATACGGGAATCCATATGCATCGGTTTCTTCCCATATATGGCCCCTTGGGCCATGATACATAACTACTGTACCTTCTTCTGAAAAGAGGAAGTCGAAGAGTTCGAAAATCCTATCGGGCTTTTGGGTCTCGTCATTTATGACCAGTACATTCCAGCCAATTGTGTGGAAGTAATCCAAGAATATATCTCTTCCTGGTGCTCCCGGAGGTGAAATAATCGTAAAATCACTTAATGGGTCAATTTCCTGTAGCCTGATACGGGATGGGGCTATATGCCCTGCCATATTACCCATGAATGCAGCGACACGGCCTGTTGCCAATCTTTCCAAGAATTGATCGTTGGTTTGGATAAAGATATCCCTGGTCAGTAAATCCTCGTTAAAGAGTCTGTTCATAAAATGCGCCGCTTCTACAAATATAGGGTCATGATAAACAAGACTAAGTCCATCATCGGTCCGAAAAAGTCCGAATCCGCTGTACAGTCCCCTGTATCCCCCATGAAGACTATAAATATCATCAAATGTTACATTTATTGGGATAATAGGGGCACCGTCAAGTGTTGGTACCTGCTCTTGTACCATGAGCAAATAAGCATAAAGCTCGTCAAGATTGGTAATGGATGGGCTACCCAGCATTTCATATATGCGGGTGTTGAGTGTGAAGCCGTTATTACCGGTGGGTGATGTTTCGTCTGTAGGCCAGTTAAGTATCCCATATGTTACGTCGTTGATTTTGGCTGAGTTACGAACATCCTGGGACAGCAGCCGCTGGTAATTGGAACCGGCGTTAATCAAATCATCCAGGGCATACAGCATTCCAGTTTGAGCCATTGTAAAGTAATGGCTGCCCCTGTCCAGCATCATTGCGTCGGGTAAATCCCCGGCGGCGATAAGCAGATTCATCTGGATATCCGGGTCAGTATCTGGTCTTTGCAATTCTAAGCTGATGTTGAATCGCTCCATCAGATATGCGGATGTCTCATCTTCACCCCATACAGGGGATACATCGAACCACTCATAGTTCATGTACATTACAAAATGAAAAAACTCGCGTTCGACACCATCGGCACCGACAACAGTTTCTTGCACCTGGTCATCATCATCGTTGCTGCATCCTGCAAATGAAAATAGAAGAAAAACAGAAACAACCAATAATGCGGTCAGCTTAATCATAACTGACATTTTTATACTACCTTTTTTCATAGATTTCCTCCTTATTATCACTCCATTACGGAGTATGTTCGTCATAAACCAAGTCCATACTATTACTCCTTCAAGGAGCCAATCATAATACCCTTCACAAAATACTTTTGCACAAAGGGATACACCAAAATAATCGGTATAATCGTAGCCACCATAGTTGCCATAGTAATAGAACGTACATTTACTATCCTTTGCTGGCTCAAAACAAAGGCCGCATGGCCCACTGCGCTCATAGCCTCTTCAAAGCGGTTTGCGTTGATAACAGCGATAAGGACATTTTGCGCTGGCCTGAGCCTTGGATTTGTTATAAAAATAGCCGCGTCAAACCAGGAGTTCCAATGAAATACCCCGGTGAATAAAACCATAGTGGCAATTATAGGCTTTGAAATATGCAGTATGATAGAGAAAAATATCCGATAATATCCCGCACCATCTATCAAAGCAGACTCCTCCAAGGCGGCAGGGACGGAGTTTGCAAAATAAGTACGCATAATAATCATATTCCAAACACTAAACATAGGTGGGATAATAAATACAAGAAAGTTATTCATAAGCCCAAGCTGCCGGATTAACATATAGTATGGAATCAACCCGCCGCTTACAAACATTGTTACTAAGAATATCTTCATATATATATTTCTGCCGATTAAAGAACGCTTAGACATCCCATATGCCACCAATGCCGTAAACAATACACCGCTAGTAGTGCCGATAATGGTCCGTGCAATAGAAATCCAATATGAATTAAGAAGATTTTGATCAGAAAAAATTACGCGATAGTTTGCCAAGGTAGGTTGTCTGGGGAAAATCGTTATACCGCCCCTGATAGTATCATTGGCCTCGTTAAAGGATATTGCCACTGCGTTTAAAAAAGGATACAGCGTGGCGCAGGCAATGATAATCAATACCAGATAAATTGTTACATCAAAGATATTGAACTTTTGTCTCATCTACAATCACCTTGTTCCTAGAATAAACTCTCGCCATTAAGCCGCTTTGCCACAAAATTGGCACTCAACAACAACACAATACTTATAGCCGACCTAAAGGTCCCTATTGCTGTCGCATAGGATATTCGGCCATGCCTAATTCCCGTATTAAACGTAAAGATATCAAGTACATTGGAAACGCTGGCGACCATGGTGTTATTAAGATTATTTGTAAGTAGTAGAATCTGCTCAAATCCGCTATTCATAAGATTACCAATAGCCAGTATCAGCAAAATTGTTATAGTTGGCTTAATACCAGGAAGTGTGATATACCATGCCTTTTTCAAGCGATTGGCACCGTCAATACTCGCCGACTCATATTGGCCGGGGTCAATAGATGCCATTGCGGCAATATATATAATCGAGTTCCAACCCATGTCTTTCCATAACTCGGTGATAACAAGAATAGCCCTGAAGTAACGGGCCTCACCCATAAACATAATTGGACGGTCGATTATATTAAGCCACATCAAGATGCCGTTAAGGGCACCTCCATCTATAGAAAGAAAGTCGAAGGTAATACCCGCAACAACTACCCAAGAAATAAAGTGAGGCAGATACGAAACCGTTTGAATAGAACGCTTGAACAAGCTATGCCTTACTTCATTAATAAGCAGTGCAAAGCCGATTGGCAACGTAAAATTAAACAAAAGCTTATAAAATGCCAAAACAAAAGTATTTCTCATTACCAGGGGGAACTCACGTGAAGTCAGAAATTCACGAAAAAACCTAAGCCCAACCCATTCACTAAAACCAGGAAAATCCCCTAACCGAAAGTGCTGAAATCCCATAATTATGCCATACATAGGCAAATATGCAAAAATGAAAACAAATATAATCCCAGGGATAACCATGAGCTGCAACTCGCGCTGCTCCCATAATCTTTTCTTGAGAGGTGATTTTTTCTTAGCTGACATTGACTGAGCCATAACAACATCCACCTTAGTTTGTTCGTTTCCAAGTTATTTGACTATAAGGGAAATTATCATGGATAAATCAGCCGAATTCAATATTGCAAATCAATGATTAGTTGTGCAAAACAACGGGGTTGTATGGCCAAACTTTACTTATGTAAATTAGGCGTAGGTGATAATGTTATTACAACATCGTCCCTACGCTATATTATTGAGCTATGCCATTAATTTCTCACAGCTATAATTATCAATTATTAGCCGACACATTGCTACGCTATATCCTATCCTCGAATTAGCTCAACAATCCATCAAGCCATTCATACCCATCAGGCCAAGTCGTATCTATGGCCTCCAAAAGCCACTTTTTGCTTTCGTCTGATAGCATTGGCATAACTGCCTCAAAATCGGCTATCGTTCTAGGCTTCGCATACGCGCTATCCATAGAGCCTTTGCCAGATTTGTAATACAGCACTATCTCTGGGGCCAGATATGGTACGCCGTCACGGTACAGAATTGTTTTATCAAGGAGGCGTGTAATCCTTGGGTTTTCTGATGCTACATATTCATTGCCATCTTTTCCATCAAAGGCAATCTCTATAAATTCAAGTTCATCTTGCACATGCCATTTACGGGATTTGTAGGTGTAGACTTCATGCTTGCCGCCTTGCAAGCGGTCTATTTTAGCAAGTACATTCGGCAAGCAGCCCGGTGCGATAGCCCAAACACCACCACATGCATCCCAAAAGCTATCTTTAATGTCCTCAACCTTGTAAAATAAAAACTGCCACACGGCACCATTTTCCCCAAATCTGCCGAAAACATCCCAGCCCATGTCTATCATAAACTGAACGGCGCGGTGCTTATCCTCTCTGTACACTAAGATGTCAAAATCGCCATGTTCTCGAATTTCTTTACCCGCAAACATATCAAGTGCATAGCCGCCGCATATTGCATAATCAAAACCTGCTTTTTTGAATAACTCGTGGGCTTGTTGTATTACCTTGTTCATACCTTCATCCTTTCTTTAAAACACCGGTTATGGCGATTCCACATATTTCTTTATATTGCATGTGGGGCAGAACCATGTTTATGTTTTTTGTACCAGTCATTTATATACTCAACAAAATCAGCTTCATCCTCTGCCAAAACGAGCATTATCTCACGAGCAAACTCTAAAGCCGCCGTTTCATTTGCAGTGATAAAACCACCATCATTTATGGATTGTGAGAATGTAAAATGATCCCAACCCGTATAGTTCTTTTCATCCTCGAGTCTTTCTTTGAAGAAATCTAGTCCATTGCTGGTATGCATTACATTATTGAGAAAACCATGTTTTGCTAAGAAAACAGTAGCACCACAAATGGCAGCAACAGGAATGTTGCTATTATTGGCTTTGCTCACAAAATCGGCGATTTCATCATAACGATTATTCCGCCACGAACCACCACCAACCAAAACTATCAAAGCAAGATTATCAAGGCTTTGATATTCTTCAATAGAGTAATCGATTTCAGCTTTCAAGCCGCCTATTGAAGTTTTGGGGTGTTTGTCTATGCTGATTGTCTTTGAAACATAGTCATCAGCAAAGCTTACTTGGGCCATTGCTTGACCTATATACCAATCAGCCCAATGTTCAGTTAATAAAAATAACACTTCTTTCTTTTCCATTTTATACCTCCAACTATTCATATATCTCATCAATAACACAATCCAGCAACGTACAAAATATTTCGTAATGGTCCTTTATAAGCTCCTTATTTACCACGGTCAATAAGAGTGTATCGATTATTCCATGAGCTCTATCTTTACTTACCTTCATTTTTATATTTGGAGCGAAAAGTGTAGCCGCAAGACCATCCTCACTGTTTTTACTATGCTTTGCTCTCCATTCCTTTGGCAATTTGTTTAAAAGGGCCTGGTAGTCTGGGCTATGCCTTTTTGTGATTATGTTGTTCTCTGTATATTCGAGATACAGCTTTTTTAGCACTTGGCAGATTTCCATTTTTGTTGGCGGTGAGGAGAGAGTTTCATCGTACATCTGTCTTGTGCTTTTTTGGAAATCGTCCATAACATCGCAAAACAAAGCCTCTTTGGAATCATAAAAAAATACCTCTATCTCTTCTTCAGGAATCAATGAGTGAATTAATGAATTATATATTAATTATATTCATTAATTCACTATACGAGATGTGTTCTTGAATTGTCAAGTATAAAATATTGATATAGCGAATTAATTCGAAATCAGTCCAGCCTGTCGCCGAAAAAGCGTTGAGGCGTCCGCTATTTTCGACTCGGTCTGGACTGTTTCTCATTTAATTCGCTATAATATTCCACTAATTTGACTTCATTAGGCAGTTATGTTTACATAACAATGCAAATCACCATACATATAGCAATCTGTAAAATATATACAAAGGGGAGATGCCGCATGACTTTAAACCTCCTCATCACCGATGACGAGACTCTGGACCGGGAAGGCCTTGCTAGACAGCTCAATTGGGAAGACTACTCCATAGGCGAGGTGTACAAAGCCAAAGACGGGCCTTCTGCCTTGGAGATTCTCAGAAAAAACAAAATCGACATACTCCTCTCGGATATAAAGATGCCCCTTATGTCCGGTATCGAGCTGGCTCAATACGCTAGGCAAATTCATCCATCAATCCAGATTGTCTTTGTCAGCGGATATGATGATTTTATGTATGCGAAAATGGCAATCAAAATAAATGTGTATGAATATATCCTAAAACCTGTGGACACAGAAGAGCTCGCCGCCTGTGTTACTAATCTGGTGGAAAGGGTCAAAGAGCAGAAACGGGAGCAGGAGCAGCAAGGGATACTTATTCGGGTAGCCAGTGAAGGTATGCCCCTTTTGCGGAGCAAGCTCATGCTGGATTTATTGTTTGGTGCTTACAATAATATTGAAAGTAGACTGAAGGATATGAATGTACTGCAAGGGGTCGGGTGGCTTGCAGTGCTTCTTATTGAGCTAGATGATTATCATATTGCACCCAATGAAAACACAAAAAAAATGGAAGACCTACAAAAAACCATAGGAAGCCTTGCATTTGATTATGACATAGAGCTGGTTCAAATCGAAGAGAGCCGTCTGGGATTGGTGATTAGTGCGTCCTCGGATGCAATACCTCATATCATGGAAGAGGCAATCGTAGATTTTTCCAAGGAAATCCTTGCACGTATAACCCCTTCTTTCAGTGTATCCGTCGGCATTGGCGGCATTGTTGGCAATTACAGAGAGCTGAGCGGTTCGTATAATAAAAGCGTCCAGGCTCTCCTTAGCAAACAGCCAGGTGGCAAGGGTAAGGTATTGCTTAGCGAGTCTGCACAAGATGATAATTCATCGTTCAATAAAATTGAATATGAAATCGCCGACTGTGTAAAGCAGCTGGATTCCGTCAAGGCGATGCATCTTCTCGACTATCTGTTCAAGGGTTTTGAAAAAAATACCGACAGCAGCCCTCAGTCTATCCAGTATTATTGCGTCAATATCATCAATCAGACAGAGCTTGCCCTGGGAGATTTTAATATAAAGGCCGAGGATTTGCTGGGCAGCACCGGCAATCTGATTCAGCATATGTTGCGGTTAGAAACCATTTCAAATATATATGAATGGCTAAAGGGCATTATCTGGACCGCCATTGACCTTTTGGACAGCAAAAGAAAGAGTATGAGAAAGGCGGCGGTGGACAAAGTCATTTCCTATGTGGAATCCCACTATATGGATAATATTTCTCTTGAGAAGATAGCAAAATCAATCTATTACACCCCCAATTATCTCGGGAATGTTTTCAAACAGGAAACCAATCAAAATTTCAGCAAATACCTAATGGAATACCGGATTAGACAATCAGCGGTACTCCTTCAGGACCGTAACGTAAAGGTATTGGAAGCGTCTATGTCCGTGGGCTATAAAAATATGTCCACATTTATCAAAAACTTTAAATCCGTCTTTGGGGTAACCCCATCGGAATATAGGAAGTTTGTATGAGAATTTCACAATGGTTCCACAACCTACAGATTAGGCATAAGCTACTGCTTTCATTTTTTGTTATTCCTGTGATACTTGTGCTTTCCATTGGCTTTGCAACCTTTTTATCCTCGACGGATGCACTTAGGCGACAGGGCTATGACATTATTTATGAGCATCAGCAAAGCACTATTGCCGGGATTATCAGAAATATGAATCGCTATGAGCTAATCGCCCAAACCATCACCGGCAATACCACTATCCAAACATTTATCGCACCCAATTATATAACCCCATTACGTGAATATGAGATTGTCAGAAATGTGCTTAATCCCACAATTCATTCTTTTTTAGATGCCTCGGAATCCGGGATTAATATTCAGTTAATCCGGTACAACGATATTAATAGCGAAATCATTACCGGGGGGATTGGGAGTCTTCTGGCCTATCCCCGCTCCATTGATTTTAGGCTTACCGGGCGGCGGAGGCAATTCCAAGTTTTAAATTACAGCCGCATCAGGGATTTGCATTGGACCAGCTTTGCCATGGAAGAGGTTAATACTCGCGGTGGTATATGGGCGCAGGTGGGGAATGACAGAGACTATGGCTATATTTCTTTTTTACAGGAAATTACGGATATGTCTACCCCAAGAATCGAGGTAATCGGGCTCCTTAGGCTCACGATAATGTTTGATACGATTTATACAGATAATTTTAACGGAACGGACGGCAGCTTTAACTTAGTGTTTGACACCGGGCACCGGCTGCTCTCTGCGGAGGGGTATAAGGTTGATTTCTACGAGATGAACAGAGACATTTTCTATGGATTTTTATCCGGGGATGATAGTCAAATGCTCCTTAGAGACCAAGGGATAACCCTAATAAGAAGCGGCGAATTTGGTGATAACTGGCATATTGTCAGTATCTATCCCACCAGATTTATCACGGAAAATGTAAACCGGATTGCCATAATCACCGTTTTTACATTTGCCATTGCAGGCACATTAATGTTTTTGCTAACCTTTGTGCTGTCAAAATCATTTTCAAAGCGAATCAATGCCATTGCCACAAAAATGCAGGATTTTTCGTCTGGGGAACCTGGTATGAGAATTACTGGGTTCGGCCATGATGAAATTGGTTTTTTGGGCAATGTATTCAATGATATGTCCGAGCAGATATCCACTCTAATTTACGATAATTATATATCCGATATTGAGAAAAAAGATGCCCAGCTCAAGGCGTTGCAAGCGCAAATTAACCCGCATATTTTGTATAACTCCCTGTCCTCCATCAGCCGGCTGGCAGAGCTTGGGGAAACTGCTGACATCACAAATATGGTCAGGGCTCTGGCGAAGTTTTATCGCATGACCTTGAACAGAGGGTCTGAGATTATTTCAATCGACGATGAACTCTCGCAAATTAAGGCATACCTGGAAGTGTTCCGCATCCGCAAGGGCGAAACTTTCAATGTAGTATTTGACGTTGAGGATACTGTCCTTATGTACCAAACCCTGAAAATTATTTTACAGCCCTTTGTGGAGAATATTTTTGAGCATGTGATAAAAATCGATGGTTCAACAATCAATATAAACATCACGGTTCGGGCTTGCGGCGATGATATATTGTTTACCGTCCAAGATGATGGGATTGGCATACCAAGAGATAAGCTAGTCAACATTCTCAACGACGAAGTATCCCAGGGATATGGGATAATAAATGTAAATAAGCGAGTTATGCTCCAATATGGACAGGAATATGGAGTTAGTATAAAAAGCGAGCCCGGGATAGGAACCAGTGTAAGCGTTCGTATACCCAGACTGGATATGCCTTAGTTCTCGTCGTTAGACCTTGTAGCGAACGAAATACATCAACTCGTCATTGCGAGGCGAAGCCGAAGCAATCCAAGAACGGCAGAATCCGTAAGTTTACTGGATTGCTTCGTCGCTTAGCTCCTCGCAATGACGTGTGTGTGGGTTTAATAAAAACTCTCCTCATAAGCCGTATCAAACATTGCCACGATATTTTCCGGAGGTACATCCCCCATAATATTATGAACTTGATTAAACACAAAGCCTCCGCCAGGCTTTAAAATACCCACCATTTCCCGGACATGAGTCTTTACCTCCTCCGGTGTAGCATTGGGCAATATATTCTGTGTGTCACAGCCTCCGCCCCAGAAACATATTTTATCCCCGTATTTTTCCTTTAATACAGCAGGGTCCATGTTGTCGGCGGAAATCTGCACAGGATTTAAAATATCCACCCCCGCTTCGATAATATAAGGAATCAAAGGCTCAACAGAGCCGCAGCTATGCATAAATATCTTAATATCGCTATTCCTATGGATAAAGTCATTGAATTTTTTAAGATATGGCATACAAAATTCTTCGTAATGCTCGGGGCGCAGAAATGGCGCAGACTGTGTGCCTAAATCCGAGTTAATCTCTATACACTGAATATACTCCCCATACATACGCAACACCTTTTCGGCGCGAGCCAGAAAATAAGCCAAGTGCTCCTCTTGCTGTTGGATTGCCTCATCCGGGTCTGTCAGCATAAGACAGGCAAATTCCAAATCGCTAAAAAAGCCGTAAAAGCCCATTTGCATGGTGAAATAGTCGGTTTCCTTATAAATCCGCTCGGCTCGGGCGGCGTAGGCCTTTAATTCCTCTTCCTCGGAAGCGTAGTCACTTACACCCAGCCAATCCCCGTCAAAGAAGTATCCCCCTTTGGGCATACGCATGGATTTATCACCCCGAGATACAATCCAATCCCCATTTTCTTTTTGCGTAGGTACTGCTTTGTCAGAAACAAGAAATGAGTAATCCCCTCGCACATCCCATCTGACAGGGCTTTTAAGCTCAGGATTAAGCAACATAGTATCGCAGCGGAAACGCTCAAGAACATCCCTCTCAACCCGAGCCAGCATTTGTACCGGGTCGGGGACATCGATTATGTCTGCGTAAAGCCCAAGATGCTCCCGCAGACGTTTATAGGCAAAAGCGGAAATACCTGTAGAAAAATGCACCCCTAGGTCAATGGGCATTCTGTCAGGGGTCTGATGATTGATAGCCGCGAGTACACGCTGGCGTCGATTCATGGTTTCCATAATATCCTCCGTTTCATTGGTTCGGCTGAATTATTACGCAAATGCTGTTGAATTGCAATAATAAATATGTGAAATACCGTATTCCATTTTTTTGGTAGT
This sequence comes from Defluviitaleaceae bacterium, assembly GCA_009781725.1. Classification (GTDB taxonomy): domain Bacteria; phylum Bacillota; class Clostridia; order Lachnospirales; family WQUN01; genus WRAN01. The sequence continues at coordinate 11,391 of WQVF01000052.1, forward strand.
ATCTATACACTGACAGGAGACTTGGTTTTGATGATATCGACAAAGGCGGTTACAGTTGTAGACCGTGAGGACGATAATATGAAACAACTGCATGAACCACGAAAATCACTGAACATTTTTTGTGCCTTTCGTGTTTTTCGTGGTGATTATCTCATGCTCGGTTAGTGACGAGTATGCCCGTAATGGGCGGATAGGAGGTAGTGTGAATAACTTTCTAATAGGCTGTAATTACTGGGCATCCAATGCTGGTGCGGAAATGTGGGTAGATTTCTGCGAAGAATCCATTGACCGGGACCTTAAAACCCTTTTCGAAAACGGAGTGGAGTATTTACGGGTTTTCCCAAACTGGCGAGACTTCCAGCCTGTAATGCCCCTTTATTCCGGCGACCAAATCGTTGAGTACCGCTTGACCGGAGAGCGGCAGCCCACAAATAAATATTATCTGGATGAGGTTGCCCTTAAGCGATTTAATATATTTTGCAATATCGCACAAAAATATGGCCTTAAGCTAATAATAGGACTAATCACAGGTTGGATGAGCGGGCGCCTTTTTATCCCTCCAATAATGTATGGCAGAAATCCCTATACAGACCATACCGCCCTTTTATTACAGCAGAAATTTATCACGGGCTTTATCAGCCGTTTCAAGGATAGAGACGAAATTTATGCCTGGGACTTAGGCAACGAATGCAATTGCATGTATCCTCTGGATGATAAAAACGCAGCTCATAACTGGACCCTTACTCTTTCAAACTGCATACGTGCTGCCGATAACTCCCGCCCGGTAATCTCAGGGATGCATAATCTCTTTGTGGAAGGCACCTGGACCATTGAGGACCAGGGGGAGGGCTCTGATATATTAACAACCCATCCATATCCATATTGGGCTTTCCATACACGGATAGATTCCTATTCCAATATTCGCACATTGCTCCACGCTACCTGCGAAACAAAGCTCTACAGTGATATTGGTGGCAAGCCCTGTATGGTAGAAGAAATCGGAACTATGGGCCCAATGAACTGCGATGACGAAACATCAGCGGGGTTTGTACGGGCTAATCTGTACTCAAATTGGGTAAACGGGTCATATGGTCTCATGTGGTGGTGCGCTCATGAGCAAGTAAACTTGACCACGCCGCCATATACCTGGAATATGTGTGAAATTGAGTTGGGTATGACGGACAAATACGGTGCACCAAAGCCTGTTTTGCGAGAGTTTAAGAAATTCCAGGAGTTTATGGCTCAAATCGACTTTAATCTTCCTCCCGCCAACGAGGATGGCGTTTGCATCTTGACGAAGGGGCAGGATCATTGGGGTGTTGGATATATGTCGTATATTCTGGCAAAACAGGCCGGAATCAACTTGCGCTTCGCCTATGGGGAGCGGGAGCTGCCCGAGTCAAATGTTTATCTTATGCCCTCCGTTAAGGGGCATCTTGTAATGGCCAGGGAGCGGTATTTGGAACTAATTGAAAAGGTCAAAAACGGTGCGACCCTATATATCTCAAATGATGAATGCATATTGTCGGAGTTTAACGCACTAACAGGGCTAACCGTACAAAATTCCCGACAAAATAAGCGTATCTTTAAAGCAAATGGCGCAGAGGTTTTGGAAACAGATGCAGACGGCCTGCCTGTGTTCACAAAGTTTTCATACGGGAAAGGCACAGTATACTATCTTGACTATCCTATAGAATCCATGCTGCTTAGCGAGCCCGGTGCGTTCGAAGACAGCCGTCACGAGGTTTATCATGAAATTTTCAAGAGTCAATACGATTCTCATATCCTATGCTGCGAAAATAAAAACATCGGCGTTACTCAGCATTTCGGCAAAGAGAAGAGCTATGTGGTGCTGGTGAATTATTCCGGCGAAAGAGTATCTCCGGTGATAAGCACCAATGAAAAATATAAACTAACGCGGCAAATCGGTGGAAATATTGATAATATAGAACCCTTTGGCGTAGTGATACTGGAATATATGTAGGCACGTCATCCCGCACTTGATGCGGAATCCCCCGACCTTTCTCGAAAGACTAGGGGGCCTGGGTCAATCCGGGGTGACAGAAAGACAGGAGGAAAATATGACTTTAACATTAAATGACTACAGGCAAAAACTCCTAGGCTGCTGGATGGGGAAAAACATCGGCGGGACCTTGGGCGCACCATTCGAAGGTTACCAAAAGTCTTTCGATATTGACTTCTACACCCATGATATCTCAGGTGACCCTCTACCCAATGACGACCTTGATTTGCAATTAGTCTGGCTTTACGCCCTTGAGAAATACGGAAACCAGGTCAATGCCTCAATACTAGGCGAACTATGGCATAGCTATATAACAGCAGATTGGTGCGAATATGGCGCAGGGAAAAACAATATGCGCATAGGGCTAAATCCTCCCCTTTCCGGATATGTTAATAACCCTTTCCGGGATTCAAACGGTGCGTGGATTAGGAGCGAAATATGGGCCTCTGTAGCACCAGGCCATCCGGAAATAGCGGTACAGTATGCCTATGAAGATGGGATTGTCGATCACAGTCATGAAGGGGTTTACTCAGAAATATTTTGTGCTGCACTCCAAAGTGCCGCATTTTGCAAAAACAGTACTGATGATATGGAGGAGCTTATTCAAATAGGACTGTCATATATCCCTACAGATTGCGGCGTAGCCAAAGGTGTTGCCGTTGCATTAGAGGCCTATCACAGCGGCTTGACTTGGCTAGAAGCCAGGAAAAAGGTATTGAACGCCGTTCCAGGCAGCTTCGGCGTTGCCTTTCAGCCCCCTATTGAAAAAGACGTACCCATAGGGCCATTGGGATGGGATGCTCCCGGTAATATCGGAATCGTTGTTATTGGGCTTATGTACGGTGAAGGTGATTTTGGTAAAAGTATATGTATAGCCACAGGTTGCGGCGAAGATACGGATTGCACAGCAGGAACCGTAGGTGCTACTCTAGGCATTATCCTGGGCATTGATAATATCCCCGAAAAATGGATTAATCCAATAGGCCGGAACATTAAAACCATGTGCCTTAACCAAACAGACTGGATTTTTATAGCACCCAAAACAATAGACGAACTAACCGACAGAATACTAAAAGTTACCCCTTTCATCTTGGGCAGCAAGTGGTGCGATTATGTAAATTCTGCTGATGGGTATTCAATACAAGTGCAGGATGACTTACGGTGTCCTCCAAACCGCAGTCAAAACGAGTTCCGTTATATCCAGGATTTTAGTGAGAAACTAAAATGCAGCCCCTTTGGCGTAAGGGATGACTTTATTATTTTCAATACAATGCTTGATTATGGAGGCGAGCCCATTATCCAAGAAGGGAAAACGAGAAAGTTCCGATTAAGAATTGAGAATAATCTTGGACGCCAGCAGTGGCTCAATGTTAAATGGCATACCCCTAATAATATCCAAATCTCACCTGGGAAAAATATTAATATATCCCTGGAGCATTATCATGCTGGTAGCAAAGGCTGGACTGAAATAGAGTTTGATTTAACCGGCACTGACTTATGCAAGGACCGGTATGATTTACTGATAGAAATTACATCCCATGGGAGGCATACAAAGGGCTTTATCCCGGTGGTATTGCTGCTGGCATAAATGTACGAATATATTTATGCTCTGTGGATTTCCCCTATAACTGTCCCTGTTGGATGACTGTTAAGCACATAATCAACAATAGCCCTATCGCATAAAACCAGCAAGCAAGTGACAGGGCCGGCTGACTTGGAGTAATCTATCCCGGTTTTATACAGCTCGCAATTCATACCGCTTAAGGATGCAAGGCCTTCAGCCTCATATGCCACACCTTTTGAACCAACGGGGACAATCTCCCTAACTTCGGGGATGGGCCGCAAGTGCTTTATCTCTTCATAGAATCCATTGCTCTCTAGGTCAACTTCATCACCAACTCTGGGAGTACCCAAGAGTATAAGCTTATCCCCTTTAACGGCATGCCCGAATTTCAGGTCGTTTTCACTACCCATTCCTATCACCGTAACCGCCAACGCAGTCATTGATGTAGGAAAGTTCTCTTCCGTAGAGCCTGACAGTGCAATGTCCTTTATGCCTGCGTTCTCCAACTCTTCTTTTATACCCAGAATCATTTTAGCACCGGTAGGGTTCATTTCACAGGCTACGCCGTTTGTTATCATAACAGGCATAGCACCTGAGCATAGCACCTCGGTAAGGGCTACCCTTGTTGTAAATTTTGCGACATGTCTCGGTGATAGTTTTAGGATATCCCCGTCTTTTATACCAACCCCACCACAGCTATCACATGCTACTACCATGGAGTGCTGCCCCATTGGTACGATTGTTAGGTCTCTCCGAGTCCATGCTTTCATTTATTTTTACTCCACAATACGTCCAATGGGATGTACAGGAAAATGCTTAGCACAACATTGGCCGCCGCCCCCAAGATAAGGGTCGGAAGCAAAACAAGCAAGCCCAAACCTGCCTCCCTCCCTGCCATCAGCGTCATTGCGGCAATGGACATACCCAGGGAAACAGGGCCGTTTAATATAACCCCTACAATGCCGGTGATGATTAAGCTAATTATCAGGGGCAATTTATTTTTTAGAAATTTAAACACAAGACCATATCCCAGCATTGCGATTGCCATGGAAAATGCAATAACTCCATGCAGCGGAGCACCAAGGGGAAACCCGGACATGAGTGCCGTAAACAGATGCCCTAGAAAGCCTATGGCGGCTCCGTAAGCCGGGCCGAGGATTAGTGCCGCCAAAAATCCCGGAAGTGAGTCAAAGGCAATTGTAGTCCCAAATAGCCTGATATTTGAGCCTAAATATGCTATTGCTACAAAAAGCCCTGCCATAACAAGTTTTCGGGTTCTGCTTCCTGATATAAAATCCATGGTGTGCTCCTTCATAAAGAGTTCTGAAACATCAACCTCGTCATCCTTACAGCTATTGCGCCGACATCATAATTATGGATATACGGTAGTCCATTAACTTGGGATTACGGGCAAAATGGCATATTCATTTCATAAAATCATATACAACTTTTTCTCGCGCCTCACCCCAAAGAGGAAATAGCGGCTCCAGCCCGGTATTATTACAACGTTCGCTAGGCCAGCGGCGATGTTCTTCAATATCAATGTCACCGAAAACACAAGCCTCCGCTCCCAGAGTTTTTGCATGGAGCAAGGTTTTTTCAAAATTTTGCTGATAATCCTCACCCTTTGTCTTAACCAATAAAATAGGAATACCAAGTGAGCCTGCGACACTGTCAAGTATTGGTTCAGGTATGCCATGAAAAAATGAGCGGGCCTCGTCAATATTGTAGGTTGTAAACAAAAAAATAGGCGTATGCCCTTTTTGGATTGCCTTATGGATTGCTAGGATACTATCTTTGCCACCGCTGTATGATGCTACGAATTTCATCTGTGCCCCCCACTATATCGCCTTGTATTGATATACCTCGTCAGTCTTATACCATAACGAATATCCACGCCCCGGCTCAGGCTGCCATTCGTAAAAATTACGGTCTCCTGGGAATAAATGCTCCATGATTGTTACAATCACACCGCCATGGCATACCAATAATACTCCATCAGCGTTTTGAGATTTCTTTTTCAACAGGTTAAATCCATCTAAAACCCGCTGGGCAAATTGTATTTTATTATCCCCGCCGGGACAAGAGATATGCCCCGCTTCATCGGTTATCCATGCTTGGTAATCGGTTTGATGCTTTAATTCTTCATAGCTTTTCATTTCAAAATCCCCAAATCGAAACTCTGCTAACTCGGGTATCGCCTCACTGTGTACAGAGCCATACAGGAGATTGAGGGTTTCATTGGTTCTTGTAAGCCCGCTGGTGAAAAACATATCTACACCCGTTGGATAGATTCCTTGGTGCTTTAGCTCCAACAAGGCGGCAATACCATTCTCAGATAATGGTAAATCCGTTTCCCCGCAGTATAATTTCTTTTCGTTGGCCAATGTCCTACCATGGCGGATGATATTGATAACCATTATTTAATCCTCGTGGGTATACCGCAAAAAAGCCTGACTACTTCATCTGACTGCTGGGCTAATGCGCCCAAAGCTCGCCCCACTGCTTCCCGCCACCTTCTAAGCACCCTATCAACAGGAACCACTCCGCAGGAAATATCATTACAAATGATAATCGTATCCTTGCAGTTATTTATGAAATTATCAGGTATGCCAACATCATTACGGACCAAGGCTAATAACCATTTTTCAAGTCCGTTAATAATCCTCTTGCCCTGAGGCATTACGGTTTCCTCATCATTGCAAGCGTAAACATCCTCTTCTGTCAAATTAAAGCGTTCAAGTGCATACGCCAACTTTCCCTGATACGCTCCGCCAATTATTATAATCATACAGCTCTCCTATCCTCCCATACAGGCAATGACCTCACCAACCGATAATTGTTACTTTTCCGGTTTTGTCACTTTGGTCGACGCCGCTCCCTTTGTCATCTAGAAATGGGGCAGTGTGTTTGCGCTATCTTCCCTGCAATGCCGCCAGTGCAACAAGGCCGCATACTTCGCTTATAACCATGGCGTACCCAAGCAAATCCCCGGATATACCCTTTAAGTTTTTACTAACAAAACGTATGGCTACTCCATAGCCAAGAATCACAGCCCCAGCAACTATAAGGCCAAAGACACCGGCATAAAAAAATGCAGCCCCAATCCCAAGGATTGTAACTGCAACAACGAATATCCTGTGAGATATTTTTACATTTTGGGAAAGCATAGAGGTGTAATTACTTTCCGGCATATGGCGCAAAAAAAATATTGACATGGCGGAGCAGCATCTGGAAATGACCGCAATGGCAATAATAAGAGCCAGATACTGTCCTGTTTCCGCTATCGTATACATAGCCGCGAATTGAAAAACGAATAAAATTCCCAGCATTACCACAGCAAAGGAGCCGACATGAGGGTCTTTTAATATCCGAAGCTTATCTTCCAATGGACGCCAGGATAATACCGCATCGCTGGTATCCATATAGCCATCCAAATGAATAAAGCCCGCAATAAAAAACGGTACCATAGCTAAAACAGCAGCAGCCAACATAACCGGAATATTGGCAGTGATAAGTAATACCCCGGCAAGCCACCAAAGGGTACCTAGAATGGCACCAACAAAGGGAATGCTAGCCACCATTATGGCAGTATATTTTTCATCCCAAAAATGATATGGGAGGGGAATCCCAATAAACATACCCAAGGCCATGTAAAACCCTTTAAGATAGCGCAAAATCTGCCACATCCTTACCTTTATGGATAATCATTTGTGAATACACCGCTTCCAGCACTATGTCACAGCTTTGCGCAACCATGCTATCTAAAGCGGCAAGGATGCGCCTATACTGCTCTGTCAATGGGTCATACAGTATGGCATCGCTGTAGATATAGTCGGATACAATGACAATCCGATTTACCTTGCTTATTACCTCTATTAGCCCCTCCGCGATTTGCTTATGCGCATCTGGGTTTACGTCACCACTTGGTGTAAACATTTCATTTGCCAAAAGAGCCGTTAGGCTATCCAGTAAAAAAGAACCGTCATAGTCGCATTTTTCCAGTATGTTTTCTATGTTTCTAGGCTGCTCTATTGTTGTAAATCCCCAGCCTTCTCGCTCGTTGCGATGCCTGATAATACGCTCGTCATCTTCCCGGTCGGTAGAATCCATGGTGGCGATATAGTATAAAGGAGTGTTTGAATCTGTTTGCTGTCTTTTTGCAATACGCTGGGCGTAGAATGACTTGCCATTCTTGACGCCCCCTGATATGAACACCTTCATATTTTCACCTTCCCATAATGATGGCAAATTTGGCAAACAAAAATCCCGATTCATAGCAAGCCACATCGCTATAAGTCGGGACTAATATCTTTATCGTAAGTTGAGTATAAATTGTCGATTTTTCCTTGTCAAGGATTGAGAATGCGTTTGCTATACTGTTCACAGGTCAGTTTAATTTTTGATGGGGCTGTCACGTTAAGAATGCCGTTATTTCAAGGCTCGTCATCCCGGATTTAATCTGGGATCCCATAACCACTGTCGAAAGACCAAGGGGATCCCGGGTCAAGCCCGGGATGACGGGCTTTTTATTACGTCTTAACGTGACAGCCCCGTGTTTTAATTTTCAATTAAATTCCCTTGATTTTATATGGGTTCATAGATGCGGGAACAAAGCTATTGCCTTCCAACTGTACTAGCTGACTAATACAGTAATACAGTTAGGTTTTCATGAGTAGTCCTTCAGCTTCTAGCCGCAGCTTGAAAAAAATCTGCAACCACTCTGGCTGATTTTCAACTTCAGGTAACAGTTTTTTCAAACGCCTCTTCCCGACCCGTTTATCCAGTATTGCAAAAAGTCGAACCATTGCATCTGGAGAAGCCAAGCTCTCATCAATATTATTATTGTGATAAATGTAAAACGAACAAAATAAGGAGGGAATCCCACCCCTACTTGATACCAGATAATCTACTTCTTCATAAAAGGCCATATTGCTTTTTTCATTGTCCGCGCTTTCACGCAATTCCCGTGATGCCTCATATTGTTTTGTTGACCAATCAAAGTAATCAGACTTAAAAACCTCTTTTCCATCAAGGCGGATGGCTATTCTCGATGTTTGGTCATGGGCATCTCGATATCTCGTTTGAAAATACTGTATTCGTCCTTTAAGAGAACAACAGATATTCTCTTGCTCCAATATTTTTCGCATTGCGCTCCACGAAATGCCAGCACGAGGACGTCCTTTTATTCCCATCGCTTCTCCCAAGGTTTAATATAAATGATTTGTTCACCATCAACTAGCGAATTGCTTGTACTGCGTAATGTTTATTTCCTGGCCTGCATTTCACGTTCCATGATTTCTAAGAGATATGGCTTTGTTTCATCATCTAAGAAGAAAGTAAAACTCATGTGGCAGCGGCATTTTTGCTGACGCTCACCATCCAAAATGAAGTCAAAGCCTTTCAGACAACGAGAATTGCAAGCGGTAGGGTCGATTAATCTGCTGCAATTCCCGCCTTTTTTGATTGTATCCTTCATTGTCTCCGGCCACTTGGATATGTTCTCTTCATAAGAAAGAATATTGTCCGCATATACACGTAGCATGGGCATTTTCTTTCGGAAAACATAGTTTGCGACTGTTCTCTTAGTGGGCTTATGAATATATGACACAACATAGCCATTTGCCGCTTCTTTGATTTTCCATATGCAATTATTTTCTTGCAGATAAGATTGTAATTGATTGATAAAGGCTTCATGTGAAGCCCCTGCCGCACTTAAGAAATCGCTAAAGTGTATAGTTGCCATGGTTCTCTCCTTTGCTTGCAATAACCTTCCAAAATTGTCTAATATAAAACGCGGCAAGAGCTAAACCGTATACGTATACTATGATTTCGAATACTGCGTTAAATGATATTGTCCTTAAAAAGCCCGTATAAAAACCAAAATTTAAACCGATTAATCCATGAAAAATCAAGCCCCCTGCATTCAAAAGCCCTGCTATCACTGCCAATATATCAGATTTTTTTAGCAAGGAGTACACCAGAATCCATGCCAGCAAGGTAAAAACAAAGTTGGGTACTGCAAAGGACATAAACCACGGCACATATCCATAAACAACTTCTTCAGGGGGAAGTACCCCAAAAAACCTGACTAAATACAATGTGTTTACTGTTGCGTTGAAGATGCTTAATAGAATAAGTAATTTACGATGTGGCATGTAAGCCTCCTTGAGCAATTATTTTCATAGATGCAAAGTATATCATGAAATAACTTTTTTCAGTTTTCTATTTGCGCAAAAATATTTTCTCGAAATGCATGTCGAAGTGTTGACATATATACGTATATATGCTAATCTATGGAAAATTAACTTGAGGAACCGTGTTGCGCTATATGATTATCATATAAGACAGACACCGTTTGTTTAGCTGAAAATCATAAATATATTGCTCTGAGAGGCAATTTCAGAGGATTGCGCTATGTTCTCAACCAGTTATTAAAGATTTGAGGCGATAATTATGGGGGGCTTATCACCAGGAACAGGTTTATCGAAACTTTCGGTGGGCGAAAAAATCCTTAAGCTCCGGAAGTATAATAAAGTGTCTCAGTTGGAATTGGTCGAGATTATGAGAGTAAGAGTGGATAGGATTACACGCGCAGAACAAGGGGAAGATACGTATACTGCGGCCCATATAGCTGCTGCCAAAGAGCGTTTTGGCATCGTAGGGTTACCCTTGACGGAGCGGGAATGTATTGCATTTAGAGAACGCCTATATATTGTGCGCGACCTTATAAGGGCCAGAAAGCTAGATGAAGCTAAGGATATACAAAAAGAAATGGCCCATATTGATAGGCTAGAGCCCTGTGATTTTGATATGGCCATGCTGTGCAAGCTGATAGAGGTCCAGTTATTTAAAGCAGAAGGCGACTGCGCAACTGTTGAGAAAAAGCTTGATGCCTATCAAAAACATCTTAAAAAAATGAACGATGAATGTCTGTATCATTATAATTATTGCAGAGGCGCATTGCTTGGACATCAGGGTCATTATAAAGAGGCTTTAGATTATTTTTTGGTGGCATATGAGCTGACTGAAAATAATAAGAATCTATTGCCAGAAGATGATGAGCGGCTTTATTATTACATAGCCTGGTGTTATTCGAACATAGAAATACCGCACCTTGCCATATTTTTTATGATGAAGGCTAAACAAACGCATACGGATAACAGAATTACTGATTTTTCATTAAATATAGACCGAGGACTTGCACTAAACTATATTAAGATGAATCAGTTGAAGGATGCTGAAAGATTACTCAATAAATGCATGACTAAGGCTGAAAGCCTCTTTAATGATACTTATATTGGCGTGACTTTCTTGTTTTTAGGCCTTGCGCATAAAAAGGCTAAGAAATGGGCATCTGCAATAGAGAATTTTGATAAAGCATTGGGATATTTACCTGAAAATACGGATAACCACTACTCAGCTCTATACCATAAAGTCCTCTGCACCATACAAGCCAGAACCTTTGTAAAAGCCCGCGAACATTTGGATTATGTAAAAACCTTGGGTTGTTTGGATAAAAAGTGGGTCATAAATTTTACTGCTCTTGGACACTACTACACGATTAAACATAAAATGACATCATATAAAAACTATGAATCCATTGCATATATAGAGGATGTTGCAATACCGCATTTCATCGAAGAACATGATTATTTTTTAGCGATTGAGTATTATACACTTCTTGAACAGCATTTTGAAAAGGTAAAAAGCGAAATGAGGTCATTGTCAGCGGCAAAGGCCATTAAAGATATATTTATGCGATGTTTTATCAACCATGGAGGGGATGACTAATAATGAAGAAAAAATTAACTGCCTTACTAATAACCTTTCTCTTTGTGATTGGCTCTATCATGCCATTATATGTTGGGTCTATAGATGAGTCCCCCTACCCAGTGTATCCCCCCATGCAGCATAATATTGAGTTCCAACCCATGACAGCTACTGGAGGGCCTGTTGGCGGAACTCTTCCTCCCCCAGGAGGCTATCCATAACATCATAAACGATATTAGCAAATCATAGAAGGGATGACTAATTATGAAGAAAAATTTAACTGCCGTACTAGTAGCCCTACTATTTGTGATTGGCTCTATCATGCCAATATATGTCGGGTCTATAGATGAATCTCCCTGTCCAGAGTATCCAATGCAGTATTGCATTGAACTCCCAACTATTGTGGCTGCTCGCGGGCCTGTAGATGGAACTATTCCTCCGCCAGTTGGTAAGCCATAACACCTCACAAAATATTCACCTAAACTGACAACCCCAAATGCAACACATAAAAACCTAGCGATTATTGGTTCTCCCAATTTCGTTAGGTTTTTTGTTTATTTTCATCTAGTAGGAAGAGTCTGCCCCGCCAAAATGCAATACAAAAGCCCGTCACCCCGGGCTTGACCCGGGGTCCCCCCAATCTTTCTACTAAGGGCAGGGGATTCCGGCTCAAGGCCGGGATGACGAAGGTATATTAAAGTTAAGCAGTGGGATTATAAAACAGTTAATTGTCTCGGCAACCCCTAATACAACAATAAAACTAAAAAAATTTAGCAACTATACGTTCCAATATTGCTAGGCTTTTGCATCTTTTATCCATTTTGATGCATGAGCGGCGATTTACTTAGAGAATCTCCCTGTCATATCTATGGTTTGTCTGTTGTAAAAAATCTACCATGCAGTTATATTAACCGTGGACAGAATATTAATGTATAGGACGGATGGAGAAAGACTGGGAGGCGCACCCACATCAGCCTAATTTGTGCCATTTGCAAACCAGCCCCCCACCAGTGGCGGTACCCCTTCGCACTAACGGAGCCTCCTCAACTCCGCGTAGGGATACCGCCACAACTAATAGCGCGGTCGTTGTTTTTCATATGTATACAAATTAATCTGGTATGGTCGCTTACCCAGCGGGAACAGCCTCATGTGAAAACATGAGGCTGTTTCAATTTACACATTGTCATAAAATGGATTTTTTATAACACCTTTGAAGTCATTCAAGCTATATTCCGCCTTCGCTCTTCTGAACCTCCCGAAATATATATTTTATTAAATTCATTTTTGCTTGGATTCCACTCGAATATCATATCATGTGCTCCTCACTCAAATAAATGCTTATGGCGTTTGCAAAACGCAACAACCCGCAAAAATGCGGGATTTTTTTTGTAATAAAAACAAAGAACTCCTCACAGGTGTTTGGTATAATTGGATTGCTAAAAACAATCAACCATATCCACCA
>WQVF01000053.1 GCA_009781725.1 Defluviitaleaceae bacterium
GCGAGCAAAGCGAAGCAATCCAGAAGGTTTGATTTGCTGGATTGCTTCGTCGCTTCGCTCCTCGCAACGACGAGGCAAGTGCATAATTATTCATAAAAATGCTTAATGAGACAGCCCCTTTTTCTTTTAGATGAATTACTCGTCGGTCTTTACCATCATTACCTTTGCTTTGGTTAGGTCTATATGGCCCAAGTCGTTGGCCGCTAATATTGCAGCGATATCCGGTTGACCGGATTCGGTTAGAGGGGGATTCTCCAACTGGATTACTGTGGGCTCTGTACCCTCTGGGATACTTACATCATCAGGGGTTTTGACTTTTATTACCTTGGCCTTAGTTAGGTCGATATGGCCTAAATCGTTGGCCGCTAGTATTGCGGCTACATCCGGCTCGCCGGATTCTGTTAGGGGGATGTCATTCACATGTAGCACTGTGGTTTTTTCAGACATTGTATTGCTCCTCTCAATTAATATAAAACCTCCGGAGGTTTTTCTGAAATCAGAATACCAGTGGAGGTTTGTACATAGCAATATACCTTGCAATATAGATATCTTTTATTGCAATTTAGATAAATATTCCCCGTAAAGCCTTCTGAAGTCGGCGGCTTTTTTTTGGGATAGGGGGATAGTTTCCTTATTTTTAAGCACTACATCTTTGCTTGCGATACTTTCTACCCAGGCCAGGTTTACCAGGTAGCTTACATATGGTGAGGCGAAGGGATGGGCTACGGTTAGGTCCCTGGCTGTTTTCAAAGTCAGATTGGTTGGGTAAGTTTCCGCGGCTGTTTTTATATGGATACGGCGATTTATATTTTCGAAATAGATTATATCGGCAGCTATTTCTGTTTTGCGGCCTTTTGAGATTGGGATATCAATAGTGGTGGAGAAATGACGCAGTTGGGCTATCAGCATCATGAACTCTGCCGGTTTTACTGGGATGGAAAACATCCCAATTACCAGTTTATGAGTGGCAGGCATTCCCGGGTCAGAGCGGTCTTTAACCACTGCGGTCAACACCGGCATTGCGGAAATAAAGTCTACTTCATGCACACATGCAATATCGAACTCACAGAAGGCATCTACAAGGTCATTGGCATTTGCAAAAAAGGCCATTTCCAATTCAAGCCCGGTTTCGATAGCTAGAGCCGAGAACTCTTTCCTGGCTTGGCGCAATATATCTTTGGATGCACTGCATAGAGCGAGCTTAATCTTCATAGTATCACCTCAAACCAATTATACATAAGATATTGACGAACACATATTTGCGCAATGGACTACAATTATAATACACAAAAGGAACATCGAACATGTCAATATTACCTAAAATCGACCCAGAATTCAAGAGTCTAATCCCTCCCCTATCCCCAGAGGAGCGGCAACAGCTCGAACAAAATATCATATCCCCTCGCAAATGCCATGATGCCATCGTCCTTTGGGAGGGGATAATCATCGACGGGCATAATCGTTATGAGATATGCGTTAGAAATGGGATTGAGTTTCAGATTAAGGAGATGAAGCTGCCAGACCGGGAGGCGGCTAAGGTTTGGATACTTACGAATCAGTTGGGGAGAAGGAATCTGTCGGATGCGGCAAGGATAGAAATTGCACTTTTGAAGGGCGAGTTTTTGCGAAAAAAAGCGGAAATGAACCTAAAACACGGAGGAAGGCCGCAAAAGAATGATGAAAAAGGTTTACCAAAAACGACAAAACGAAAACCAGATGCAATTAACATCCAAGAATCACTTGCATCTGAGGCAGGAGTTAGCAAAGGGTCATTGGTTAACTATCTACAAATCAAAGACCACGGCAGCCCCGAACTCCTTTCCCAAGTCCAATCCGGCCAACTCAAAATCGGCACAGCCCACCGCCTACTGCCAAAAGAAATCCTCAGACAACTGGACTTTGCCGATAAAATATATAACTTTATCGCGAAGGTGAAACCGACAGAGGGTTTCGAAGCTGCATATCCTGATATACACAGTGGTTTGGTAGCATTATCGGAGCAATTGCGAGAGCTAATACAAAATCTCGAGAAAGGGGGCAAGCGTGAAACATCCGCGTAGCGGATTTTCATACCAACCTATTTGTTCCGCCGACGAAGGAGGCATGAATTAACTTATGAACGAGCTGAAAATCAACCATAATTTCAAGAACCTTATTCCGTCTTTATCCAGGGAGGAGTATCTCAGCCTTACAGAAAGCATACTCGCCCATGGCTGTCGTGACGCCATCAAGGTTTGGAGAGGGATAATCGTGGACGGGCATAATCGTTACGCTATATGCCGAGAGCATGGAATTCCCTTTGAGACAGCCAAAGTTCGGTTTTCTACTAGAAATGATGCTGTAATATGGATTATCGAAAATCAAATGGGACGGCGCAATATCACCGATGCAATCAAAATAAGCGTTGCACTGCAAAAGACCGATTTGCTTCGAAAAAAAGCAAGCGATAGCAGCGAGCCTGTAAATCTGCGCAAGTCCGTTGCCAAGGATGCCGGTGTCAGCGAGAACACGGTCCGTAAATATATGAAGATACGGGAGTTTGCCGACCCAAATCTATTGGCAAAAGTACACAGTGGTAAGAAAAAAATCGGAACCGCATACTGTGAGGTCAACAGCTCCGAATTATGGGCACATCGAGATTCTGTACCCGAAGATGTCACCGGGCTTATGGTTACAACCAAAACTATTGAGCCGCTATCTGTAGGGGATATACCTTCTGATATTAATGACCCTGCAATACAAGGTATTGTGAAAGCGCATATTGCTATAGTCAGCAATTTATATAGGTTTATATCTGATAATGCCTGGTTGATTTGTGATGGTGGAGATATTACTTGTGTGGCTGAGCGGCTGGGAGGGCAGTTGGGTGCGACGGTGGATTTGACTTCGTAATCCGCGCATACTTGGCAATAAACTTCCGAGTTTTGCCACTCACATCAAAACGAACACTAACCTCATAATCCCCGCTTCTTTCCTCCATTGCCACAACCTCCCCTACCCCAAGTAGAGGCAGAGTCACCTTATCCCCTACTCCATAATCAGGAGGGTCGTTGTTTATCAGCGGCCCTTTATTATTGTTCACCTCAAACCGGCGACCTACATCCAGTTTTGTCTTTGGGACGGCCTTTGGGCTTTCCTGGGTAAAGCCTCGACCGATTTGGGTTCTTGCCTTGCCAAAAAGATTTACGTTTTCGATGTTCTCCTTTGGAATTTCCTTTAAAAAGCGGCTGGGTGGGTTGTTGCTATATCCTCCGTCATAGCGCATTCTTCTCATTGCGTGGCTTAGATACAGTATTCTTTTGGCCCTTGTAAAGCCTACATAACATAGTCTGCGCTCCTCTTCCAGTGCTGTGATGTTGCCTTCCGTCAGAGCCCGAGAGGACGGGAAAATATATTCTTCCAGCCCCATTAGGAAAACTGCGTTAAACTCCAGGCCCTTGGCAGAATGCAAAGTCATCAGAGATATGGCCTCTGCACCCTCTTGGTAATTATCAATATCCGCCACCAATGCCACATCCTCTAGGAATCGCCCTAGTGAAGGGTCATCAGAGTCTTTTTCGAACTCCCTAGCCTTTGCCATTAATTCATCTACGTTTTCCTTGCGGGCTTCACCTTCTGGAGTGCCGTCATTTAAGCTTTCATAGTAGCCGGTTTCGTGCAAAACTTTGTCCATGATTGCAGTTATGGGATTATCTTCCGCAAACTTTATACAGTCTGTCATGAATTTTGCGAATTCCTGTAGATTTTTATTTTTTACCCCTGGGATATTAGCACCAAGTGCTTGTGAGAAGGGAATGCCATTGACGGCAGCAAAGGTTGCAATCTTGGTTATTGTAGCCGCACCAATCCCACGCCGGGGGACATTGACTACCCGGGTAATGGCTAAATCGTCGGCAGGGTTGTTAATGGCTTTCAGGTATGCCAATACATCCTTAACTTCCATACGCTCATAGAAGCGCACCCCACCGAATAAGCGATACGGGATACCCTGCATTACCAGTTGGTCTTCCACTATCCGGGATTGGGCATTGGTGCGGTATAATATGACGAAATCGCTGTATGTGGCTGTGCTATCACCCACCATATCTCGGATTGTGTTGGCCACAAACAGGCCCTCCTCCCGATCGGTGGAGGCGGTGTAGAGTTTTATTGAGGCACCAGGGGAGTTTTGAGTCCACAAAGCCTTTGGCGCACGGGTTTCATTGTTGGCAATTACAGCATTTGCCGCATTCAAAATCGTCTGGGTAGAACGGTAATTTTCCTCAAGCTTAATAATTTTGGCCTGGGGATAGTCCCTTTCGAATCGCAGAATATTTTCAATATCAGCCCCCCGCCAGCCATAGATGCTCTGGTCATCGTCTCCTACTACACAGATATTGCCATAGCCTACCAGCAGACTAACCAGTCGGTACTGGGCATGATTGGTGTCCTGGTACTCGTCCACCATTACATATTTGAAGCGGTTTTGGTATTTAAGGCGGATATCCTCACGCATTGAGAGGAGTTCTACCGTTTGATAAATAATATCGTCAAAGTCCAGGGCATTGCTGGATCTGAGTCTTTTTTGGTATAGCTCATAAAGCTCGGCAATTTTACTTTCACGGTAATAGCCTACATATTTGCGCTCGTATTCCTCTGGGGATATAAGCTCGTTTTTCTGCGCGCTGATTATGGACGCCATTTGGCGCGGAGGGTAGTCTTTGTCGTTTAATTTCAGTTCCTTGATACATTCCTTCATCAGTCGTTCGCTGTCCTGGGTGTCGTAAATTGAAAAGCCACTAGAGTAGCCAAGTGCGGTAATTTCCCGGCGCAAAATGCGAGTACATGCTGCATGAAAGGTGCTGACCCATACTTGGTCGCCCACAGGGGTGATGGTCGAGATACGCTCCCGCATTTCTGCTGCGGCTTTGTTGGTGAAGGTGATTGCGATTATATGATAAGGGTCAATACCCTTTTCGATTAGGTGGGCAACGCGGTAGGTAAGGACTCGGGTTTTGCCGGAGCCCGCTCCGGCGAAGACGAGTAATGGGCCCTCCGTGTGGAGTACAGCCTCTTTTTGGGCTGGGTTGAGTTGGGATAGGTAGGTCATATAATTTCTCCTTTTCTTTGACATAGTGGTCATTGGGTACTATAATGGGATATAATAAAAGTGGGGAACGCTCTATGTAATTTCAGAAACGCTCCCCTGGGCAAACCGTTCGGCGGTTATGACCGGACAACAACAGTTAAGTTATTGTTCTAAAAAATAAGCCATTCCTTTGCCATGGGTGGGCTTATTTTTTTGTTTTCGTGCATTTTTCACACATACAAATCTTGGTGCTTTTTTTTACCTTCCATGTTACATATATGAGAACTCCGGTTTGAATCAACTGAAACAACTCATACGGCGAAAATGGTAATATAGTCATTGGCCTTCATCCCTTCATGTAAACAGGAGTCCGGCCACACACCACCCACAGCTTGTTTGTTTCGAATTATAAGTTCATTGTAATAGGTTGTCAATTTATGACTACTTGTCTCTTTTCTTGTTGACCGCCACGAAAAACAAATCTATATCCATATTAAGCACCAATGACTCCGGCATTCCCACCTCTTCAATAAGAGCCTTAGCCCGGCTCATTTCTCCAACGAGGGTACAAAAATGAGCATCAGAAGACGCCACAACCGGCACCTCATACGCCTTACATAGCTCAAGTAACTGCCGTTGCTTTTCCTCCCCGTCATACCTAAAGGAATCGGGGTTCAATGTCTGGCTGTTTATCTCAATAATGGTACCTGTTCGTGCTGCCGCCGCTACCACTTTTTCTATATCAATCTCAAAATGAATACAACCGGGATGCCCTAGAATACTCACCGCAGGCTTTTCCATTGCCTTAATCATAGCCTTGGTATGTGCATCCTTATCTGTAGGCACGTAAATCCCACGATGGAGTGACGCTATTACATAATCCATACGCTTAAGAATAGCACTGGGTATATCTAGCTTCCCCTCCCCATTGACAATATTAACCTCGGCACTTTTTAACACCCGCACCCCATGGATAATATCTGGCAAGCAAATCTGATTAGAAAATGCATAAAGATGCGCTCCCCCTGGCATATCGGGGCCATGATCTGTTATTCCGATATGGGTCAGGCCGATTGAAGCGGCATGTGCGGCATTTTCGCTTATTGTGCTATAGGCATGGCCGCTGACCACGGTATGGATGTGTGGATCAAGAATAAATTTCATGTCTAACTCCTTAGAATTATAGTATAGTAACAGTACTTGAGAATGGATAAATCCATTCTCAAGTACTGTTACTATATAGTCATCGCATATGAAAATGAGCTAGCTCATTTTCATATGCGATGACTATATACTGCGGACGACGCAACCCTAGGAGAATACCATGAAAATAAGCAAAACCAAAATAAATCGAATACTCACCACCCTGGATAAGCTCTACCCTTTCGACGGCAGGTGCTTTCTTAATTACACGACCCCATGGCAATTACTCTTCGCCACTGTTTTAAGTGCCCAATGCACAGATGACCGGGTCAACCAGGTTACGGCTGTGCTATTTGAGAAATTCCCGACCTTGGAGTCCTTTGCCCAAGCTGAGCTTGCTGACTTGGAAGAGATAATTCACCCAACGGGGTTTTTCCGTGCGAAATCCATGAACATAAAAAAAAGCGCAATCGCGCTTATTACAGAACATAACAGCCATGTCCCATCGGATATAGACGCCCTAACCGGCCTGGCAGGGGTAGGCCGCAAAACCGCCAATGTAGTCCGCAGCCATATTTTCAAAATCCCCTCTATAGTGGTAGACACCCATGTAATGCGGGTATCTTACCGCCTTGAGCTCACAGACTATAAAGACCCAACGAAAATCGAGTTTGACCTCATGGAAAAACTGCCGGAAGCTCATTGGATACGATATAATCAACAGGTAATCAGTCATGGGCGGGCAACTTGCAAGGCGCAAAGCCCCCGCTGCGATGAGTGCGAGCTCCGAGATGAATGCCGGGAAATGGAGTAATCTGTATGAAGAAAACAACAGGGTTTCTGCTTATCGGTATATTACTACTTGCAGCCTGCGGTCGCCAATCTAATCCAGAAACCATCTATGTAATACAAACCGAAAATATATATGTATATATTACGCCTCCCCCCATCATCACTTCAGAAATAACGGAAAATACAACTTCTCATCTCGATAATTTACTGTATAACATCATGAGTGACACTGCGCTTCTACATGAAATCAACACTGTAATAGGCGCGCCGCTGTATTTTGACGAGGACGCTTTTTGGGGATTTCCGTTTATAACCCTATTGCCTAATCGCAACGTAATCGTGGCAGGACGGACAGATTGGGCTCAAAACCTAACTATATTCCTACGGCCAGACCATTCTGATTCCGACAGAGATTGGATTTTCGAAGCCTATGATATTTCCAATGACGGCATTGTACTAGTGGAGCCTTTTTCCTCGCAAGGCACGGAGCAAAGCTTACCCGAACCAACCACCATGCGCATCTACCACGAAGGCATCGGCTGGCATGGAGATTGGTGGGATGGCTTTGTCTTTGCCGAAAGGGAACTTGCCCCTGATATCTGGGCCGAAGAAGCAATTTTCTATATCCAGGAAATATCCGGGATTGCCATAAGGGATATCTGGTTCGAGGGCAACGCGCTGCATATGCAAGAAAGCCCCATCGAAAGCTATATCGCCTGGGGCCCAGCCTCCTACAGAAGAACGCTACTATACCTTACAGGGGCAAGTCTCCCCGGAGTCGAGCATGTTTTCATAACCGCGGCACCTCCCCTCCCCTTTAATTGGATTTGGGCGGAAATAGGGGGAGACTGGGATTTCGAATATACCGGTCGTCAAGTTTTAAGAGGCCATCATTGGACATGGACCGGGCCATCCGTTGCCGAGGAAGCAGACAAAGTTCTTGGTTTTTTCGAAGAGGAATTTAGCTATCAATTGGCTCGACTTGATAATGATATCATGTATAGAGCTGGCGGCTATGCACGATTGTATTACAATTACTTGGGATGGGTACCGGGCCGCCATTCCGATGAGAAATTTTACGTAATCAGACTGGGAGAACTATGGCCGGACAAAGAAGAAAATGATGGCCGCCGAGTCCATTTGTATTGGTTCTATATTAATGAAGATTTAACCACAATTTCATGGCGTACTAACGAAGACCCAGAAACAATTCTATCACTTGAGGAATGGAGATTTACCCGATGAACTTTCGTAATGAAATGCTAAACGAAATCTGTAAAGAAAAAGGTATTCGTATAGAATATCTTTCGCAAAAATACATCCTGCGCCTCACCAAGGGCGACATAACCCGGCATATCTTCGGCCCATACTGGGATATAAATTCAGCATCGGCTGACCGCTTAGCCTGCGATAAGGCAGGCTGTTATGCTGTGTTAAATAACTGCAAAGTCCCTGCTATTGAGCATAAGCTATTCTTCAATCCCCTACAGCGGGCCTATCTATTGGACAATGAGGGCAATATGCCAAACGCCTTAGCTTACTTCGAAGCCAATAACAGTCAAGTAGTAGCAAAGCCCAACCAGGGGGCCCAGGGCCGGGATGTGTACTACTGCGATTCCCCCAAGGTCCTAGAGCACGCAATGCATACCATTTTCACTACAGAACCCGATGTGGCACTCTGCCCATACTATCCTATATACACAGAATACCGGGTATTCTACCTAAACGAACATGCTCATTATATGTACGGGAAGGTCAAAGGCGACACCTGGAAGCATAATCTCTCTCAAGGAGCAAAGGCCTTCGAATTTAATGATAGCAGCATCAAGGAAAAGCTGGCAAAACTAGCCATCCAAGGGGCAAAGGCCATTGATATAAACTTCGCCACAATAGATATAGCATCCTTAGAAAATAACGAACTTGTTATTTTGGAAATTAACTCAGGCGTGCAAGCACAGCATCTATTGGAGCAATTACCCCATCGCCGCAATACCATCAAGGGGATATACGCCGAAGCTGTTGGCAAGATGTTTGGCAATGGACCTCTTCCGAAATAGGGAAATGCCATAAAATAAAAACAAATTCTGGGAAATAAACCTTTGTCAAAAATGACAAACCGGAAGAAAAGTGCCATTATCGTCACATGTGTAGAGTGCTTACTTTCATCTTTGGGGGCTGTCACGTTAAGACGTAATAAAGAACCTGTCATCCCGGGCTTGACCCGGGATCCCCTTAGTCTTTAGACAATGGTTATGGGATCCCAGATTAAATCCGGGATGACGAGCCTTGAAATTACGGCATTCTTAACGTGACAGCTCCCCTTTTTGTGCAATCTCACAATTCAATATTGACATGTATTTCTTTTTTGACTATAATTTTTACGACATATGCTCACTAAACATGTTTCGAATTTAATTTTACTAACAACATTGACGATTCCCTCAAATATATATCATGAGCATTACAAAAAGGTGAAGCAGTTTTATGGGTTGCATAAAGGAACATTCTTAATTGACAACATAAATGAATCTTGGTTATAATCCACATGGCGAAACGTTTCGCCATGCAATGAATTGTAAAATATTACAATGAGTATCTTGCAATCAGGTAGTGCAAAGATTCTTTTCGCAAAGGCAAACCGTCTGATTAGCAATAGTTCGGGCAAAGGGAGCGATAAAATGGTTGCAAGAAAATCCCCATGGAAAACTTTCATGAAGAACAAAGAATTATTGTTGCTTACACTACCCGCCTTGGCCTATTTCTTTGTGTTTCACTATATGCCAATGGGCGGCATATGGATGGCATTTACAAATTACAGACATGTAGATGGCATTTTTGGAAGTGAGTTTGTGGGCCTTCAATGGTTCAGGATTTTCTTTCAAGGAGATTTGACTCGCGTCACACGGAACACTGTGGGATATGCCGGGACATTTATCATCCTTGGGGTAGTTACCGGGGTGTTTACAGCAGTTTTAATGAATGCGGTACGCAGCAAGATTGCCACCAAAACTTACCAAACCATAATGATTTTGCCCCATTTCATGTCATGGATTGTAGTTTCCTTGATTCTTTATATTTTCCTCGATCCTCAATTCGGTGTTATAAATCGGACGCTGATATCATTTGGCATTGACCCAATATGGTGGTACTCCACGCCCGAGTATTGGCCCTTTATTTTGACCTTCATGAATATTTGGAAGAGCGTCGGCATGGGTAGCATCATCTATTATGCGGCACTAATGGGGATAGACCCATCCCTGTATGAGTCAGCTTCTATGGATGGCGCAGGCAAGATAGCAAAGTTTCGTTTTATAACCCTCCCATCTTTGGTTCCTCTTATAACGATTCTGACTCTATTGGCCTTAGGAGGTCTGTTTAGGGGAGATTTTGGTCTGTTTTTCGCAGTGCCTAGGGATGTTGGTGCTCTTTATCCCACAACGGATATACTGGATACCTATATCTTCAGAGGGTTAAGGCAGGGCCTTTTAAGCCTAAACGCTGCTGCCGGTCTTTTTCAATCTGTGATGGGCTTTATTGCCGTGGTGAGTGTAAACATGATTGTAAAAAAAATAAGCCCTGAAAATTCATTGTTCTAGTTATTGTGAAGGGATGAGGCGAATATATGGTTGAGAACAAAAAGAAAGTCGTATTAGAGCAAATCCTTGTTAATGGCTATTTTATTCTTTGCTGTGTGCTTTTTGTGATTCCTATGCTGCTGGTGATAACCTCGTCATTTATGCAGGACAATGAAATCAGAATGCAGGGTTATCGGCTTTTCCCGAGTGTATGGTCTACCGAGGCGTATTCCTATCTATTTAGATTACCTCAACGCATAATCAATGCCTATAGAATAACCACATTTACATCTGTCGTCGGCACGATTATGTCTGTACTTACAATGGGCCTGGTTGCCTATCCACTTTCTCGCCGAGACTTCGCATATCGAAATGCAATTACATGGTTTATTTTCCTTACAATGCTTTTTAGCGGCGGCTTGATTCCCAGCTTTATTATCAATACCCAGATACTTGGCCTAAGAGATTCGATATGGGCGTATCTATTGATTCCCCTTGCCAGCGCATTTCTTATAATTGTTATGCGCACTTTCTTTCAGCAGTTGCCAAGTGAGCTTGTAGAATCGGCAAAAATAGATGGCGCAGGTGAGCTTAGGATTTTCTTCACAATTATTATCCCGTTGTCAAAGCCAGTTATAGCTACAGTTTCTCTTTTTGTACTACTTGGCAGGTGGAATGAATGGATGCTTACGCTGCTTTATATAACGAACGAAGACTTATTTACATTACAATTCCTATTACAAAGGATTTTGGGGGAAGCAGAGTTTGTGAGAAACTTCCTAGCAAACTTTCCCGGTGCGACACATATGATTGATACACGTTCGATACCGTCACTGAGTATGCGATATGCCATGACTGTACTTGCTGCAGGGCCAATGCTAGTTATTTTCCCGTTTTTCCAGAAATATTTTGCGGCTGGCTTAACCATCGGTGCCGTTAAGGGCTGATGCACACATAGAAAAGGGAGTGAGTTACATGAAAAGAAGAAACATCTTAGGTTTTGCGCTGGTTTTAGCAGTTGTTGTTTTCGCGTTTACCAGTTGTGGAAGAGGTGATGATGATGGAGATGGCGTTGTTCTCAGATGGATGGTTGGGGGCGGTGGTCACACTCCGGTAGACGCAGCCATGGTTTGGGAAGCAGTAAATGAGGAATTGCAAAACTATTTGCCGGGAGTCACCTTAGATATTACCGTTGTACCTTTCGGTGAATATGATGAGCGTTGGATGCTGGAAGCTGCCGCCGGTGCAGAATGGGACATTGCATGGTTTGGATGGATGTTGAATTTACAACATGAAGTTAGGATGGGCACCCTGATGCCCCTCAATGATTTGCTTGACAGTTACGGGCAAGACATACGCACCGAACTTCCCGAGTTTATGTTTACCAACAACACCGTAGATGGGAATATATATCTGATAGCGAGCAATCAGTTAGCTGCTGTTCCTTCCGCTGGATTTATCGCCCCAAGAGAATTAATTGAAAGGCATATGGATGTCCCCGCCTTTGAAGTGGCGGCTCAGGAATGGGCAGATTCGGATCTTTTATTCCCACCCGCTTCTTTAATGGATGTAATTGAAAATTATATCCAGAGCACTTATGACGCAGGTGAAATGGGGATGGGTATATCCGCAGGAACCTTCCATGGTCACATTGCAACCCGTAATGTATGGTATGCCCTAGGAGGGAACTACAGAAGAGCCGCCTTTACAAGAGCTCACGACCCTACAAGCCGGGTTTATAGTATCTTTGATATTACAGAGGAAGAAGTTGCTTTCTATGAGCGCATAAGTGATTGGTTTAACCGTGGCTTTATCCGCAGTGACGGCATGACAGTAGAAAACTGGGAAGAGGATTTCTACCATTTCGAAGATGGTCATGGCTATGTATTCAGAGTTCATAATTATAATAGATACCAGTCAGGCATACAAACGGAGCGTCATGGTTTTGACGTTGTTGTTCTGCCGATACTATATCCACGCGCTCCGACACAGCTCAACCCAACCAATACTTCTATGTCAATTATGTCTGGTGCATCCCATCCTGAGGAGGCCATGCAGTTCCTCAATCTGATTAACTCCGCACAGGGTCAGGGAATCTATAATATGATTGTACATGGACTTGAAGGCACACACTGGAATTTTGTGGATGAAGCACAGGGTGTAATTGAACTCACAGATATCGGCGACAATTACGAAATCCCATTCTGGGTAGTAGGCAATACCTATTACGCATTCGTAACCCCAGGGTTTGACCCTGGCTACACCCGCTATATAACTAGAGTTTTTAACCATTCGGCGATGCCAATGCCCCTAGAAGGTTTCGTGTTTGATTCAAGTAATTTGGTAGCGGAATCTATTGCGTGGAACACAATTTGGCAAGAGTTCTATCAGGTACTCGTTGTTGGTATTTCTGATGATGTCCGCGGTCATATAGAAGAGCGCAACCGCCGCTTTGAAGAAGGTGGCGCACGCAACTTTGCTATTGAATTGCAAAGGCAGATTGATGAGTTTAAGGCTGGGAATTAATATTCTTATGTGAAAAGGGCTGTCCTTTTACGGGACAGCCCCTTTTTTTGATAATAGAGAATACTATAGCGAACGACTTTCGCTATATATTTCCTTTACAGACGCACCTTCGGAAAATCCTGTTTCAAGACGTATAATCTGAGGGCTATCTGGGCCGTTACCGGCTAGGCGCTTTAGCATAATATCCACAATCATGTTTGCGATACATTCCATAGGCTGTGTAATTATCGAAATCCTCGGTTTGATGATTTGTGTTAGCTGAAGATCGTCAAAGCCTATCACAGATAACTCGTCAGGTATGCTAATCCCTATTTCATTAATGGCAATTATGGCACCAATGGTCATTTCATAGTTAGCCGTAAGGAGAGCGGTAAAATTCAAGTCAGAGGTCAGTGCTTTTTTGACGGCTTCATATGTAATATCCGTCGCATAACCCCCGTCAATTATTAAGTTGGCATCTATTGGCAAACTATGCTCACTATAAGCATTATAATATCCTGCTAACCGCTCTTGGGCGGATAGGGAAGTTATCGGGCCATTAACTACCCCTATCCTTTCGTGTCCTTTTTTTATCAAATATGAAACAGCCTTCTTTATTGCATTCATATTATCCACCATGACACAGTCATATGATAGGTCACGGGGCATACCATCAATAAATACAACAGGAATATTTTTTGAAGTGGTTAGCGGCAAGTAATCCTTAACAGAAAAAGCTGTAGGGAAAGTAATAATTCCATCCACACTTTTACTTACCAAGAATTCAACCACCTGAACCCCAACGGCCTCATCACCGCTACAATCACATACGATAATTCCGTATCCATGCTGACGCAACAAACCCTCTACCTGTGTAATGATTTGGGCACAGAATGCCACATGCCATTGAGGAATGAGTATGCCAATAAGCTTAGACCTATTTGTCTTAAGGCTCCGGGCAAATTCGTTAACACGAAACCCAAGCTCATCAATTGCCTGATCAATAGCCAATTTATTTTTTGGAAGCACAACGCCGCCGTTGATATACTTTGAAATTGTTGCGAGTGAAAGATTTGTTTTTTCAGCAATATCTTTAATGGTAGCAGCCACAGCCATACCTCCGAGGGATATTTTATTAATTAGAACACATGCATAATCGTATATAAACAAATGAATGAAATGTTCTATAATTGGCATTTTAGTATGTAATAACAGCAATTGTCAAAGATTGCGCCATTATCCCGTAAACAATAGGTACTGTAAGGGAAACAAGGAGGATGAGAGATGAACGATAAGCAAAATGCTCTTGAGATAATAAAATTCGGGAAGCCGGATAGAGTTATGACATATGCTCCGTGTTATGGGGTGTCATATTATGGAGCGGATCATCAGGGATACGAATGTACAGAGCACGCGTACAGTCATAACAGGCCCGTTGGAGGAAAGTGGCTTGATATCTGGGGGACCCAGTGGCACAAAGAATACCCCGATGTAATGGGCTTTCCAAAGGGCACACCTTTAGCGGATATTTCAAATCTTGCTAAATACACATGGCCAGACCCTAATGATGAGAGGCTTTGTTCACTAATATATGAACAAGCAGAGAAATTTTGTAATCCCGATGAGCAAATGTTAAGCGGTTCCCATAGGGATACCTTATGGGAAAAATCATATATGCTTGTTGGCATGGAAAATATGATGGAGTATTTTTACACCGAACCGGAGTATGCCCGTGAAATATTGCATAACATAATGAACTTCCAATTAGGGATTGCAATGCACTATGAAAAAATTGGCGTTGAGTTTGTTAGTCTAACAGATGATATGGGAACTCAAAGCGGCTTGCTCCTTGGGAAGAAAATTTTCGATGAGTTCCTGTATCCAGAATACAAGCGCATATTTGATTTCTATAAATCCCGTGAAATACTCATTATGCTACATTCCTGCGGCCATGTTGAGCCTTTGCTTGAATCTTTTATCGAGCTTGGTGTAAATCTGTTAGATCCCATGCAAGTGACCGCAAATAATTTAGAAAACGTAATATCAATTACGCAGGGAAGGATGGCCATAGGCGGTGGGATTTCGACAGACCTGCTAATGAGCGGCTCACCAGAAGAGATAAATCTGACAGTAAAAAATTCCATTAATCTATTGGGAAGTCGTGGTGGATATTTTTGCTACCCGGATCAATCCATGCCCTTTCCGATGGAAAATGTGACCATATTCAATGAAGCCGTTATTAAGTATGGAAAATATCCACTCAATACGACTCCATAAATAGACGTAATTATTACAACAGGAGGACACAATGTTTAAATCCACATTCGAATCATTATACAAATACCAATGCCCAGACTGGTTTAGGAATGCCAAGTTTGGAATATGGAGCCATTGGGGCCCTCAAAGCGTACCCATGTACGGCGATTGGTACGCGAGAAATATGTATTGTCAAGGGCATCCACAAAACCTATACCATGTTAGGAAATACGGTCATCCTTCACAATTTGGATATAAGGATATCTGTAAGCTATGGAAAGCGGAAAGGTTTAATCCTGATGAATTAATGAGCTTATACCATAAAGCTGGTGCGCGTTATTTTGTTGCTCAGGCCATGCATCATGACCACTTTTTTAATTATGCGTCAAAGCTAAACAAGTTCAACTCTGTCAACATTGGGCCCATGACTGATATATGTATGATGTGGAAAAAAGCCGCGTCAAAATTCAGCCTCCCATTTGGGTTGTCAGAGCATTTGGGCGCAGCTTTTACATGGTGGAAAACAAATAAGTGGCATGATACATATGGGTGCTACAAAGATATCCCATATGACGGTAATGACCCAGAATATCAGGATTTTTATTTTGATAATTATGAATGTGTAAGTGATGACCGTAGCTTAATTGCAACACCATGGTACACAACTAACAAAAAATTTCATGAATATTGGTTGAGCGTGATGAAGGAAGTTATAGATATGTTTCAACCAGATATATTGTACTCAGACGGTGCTCTTCCCTTTGGGACCCATTGGGAACCCCAGTATGTTGTAGAAAAAATGTCTGTGCCAGGGGACCCTTGTTACCATGTGGGTCTTGAAGCAGTTTCCTACTACTATAATAAGTCAATCGCATTGCATGGCCGTAACAACGCCGTTTATTTACAAAAAGACAGACGTCCGGAAATATATTGTGTTGGCGTATTGGATATAGAAAAGAGCCAGCTTAAGGCCGTTTCCGAAAGACCGTGGCATACGGATACCTGTATTGGCGATTGGTTCTATGATGTTAGGCAAGAGTACAAGTCACCAGCATTGATTATTGAAATATTAATTGATATTGTGGCCAAAAATGGATGCATGTTACTTAATATCCTGCAAAAACCTGACGGTACCATTGATTGTGAAACGATATTTATTTTAGAAGAGCTTGCAAACTGGTTTGCAGTCTGCGGCGACGCGATATACAGCACAAGGCCCTGGCGAGTATATGGTGAAGGTGACTCCTGTGCCGTTATAGAGGATTTTAGGGAAGATAAAACATCATGGAATAGTTCCGATTTTCGATTTACCGCAAAGGACAATAAATTGTACGCCTTTATATTAAAAGCACCAGAAAATAACATTGTAGTGATTAAAAGCTTGACAGAAACTGATAGGGTTTCGTCAGTAAAGTTAATGGGAGGCGGACAGTTAGAATTTAATCAATCATTTGGCATACTAACAGTCAAGCTTGCAAAGGAACTGCCTACCGAATACACAAATTGCCTGGAGATTATATTGTGATATTTTGTGCAAACTCACAGCCTGTCGTTGACATAAAATCATCACCTAGCTATACTTCACACGGCAAATGTTCGCTAAACATGTTTTATTGTTATTTTAGCTGACAACAACGCGTTTCATGTGAATAAAATCAGTTGGATGACAACAGAACTAACCAGGAGAGGATTGCATGGGCACTTGGTATAAAAATGCAAAGTCAGGACTATTCGTCCATTGGGGCATAAACACCGAAAACGAAGCCTGGGATAAAGGCGAAACCCTACACATTACATTCGAGGATTTCGAAGCCGAGGTAAACAAACGAGGCTGGGACGCTCAAAAATGGGTAGACGCCGCCCTTAAAATCCGTGCATCATACATCAGCTTTGCCATCTTCCATAGCTGCCTAGGCTATATCAAGGCCTGGAAATCCAAAATCCCCGGCACCTACACAACCAAACGGGACTTCCTGGGTGAGCTCATTGCAGCTGCCGCCAAACACGATATTAAAGTCGTGTTGTATCTAAGCGGTGACACCACAGGCTACCGGCGCCACCCCTATCAGCCTTGGATTTTTCCCGATGAATACAAAGCATATAAAAATGATAATTCAATAAATATCATAGATGATAGACATTGGCAGCAGATTTATGTTAAAGACATAATCGAAGAAGTAATAGATAATTATCCTACCTTGGCCGGCTTTTGGTTTGACGGGTGGAATAACCCAGTCACCAACGAAGCTATCTTTGGATTCATTCATGAAAAAAATCCTGAACTCTTAAACTTTAGAAATAACTTCGAAACCTGCCCGGACCCTCACGAGGATATAATGAGCCTTGAGTCCTTTAATAAAGTGTTGAACCCTCATTTTGATTTGGCCTCCGGTGCGTGGGCGAACCCGGGAGGAAAAGAGTACTGCTACACGGTCAAGGAGCTATCCGACTGGTTCCAATGCTACCCACCTGCGGAAAACTATAATAAAGCCGATGCAATCCGCAAATTTGTGACCATTAGGACAAACGGATGGGTACCTCATGTGGGACTTGGCCCTAACATCGGTGGCGATTTTAATGGCAGTCTAGGCCATTTCCTAGATGATATGGATGAATTTCTATCCTGGGCAGGAGAATCCCTTTTTGATACAACCCCGGGGGGCCTTCCCGCCGGATATATGAACGATGGTGCCTATATACTGGTATGCCAAAACCAAAATGCGGTTTATATTCATGCCATGCGGCCTCCAACGAACAAAACCTTGATTATCCCCGATGGGGGCTGTGATTATGAGAAGGCCACCAACCTCAAGACCGGCAAAGAAATCCACCTGACTCAGCAAAATGGCGAACTCGCCTTAGCCTGTGATTCCGACATGATAATAAAATTAATCAAAGTGAAAAGTAGGATCTCCCAAACCCTAGATAATCCTTCATACATGAAGTCGCTTCCCACAGAAATAATCATCGAAAACAACACCACCATCAGCGGTCTGCTGATTGAGCAAGACGAAGCTTCCGCAACAACCCGTGGGGGCTGGGCCGCAGTGGAAAACAATAGGGCCAAAGATTATGTCGTACTTGTAAGCAATGATAGCATATCTTACGCACCTCATTCTCAGGGAAGTTTAAGCGGCTCAAGGGGCACAAAACAGATTAATTTCCCCCCCACAAGCAAAATCTATATAAAACTACAAATCCTAACCGCCTACGATACCTCCCCCGGTTACATCAAGAAATTCGTCAATGGATTTTGGGAATATCCCGATATTTCCCCTGATGATATAATCCCCCAAAAGGAAATAATCATCAACGCCCAGAAATATATCTGCCGGGACGACGGCACCGTTCGCATTTATGGTGCCGAAGGCAATAATATCTATAAAATCGGAGCAGGTGCTACCGGCATTGCTCAAGACGAAAATGGCAAGCTGCTGGCGATAATGCCTCCCGAAACCGGACGGCTTAGATTCACAAAAGTTTCAACAATAAATCTCTTCTGAAATAAGGCAAACAAGCTTGAAGTTCAGCTTGTTTGCCCTATTTCAGAAAGGTCCAATAAGCATCTAGGAGCGAAAAATTTGAACATCCGGGAATTGGCCAAAATTGCAAATGTATCCCCCACCACAGTATCCAAGGTACTCAACCACAAAGCCAACGATATAAGCGAAGAAACCAAAAAACGGGTCTGGGAAGTGGCGCGGCAGTATAACTATGCCCCTTACCAGAATGTTATTAACAATTTAGACCTAGACGGCAAGCTAATCGGTATCTTTGTCCCTGCAATCGACGCGCTCCATCTCCAGGTTATCCGGGGTGCAGAAAAGGCCGCATATGAAAAAGGCTATGAAGTAGTGGTTTGCAATATCGGCGATAACCCTGTGATGCTGGAAAACCGGCTCAACTCCCTGAGGCGTAAAAAAGCGGAAGGGGTCATAATCAGCAGATTTGCTACTTATGGGGACGAGATTCTTTCTGCTTTGACCAACTACCCTACCCGGGTGCTGGATAGCTACGGGAGCTGTACCTCGGCTGTAAACCAAGTCTTTAGACGGCTGGTAAACCATGGCCACAAGCGAATCGGGCTACTGACCTCTGACCTAAAGCGCACCGACACCCAAAAAAAGCTGGACGCTTGCAAAAATGCTTTTCTCAAAGAGAATCTCAGCTTTGATATTTCTCTGGTATATGAAACCGATTCCTCCCCGGATAGCAGTGTGTTGGGGATGCGCTATCTTCTTTCAAATAAAATTACCGCAGTTATTGCCTTTGATGATATTATCGCATCTGGGGTATACCGTCTCTTGCAAAACGAAGCCCTGCGAATTCCTCAGGATATATCGGTATTGTGTTTTGGGGATTACGATATTCACCCATACTTGTATCCCGAGCCTGCCATAATCACAACCGCATATGAAGAAATTGGCTACAATGCCGTGATGGACCTGGTTCGTGAAATAGAAGGCTCCGTAGGCGGTGACACAGCTGTAGAAGCAGTCGTAAGCTGGGGCATAGGAATAGGCCGATATCACGAGCAAAAGGACAGCTTCAAGCGCAAGGTGCTTGTTATGGGCTATCTCAATATGGACACCGTCATCTATATCCCCCACGAAATCGAAGAATCTAGGTGTCCGAATATCAATGCAAGCGACGTACAAATTATGGCGGGGGGCAAGGCATCCATTCAGTCAGCCGCAGTAGCAAAGCTTGGGGGCAACTGCTATGTTGTGGGCCGAGTAGGCAATGATCTTAACGGTGGAAAAATACAAAACGAGCTATCTAAGATGAATATCAATACCGGCGGCATTCTATATGACGACACAAAACCCACTGGCAAAGCCACAATTTATGTACCAAAAGAAGGCAAAACCAGTTATGATACAGATTATGGCGCAAACTTAAACTTTTCTCCCGCTGATATAGAGCAGTACGAGGATTTGTTCAGTGATGCGGCATATTGCCTAGTGTCCATGCAATTGCCTCAAGAGGCGTTTTACCACGCCGCCCGCGTATGTAAGCGCAAAAATGTAAAACTAATATGTAATGCAGGCCCAGTTTTCGAGCTGGATGATTATAGCTACCTGGGTGCTCATATACTTATTGCAACACTTTCCGGTATAAATATTTTGGTGCCTGGCAAAGGCAGCACAGAGGAAAAAATAAGAAAATTGCTTAAGTCTCACACAGAAAATATGATAATCACCCAGGAGTATGAAGGTCAGTGTATATTAATAAACGCCAATCAGCGCACTCGCTTTGCCATGGAGGATTTCGAATTTGTGAGCCATACTGCCGGTGTGGACTGTTTCTGCGGTGCCCTTACAGTGGCACTCATAAGCGGAAAAGATTTAGAGGAATCAGTTGCATACGCCCTAACAGGTGCAGCCCTGACAATGTCCAGACCGGGCTCATTGCCTGCCCTACCGGATTCGGAAGAAATAATGGAAAATATAGGCCGTGTAATCCATGAGGCCTATTAAAACAAAAAAATAGCAATCGTTGGGGCGACGGAATCACCCTAACGATGCATATAAATAATAGAAGGGATGGAATTTATGTCAAAAAAAGCCGACGAAGTGTTAAGTCAATTCAAGAAACCGGAAGAAAAAGGGGTTACCCAAAGTGGCAAAAAACTAAAAATCGGCATTATCGGGACAGGCTGGATAGCCGAATCCCATGCCCAAAGCTTTAAAGCAATGCCCGATGCGGAAGTTGTAGCAGCAGCGGATTTAATCCCAGGCAAAGCCGAGAAATTTTGCCAGGACTGGGGCCTTGAGGGAGTACGCTGTTATCCTAGCCACAAAGAGATGCTGGACAACGAGAATCTTGATGCGGTAAGTGTATGTACCTACAACACAACCCATGCAGAATGTACGATTTATGCCCTGGAAAAAGGCGTCCATGTGCTACTAGAAAAGCCCATGTGCGTAACTACAGAGGAAGCTCACGCAATAATAAAAGCCGAAAAGAAAAGCGGAAAGCTATTATCCATCGGCTTCCAACCAAGATTTGATGCAAATATGAAAAAAATCAAGGAAATCGTAGAATCCGGTGCCTTGGGCCAAGTCTACTATATCCAGACCGGAGGCGGCCGCAGACGAGGCATACCCGGCGGTACATTTATCGAAAAAAGCACCGGCGGCATAGGCGCAATGGGGGATATCGGCTGTTATTCTTTGGATATGGTGCTTAATGCCGTGGGATATCCCAAGCCTCTGACAGTTTCGGGTTATATGTCTGCGCATTTTGGCACGAATCCCATGTACAATGGTAAAGACGCCGCTCGTTTCGATGTAGAGGATTTTGCGGCGGCATTTATACGTTTAGAAGGCGGGATTGTACTGGATTTCCGAATCTCCTGGGCCATGCATCTGGATACCCCTGGGGACACAGTAATCCTAGGCACAAAGGCCGCACTAAGAATCCCATCCACAGACTGCTGGAACGGAAGCCCCGGCGGCCCTATGACTCTGTACTCCGATATGGCTGGTTCCCAGGTAGAGACTGTGATTCCCATGATAGAAGGAGATTTTAACGGATTATTCTACGATAAAATCCGGTCCTTCCTGGATGCAATACACACAGGAGGAGAATCCCCAGTACCAACATCGCAAATTTTATATAATCAAATGATTATTGATGGGATTGTAATGTCAGCAAAACTTGGACGAGAGATTGAGCTCGGATAAAGAAAATCACATGTCGATTTAGCGAATTTTTTCTGGCCAGAGAAATAACTTGAAGCAATGCCTCCTTTTTGCTACAATCAGCAAAAGGAGGCATTTTTATGGTGCAACGAAAGAATGCTTAGAGCGGTTAATGCCATGGCGTGAGAAACAGCTAATCAAAGTTATAAGCGGGGTACGCCGTTGTGGAAAATCTACACTATTAGCGCAATACATGGATTATCTGCGCTCTACTGGTGTAGAGGATAAACAAATTATTTCGGTTAACTTGGAGGATATAGATTTTGAGCATCTCCTCGACTACAAAGCATTATATGCATATGTCAAAGAACGCCTTTGTAAAGGCATGTATACCTATGTATTTATTGATGAGGTACAGCAGTGCACCAACTTTGAAAAAGCTGTAGACAGCCTATTTGTCAAAGAAAATGTTGATGTGTATATAACGGGTTCTAATGCCCATATGCTCTCTGGTGAACTGGCTACTCTTTTGTCAGGTAGATATATTGAGATAAGTATATTGCCGCTATCATTCGCAGAACATATGGAGTATAAGCGGCGAAGCTATCCACAGTTGCGCTCAGGTGGACAGTTTGCTGTAGCAGGCGGCCCTTTCAGTTATGCAAATGCGCCACCCAACCCAAAAGAAGAGTTTGCTCATTATCTACATTGTGGTTCCTTTCCATATGTAAACGCACTCAAAAGAGATGATACCATCATCAAGACTTATCTCGACGGCGTTTACAATACCATCCTTATAAAAGATATTGCCAAAAGTGAAGGGATAATCGACATAGCTGTCCTAGAAAGTGTGGTGAAATTTCTTTGCAGCAACATCGGAAGTCCTGTATCAACGAAAAAAATCAGCGACACTATCAATTCAAGCGGGCGGAAAATCTCAGTGAATACCGTTGAAAGATATGTACGCGCACTTACAAATAGTTTTATTTTCTACAAAGCTGACCGCTATGACATCAAAGGGCGACAGCATCTTAAGACCTTGGGAAAATACTATCTCGTAGACACCGGTCTTAGGAATATGCTGTTGTCAGGTTCATCACCTGACTTATGGCACCAGTTAGAAAATATCGTTTATTTAGAACTACTCCGCCGGGGGAACAAGGTCAGCATCGGAAAGCTTGCAGAAAAGGAAGTGGATTTTTTAACAAGCAATGTTGATGGAGTTTGTTATTACCAGGTGGCTGCGTCCGTGCTTGATGAAAATACACTCACCAGGGAGCTTGCCCCTCTTAAAAAGATTCCTGACCATCATCCCAAGTTTTTACTAACCCTTGACGACATAATGCCCAATGCCAATCACGATGGAATCCGCCAGTTTAATGTATTGGATTGGCTGCTAGGTGAAAATCCATAAACAGAACAAAACGCGCAAAGCGCGCTTTTGTTTCCGACCGCGCCAGCAGAAATTGCGAAGCAATTTCCTAGCATATAAAAAGGGTTTTTTACTACGTCCTGAATACAAACACAAAAGCCCTGAATAGCCTATATTTAGGGCTTTTTGCTTTGCCGCAGTTTTATTTTGGGCAGGAATTGACCAAAAAATGTGTTGTTTTTACAACGCTACATTATTTTTATTTGCACCCTTTATGCTACACTTGAACACGATTCGCAACTTAACACTCTTACGGTAGTTCATTGCTGGCGCGAAGATGATACCGTCAGGATAATTTCAGCAAGGAAAGCCACCCAATTAGAACAAAAACTTTGGAAGAGGTGATAGCGTGAAAGCCGAATATGATTTTAGCACCATGAAACGCAAAGGACACCCCTCTTCGCAAAAAGTATCCCAAGGCGAACTTAAACTTGTAAATCCTTTAGACATCCCTGATAAAGAGGCTAAGTTGGCTAAACTCACCCCTAGCGAGCGAGTGTTTATCAC
>WQVF01000054.1 GCA_009781725.1 Defluviitaleaceae bacterium
CTGCTGGGTAGTGTTTCATATTTCCCGTAATAAGAATGGCTTTGCTGAACTTTGCTGTATCGTAAAAAATGCGGTCTGCTTCGTCATTAAATGGTATAGTGCTGGTAGGCGGTGCAACAAGTGCCCGCCAATTTCGATGGCACGGAGAATAGCGGTTTGTGTTTCTATCGCAAAATTGAATTTCATATATGCAAGCACGCTCTTATATTCAGCAAGAATTTCTGATGTATAAAACAGTTGTAGTACCCCGCTATAAAATTGTCTCATGATTTCGCCAGGGTTGCCAGATAATGAAAGATTTGATGAAATAACAACATTTGTATCAATAACAACCTTTTGCATCATGCCATCCTTCTTTCCTGTCGGCATTCATTAATGATGTCGTTGATTTCATCCAGTGTCATTTCAGATGTTCCGTTAATTTTTGCCTGTTCATTAGCTTCATACATAGCAGACAATCCTCTTGACAATACGGTTTCCCGTATTTGATTCGGCGGTGTGGTCATCGACAAAGGAAAGGGGATTCCCTGTGTCCGTATAGCTTGCCGGAAAAAGACATTGGTTGCAGATGACAAAGTTAGCCCCAAATTTGCAAAAAGGCTTTCTGCTTCCCTTTTAATGTCTTCGTCAATCCTTATTGAGATATTAGTTTGAGCCACTATAATTCCCCAATCTTTTTTATTGCATTATGTTGAAATTTCTTTGCATTGTCAATTATTTTAAGGGTGCAAAGGGTGTAAATTTTGCACCCTACTATCTGGGGCAAAAACTTACGTTGGATTGTATTCACCTCAACGTCAATACGCCTAATTTCCCTGCAACATTGATACCATGCACGAAGCGCATCAAGGTTGCAGTAAAAACCCCCAACTATTTTGACTATAATTTATATATGCAAATCGATCTCACTACCTGACGTAGTCTTTTTTACCTGCACCTGTTTATCAATCCGGTCCCTTAGTTCCGTCACATGAGACACAATCCCGATTATCCGCTCTTGGCCTGCCATTTCTGATAGGGTTCTAATGGCAAGTTCCAAGGTGTCCCCGTCCAGTGAACCGAAGCCTTCGTCTATAAACATGGTGTCCAGGCGAATGCCTCCTGATGTCTGTTGCACAATGTCGGATAATCCTAGGGCCAAGGATAGTGATGCCATAAATGACTCACCGCCGGAAAGGCTATTGGCTGGGCGAGTTCTGCCGGTGTAGGCGTCCATTACAGTAAGTTCTAGGCCGGTACGCCTACGGGCGTCGGATATATCGGTTTTGCGGTGGAGGGTATATCGGTTTTGACTCATAAGTTTTAGGCGAAGATTAGCGGCGGCGACTACCCGCTCAAAGTATGCCTGCTGGGCATAGGTTTCGAAGTCTAGGGTTCTGCCGCTGGCGGTTTCGGAAAGTTGTTTTAAGTCTGTACATATTTTTTCTGCTTTTTCCAGCTTGGTGGTGGCGGCTCGTAATTCTTTAAGGGCCGTTTCTACTTTGTTTATGTTTATGGCGGTCTCTCGGTGTTTCTTGATTAGCTCCTGGGACATGGCGGTTGCCATGTCTAGGTTGATTTGTATTCTCTCTATATCGGGGGGAGCTGCGCCTGCGGTTTCTTCTTGCAATCGGGTTATATCCCGGGTTAGCTGGCTGCCTTTTTTTTCGTATTCAGATACGTGATGCTCCAGGGTTTTGATTTCAGAATCTGTGAGAAGGGCGGCAAGATACTCGGTTTCGCTGGTAAATCCATTGGATTTTATTGCGGATTCATATGCGTGTTTTGCCTCTTGTGTGAGGGTCAGTAGCTCATGTTCTTTCTGTGACCGCTCTTTGTGTAGAGCCTTGGCAGATGCCAATGCATTGCCGGCATTGACATTGCGCTCTGTGAGGGTGGCCAAGTTTTTTTCCAGTCTTTCCAGAGCTAGTATCCATTTATTTCTGTAGATTGTCAGGTCTTCCAGCTCTTTTTTGCATTGTGTAAGTATTTCTTGCATATTTAAGCTGTTATCAGCTGAAAGGCTGCGGGTCAATGTATTTATTTCCACCGTAAGGCTGCTGCATAGGGAAGCTTTGGTCTCTCGTAAATCGGATAATCGGGTTCTTGTTTCCTTGGCGTTTTTATACTGAGCCTCGGTTACTATTTCGCCTGTAAATTGCGCCTTGGACGGATGGGTAGGGGAGCCGCACACTGGGCATGGGGTCCCTGGGGTAAGATTTGTTGCGAGAATGCCTGCTTGGTTGCGCAAAAAGGACTCTTCCAATCGCTGATGCTGGGCATCCCATTTTTGAAAATCGGCGTTAGTGGCTTCGAACTCTCCTTGCAGCTTTGCTAACTCGGATTTTTTGTTGGCAATAATGGCAAGCTCTTCTTGCTGTGTAGTCAGTTTTTCTAACTTTACGTTGAGTTTTTCAAGTTCGGATTGCTTATCTGCAATGGGCGGCAGGGCCTCAAGAGCTATAACGGCTGCTTCCAATTCGGCTATTGCGGCTGACTCACCGGCTTTGGCATTTTGCAAGCCTTCATGAGCTGACTTATGGTTGATTGCTACCTTTTTGTATTCGTCTGCCAGAGGTTTTACTTGGCGTAGGGCAACTTCGCCTTGCTGGATTTTGGTGTTGAGTGCTGATATTTCCTTGGCTTTTGAAACATGTGATTCCAGCTCATGGCGAAACCTTGCTAAATCGGAAAATTTTCTGCTTAATTCCTTTGCTATTTCCATTTCTGCGGCTAGGGCAAGCCTTTTGTTGCTATAAGTTTCAAGTTGGTCTTCCATGGAATCTAACTGGGTTTTGCCCGTTGAGACTTGGTTCTCCCATTCCTGGAATTGGGTGTCTCGTTGATATGGGTCCACCTGGTGGCGGTCAAAGTCTGCGAGAATCAGGACTCGCTTGTCGTTTTCCTCCTTGGCGCGGGCCTTTAGTCGCTCTTGGAAGTCTCGTAAGGCCTCTGTTTTGAATATATGGCGCAGGATTTTTAGCCTGTCATCCGTTCCGCTTTGAAGAAAACGCAGGAAGTCATTTTGGGCAATCATAATAATCTGGGCAAACTGCTCTCGGTCTAGGCCGATTATTTCTGATATTTTATCTGATACATCTTTGCGCAGGCTTAGATTGGTGCCGTCGGGCATGGTGAGCTCTACATCTTGGCCGGTCTTTTTTATGGTGCGGTTTATTTTGTACCGGCTATTGCCGCAGGCAAATTCCAGTTCCACAAAGGTTTTTATTTTTTTATTATCGGCGGAAATAAAATCACTACGGAGATTGGCGTAATCGTTGCGCCCGCCGCTTCTAACATCATCCCCCTTAAACTTCGCGCCGCTGGCCATCCCATACAAAGCAAAGGATATGGCATCAAAAATCGTGGTCTTACCCGCGCCTGTGTCCCCAGTTATAAGATAAAGCCCCTTGGAGCCCAGCTTTTCAAACTCCACTGTTTCCAGGCCGGCATATGGGCCAAAGGCACTAATCGTAAGTTTTATAGGCTTCATGGTTCCACCTCCAGCAGTTGGCGTACAATTTCGCCTTGCTCCCGGCTCATGGCCGAGCCTTGAACTTTAAGGAAAAATTCCTCGAAAAGGTCATAGGTGCTTAGGCTTTCTATGGCTTCGATATTGGATGTGATGGTGTTTATGTCGATGCTGGTGCGGGTATTTTCATAGTCCATCCGCAGAATATTTGGGTAGCG
Organism: Defluviitaleaceae bacterium; assembly: GCA_009781725.1. Taxonomy (GTDB): domain Bacteria; phylum Bacillota; class Clostridia; order Lachnospirales; family WQUN01; genus WRAN01. The sequence goes on from WQVF01000054.1 coordinate 3,670, forward strand.
GCTGCGGAGTTTTTCCATTGGGTCCATTATTTCTTCTTCGTTGGTCAAGGTGACCCATAAATAATTGTCACTGTCTCCTTCGACGGTGAGGACTTGCTCCAAATCTCCTTTGATTGCGCGCATATCGTGGATGGGCATGAGGGGTAGGGGAGTGATAGTCAGGTCGCCTTTTTCTTTTAGCTCTGCCATTGTGATGGATTTGTGGTGCTGCCATTCGGAGAAGGAGTATTTGATAGGGGAACCGCAGTATCGGATATGGGCGTCTCCAACGGATTGCGCCCCATGTAAATGCCCAAGGGCTACATAGTCAAAATTGTCGACGATACCGGCACTTACGGCATCCAAGCCTCCAACAGGGTCAAGCTCGGAGTCTGAGCGCACTGGGCTGACACCTGCCTTTGTATAAAATTGATGGGATATAAGTATATTACGGGCGTCATAATCAATATCAGAATGGGCAAGGGCGGCAGCAACGGCTTCCTCATGGGTCTCCACAGGCTCATTATGTATGCCCCGCAATGATGACGGCTTAATAAATGGCAGCAACCAAAAATGCACATCCCCATACTCGTCAGAGAGGGTAATCTTAGGAATATTTCCGTTATATCCGCCACATAAAAACAGCCCCTTATCCAATAACAAGCGGCTGGCAAAATTAATACGTTCCGGTGAGTCATGATTGCCGGCTATTATCATTGTGGCGACACCAAGCTCCGAAAGTGCCGTAAGAAAATCATCAAAAACCCTTACGGCATCCACACCGGGAATGGGTTTGTCATAGATATCCCCGGCGATTACAATGGCATCTGGACTATGGGTCTTTATATAAGCGATTATTTGCGAAAAGACATGTCGCTGCTCGTCAAGCATAGAAATGCCATCAAGGTTCTTACCGATATGCAAGTCGGAGAGGTGAAAGAGCTTCATATGTGACGCCTCGTTTCATTAGTATGTGTACTACGGGAGCGGCTTTGTCCAAAGTGACAAAACTAGAAAGTAACGGTTTATCCCCCAAAGCCTCCGCCATACCCTCCCCCATATCCTCCGCGATAACCGCCGCCGCTGTATCCGCCTCGGCCGCTGCCTCCGTATCCGCCATAACCCCTAAAGCCTCTAAAGTGGCGTCTTCTTACGACAGGATGGCGTTCGTTTATATCCTCATCTTCGGAGTCTAGTTTATGCAGGGCGGTAAAAAATTCATCATTGCTTAGATGTGACAGCTTCTCACAGGCCATGCTTCCCATAATCAGGAATACTAGTATAAACACCGGAAATCCAAAGACAATAACCCCATATACAAATGAATACCCTGTATACGACGCAAATCCATAAACTCCTGCATATATCAGCAGTACAATGGTCTCGATTGCGACAAACATTAATGCGCCCTTCATTAAAAACCGATATTTATGTGACATAAGATAAAGAACCAAGTACATTGCAGTCATCCATATGGCAATGGCGTCCCCAACCCATTCCCAAACCCAGAGATAGGTCAGCCATGTAATAGTAGGCGTTGTCCAAAGCAAAGGTCGCCCAAGGAAGAAAAACATTGAGGCCAGGTTGATAAAGCCCATAATTGTGATGAGCAGCAGGGCAACCCGCCCGTTTTCGAACTTACGGACCTCGTCCTGGGTTGCTTTATCCTTTTGATTTTCCTCTATCCGGTTTTCGGTCAAAACATGGCTGTTTGGAGCAGTTCTGGTGCTGCTTTCATGATATCTTACCGGTCTCCGATTTTGTATAAACATTCTGGTTTCATCACAAAATGCCTTGACCTCAATCCCCATATCACGGTAACTATCCAGAATAGGTGCCAGGTCGCTGTTGATTGCGTTCCTAGTCCATAACACCACTTGCTCAATGCCCATATCTCTCATATATGATGCTGCCGGCATATCCTCAAGCTCTACAGTCCATCTGTTGTCGTACATAGCCGCATTGTTGGCAATAGGGCGGTTGCGGTCATAATCTAGCAAGAAGGCAGGTAAGGCATTGTCTTCAATAATACGGTTTCTTAGATATTCTCCACCGGCATGTAGGGCATTAATAATGGGCTCATTGTTAACCGCTTCGAATAAACCACCGATATTTTTCTCATGGATGCCGTTGTAAAGGGGAACAGGCTGAAACCCGAACTTAGCCATGGTAAGCCCGGCTTCTACGCTGGTTGCTCCAGGTAAGTCAATGATAAATGCTGTGTTCTTTCGATGGCGAAAAATATCCGCCGGAATATTGAGAGGCTGAGCTTCCCCCCTGGGTAGATTAAAGTCATCTACATGGACAAATAATGCCGGTTTGGCAAACTGAGTCCAATTCTTTCCTGGGGGTGCCCAGGTTGTGTATAGGTCTTTTCCGAGCATATGTTACCTCCTAACAGCCCATTACGGGCGTATTCGTTACCAGCCAAGTATGAAAAGCGGAGTCGCGGCTCCGCTGCTCAATATAGCTTTTGAGTTGCGCGCGCTTCGCGCGCGCTTTCTAAAAACCGGTTTTGGTTTGCCATGGATTGTAAGCCGACAGAGTTATTTTCGTATTAACATTACATTTTATGGAGTTGCCACATCATAAACAATACACAAGCCCGTCACCCCGGGCTTGACCCGGGGGCCCCGTAGTCTTTCGACTAAGGTCAGGGAATCCCGCGTCAAGCGCGGGATGACGAAGTTAATATATGCGTACTAAAATAGGAATCTCACTGGCGTCCTCGTCTATTTTTGGGGCATCGCTTATCCGGGCATAAAACCCGGCAAAGCTGCCATCTACAACGAACACACCTACATTTATATGCAAACCCTCAACTGGTAGGCTTTCGAACATTTTTTGGGCTACCCATTGGGTGGGTTCCGCCTGCGCCGCGCTGAGAATCGCCTGTTCTTCTTCAGGGGGAATCGTACCGGGGATATTAATACCTTCTCCGACTCGGCCAAATGCGGGCTTCATAATCCAATCGTGACTGTCTGTTAATTGGCTTGGGTCAACTGTCTCTGGAAGCAGCTTTTTCCAGGTAGGAATGCCAGCCCCCAGTTTGTCCCAGACCAAAGGCAGCCGCTTGGACTGGGTCAAAAGTGCAATGGGATGATTGCATGAGGGAGTTTGAGAATATACAAAGCCAATCCAATCCACGCCTGGTGTAAACTCCAGCCACTCGGCAGGAAAATATCGCATAATCCCACCTAGATGCTGGGTTGGGGAAGGTTCCTGTGTTACTTTTCCGGTTTTTCCATTATCATCAAAACGAATATGCTCCGGGGATGCATACATGGATTTATACCCGGATTTCTCCATCAAGTCCCCGATGTAATGTAAAATCTGATAATCCTCCACAGTATGGGTATCATGAAGATATGCAATCGTGGACCCCGTTGGCACCAGTGCTGTCAGCCTGTCCCTTAGCACTGTCCCAAAACAGCCAAATTGCCGGTATCCGGGAAAATACTCCTGGGCGAGCACAGGCAGCACCGAGGCCTCTGGGTATCCGGCAGGGACATCGCTGTTGACTTCGGAGATTTGCCAACCGTCTACTGTGGGATGAAAGTCAAATCGCATAAAACGAACATGACGCATAGGGTCATAATCACAGCCGCAAAGAGCTGTCGCCATTGTATCAGAAATGCCAAGGTTTTTGACTAAATCTGAGTTTCTATGTAACGCCCGCTCCATTGCAATGGTCTCATGGTATAGCTTAACAGCGGACTCAGTCAAGAATGCCGCTTCATCTTGCTCCATCAAGAGCACCTTATCGCTAATGGTGCTTTGTTCGTTTGCTTGCAAATCCCATTTGTAAGCATCGAACATTACGGATAAGCGGTAGGCATGGTAATGGGATTCTGGGATAGATGTAATTTGAATGATAATACACACCTTTATGCTAAAGTTTATCGCAAAGCCATGATACCCTTGGTATAATGGCTTTGCAATAAAAAAGGAGAGACGCATATGAATATCGCAGAAAATATCCTAAAACACAGCTTGCAAAATGTATACTTCCTAGCAGGTTCAGCAATGGCCGGTAAAACTACCATGTCAAAAGCCCTGGCTAAGAAACATGGTTTTATCCATTTCAACGACAATTGGCATGAGGATAGTTTCAAGGTATGGCAATCCATACTGGATGAGCGGTACCAAAAAAAGGCCACCAAGCGAAGCTCGGTAACAGATTGGGAGGCCTATTTTGGTAGGACTGTGGAAGAATTTCTGGCAGATGATGATTTCCATGGCAATAACGAATATCTAGAGTTTGCTATAATAGAGTTGATTAAGTTATCCCAAAAAAGCAAGGTAATTGCGGATATAACAATACCTATCCCACTACTGGTAGAGCTCTCTGATTACAGCAGAATTGCCTGTATGTCGGTGCTTCCGGAGCTAGCAACCACGAGAGCCTATGGCAGCAGAGAGGACCACCGGGAGTTCTTAGAATGCATTTTATCCCTAAAAAATCCCGAGGAAAAACTAGCTGTACAAGATGAGCTATTTAGAATCGGCATAGAAAAAACCCTCGAGGAAGCTCGAAGGTTTACGCTTTTTACTATTGTGCGTGATGGGGATAGCACCGTGGAAAGGACCCTTGGGATGCTGGAGGGGCATTTTGGTTTATGATTTTTCCTTCACAGGAATCCATATCTCCCCATGACCGTCATTTAACGCGATAGATTACGTCAGTCTAAATCTGCCAGCACATGCCAAGCCGAGGCCATCCCTCCGTAGGAGGGGAAATAAATACTATACGTATAAAATTCCTCTCTGGGGAGTGATGTCGACAACTTAGCGAAATGATGTGTATGGATTGCTTCGCTACGCTCGCAATGACGATGGGTAACGCTTGCAATGACGGGTGTTACCCATCGTCATTGCGAGGAGCGTAGCGACGAAGCAATCCAGGGAAATCCTTAAGTTGTTGACATTGGTGCTCAATAGATAATCTTTGCTTAACTTCAAATGGCAAACCGCGTACAATACAAACTTGGTGTAATAACAAATTAAACGCTTCACTTAGTGTAAGCCCTAAGGACGAGAGGATTTCCTCCGCTTGCTCTTTAACTTCTGAGTTTACGCGGAGGCTAATCGTTGTGTTCTTAGTTATATACCGGCTGGGTATCCAGCTCTTGAGCTGGTCTTTTTGCTTCAAGGATAATGGCATCATTGTGGGTGAAAAATTCGATTTCCATATCCTCGTCCCAGCCTAAGGCTTGCCTTGCTTTTGTTGGCACCGTGACTCGTCCTAACTCGTCAATTGTCTTCACAGCTACAAACTCCATGTGTTGTCCTCCTTTATGAATGTTAATACTTTTTTGCCTGAGGCAAAAACTAGTTATAAAAAGGCCAGCGGAATATTAGGGAAATAAAAAAGCGTAGGGAGATGATTAAATCCATCTCACCTACGCACATAAATACAAGCGTAGTACACAGATACATACTACCTTGCCGCTTTATCCATGTATACAAAATCGCACCTCGCCTACTAAGATAATCGCCAGATACCTTGAAGGAGTTGGGGAAATGTTGTACACTTGACTACCGCGGTGGCAGGGTAACCTGTGCTTTAGGATGGCCTTTCATCCCTAAGCTCGTGTAAGTGTTTGCTGACACTTTCACGGCTCCGTGGTTATTTTATTGTTACGGCATCGACATATTGCCGCTGGCCTTTCTTGTTACTTCACTATTATACCAGAAATTACATTTTGCAACAATGTTTTTTAGCATATTTTACGGAGTGGCTTAGTGTATAAATATTTCAGGTCGGAAGGCATGATACCCAAGATGCTAAGAAGGGAACTCTAAGCAGGATATTGAAAGATGCGGGTATAAAATAAAGAGAAGGTGATTTTATGGCAAAGTATACCTACCCAGCGGTTTTTGAAAAAGAGCAAGAAGGTGGTTATTCTATATATTTTCCTGATATTGAAGGCTGCTACACACAATCCGAAGATATTCTTGTTTTAAAGTGGAATCACTATATATCGCGAGCAGAGGTGTTTCTATGTTGGATAAAGCAAAGGTTAAACAAATTGCCATCCGATATGCGGATGAAGTAAAAAAAGCCCTTAACCCGAAGGCTATAATCCTTTTCGGTTCCTATGTAAATGGTACCCCTCATGAGTCCAGTGATATTGATATTGCCGTTATATTGGATGGATTTGAAGGTGATTGGTTAAAAGCATCAAGCCTTTTGTTTCGCCTACGACGGGGAGTCAGTATAGATATTGAACCGCATCTTCTTGATGAGCGGGATGATAGGAGTGGGTTTGTGGAGCATGTTGTTCGGACTGGGGAGGTTATTTATGCGGCGTGACTTGCTCTTATTATCCACATAAGCCGATGTCTATTATGGAGCATACTGCAAAGGGTGGAAATAACTCTGCTAATATTGACTACGATTTCCGTGCCAGTAGAAACTCTTTTATCATGTTAATTGTGCGTGCGTCCGGGTTGCCGATTCGTAGCATAAACTGTCGGCAAACACCTTTAAACTCACGCCCAAACAAAATAAAATCACGGGTACCCCACGGACATCCCTGTGTGTTGCATAAGGTGCAATAACATATGTTTTCCCATAATACATCTTTCAAATTTTCTTTGGTGATTAATTCATCAATAATCTCCCAGCGTGTTGTGATGTACCATGTGTCATTATACATTTTCAATTGTAAAACACGTTGCTTATTCTGGGATATGTACCAGTTATAGCCGGAATTTCCCGCAACAGGAGTTAATTTATTAGCCCTCAACCATGTACAAAAATCCAACGCTCGCTCCCGTTCATCAGAATTGTCAAGGTACAAGGCTACTGCATCCTCGAATTTAGGACATTTCTTGTGAGTAGGTTTTTTTCCCGGTTTATGGTTGAGTTCGACTTTTGGCATATGATTTTTCCCTTCATTGTTTGTATCGTACCTAATATAATTTGAGGCACATACCACACTCGCGATGGTACATAAGCGCGCCCTTAGGGTTATTGATTCATTGCATCATAAGCAATGTAAAGGCTATATGGGTTCATTAGCCATTCACCGCCCAATTGTAAATTTCGGGGTGCTTATTTTTGTCAACGATGGCGTAGCCATTCTCATCTGCTTCGAGTTTTACTCTTTTGGATGTTTTTCTTTGCGATAGCAGCTGTAAGCTGCTCTTCTAACGTGGGGGCAACCACAGGCTGAAAAGGCAAACGCCGCTCTGCAATAATCTGTCTATAAAAACATATCAATTGCCGTGGTTTGATCAATCCCCATGCGGTCTAAAAGTATGGTTGCGGCTTCCTTAACCGTAGTATCAATTTTTACGTTCACATTTGATTTAGTAGCTACCATAAAAAATTACCTCAACATTATTATGTATCATTATAACGCCAATGTAAAGATATAATCGTTATTTATATTGATTGCTTGATGACCAACCAGCCATGTGTTATTTCCGCCTTTTACAGCACACATCCTATGATTTATAGTATTATCTCGTATAGCAAATAGCACACGATAGCCACCGACACGAAGCCTGTATCCATCTCTGCCGGATAGGGATTTGATGTCACCCTCTGGTGGGTCGTGCTCCAATTGGATTACAGCTTTAATAATCCTACTCTTTATAGGTTCATTCAAACAATCAAGATATTTTGCGGCTTTTGGAGATAGTACAGTAGATAAGATGTTTACTCCTTAATTTGGCCACTTTTTTCAACTGTACCGGTACTCATTTGGATTGTCAATTCATCTTCAATCTTGCAATTTGTGTTGAGTTATGGATAAAATTGTGGTATACCTGTGTTGAGTTTAGTAAACCATACACTTATTTTACATAAGCATTAGATAGATGCATGGATGTGGAGGAACAGTTATGGGAAAGAAAAGTGTTTTTTTGACAACGGCGTTGGAATTGGTTTCAAAGATAGATGAACAAATAAGTGAAATCAATGCTGAGATTAATAATATAAAAGCTGAACTCAAGGAAGTTGGGCGAATAGCATCTTATGCAGGTATACACCTCTATGTAAACCATATCGTGGAAGCATCTCCCATTCCTTTAGATTCCGAAATTGAGGCATATGTTGAAAGTGGTGGTCAAATATGGACAGAGACACACATTAGTGGTGGTGGTGCGCGCCCCACTTTTACACGAGCCGCAGCGGGTGCGCTAATTGCTGGGAAAGGTAACAGAAGAGCAGGCGTATTACTCGGTGCAAATGTCCAGAAACATCGGGATATTACGAGTAGCACAACCATCCATGATGATAGGACATTACGGATAATTGTCAACAGCGACGCAGGACATATAGATATGCCTGGTAATCCAAAAGATGAAGATGGAGCACGGTCATTTGTGTCAAAGATTTTGAACACTGCAATATACTATAAAAACAATAAAAGAGAGGTCGAATCTGAGCTAAGTGTGACAAAAGAAACACTAAACGATAAAATTGCGGCACTTGAAAATAGTGAAGAATTAAAGATGCTCCAACATAACTTAGATGCCCATGTTCAATGTGCTTCTAATACAGAATTTGAGGAATTAATAAAATATCAGAATCAAAGAGGAATATGGAAAATTTGGATGGTCTTCAACATGCTATGCTGGATAATCCTAGGAATTATACCTTTAGTATTTGGATTGACATGGTTATTGCTTCTTGTGTCTATACCGATTGGAATTGCTGGCATATCTAGTTGTGCGGCTCATATTAAGAAGGCGAGTATTGAGAGTGAAGCAATCAATAAAATAATGGTGCATGTCGGAAAAGGACAGTGAGTAAATGACTTGCTATTAATAGCACTTGTAGTTCAGTTCTTCGGAAACAGGGCAAAACGAGCTGAACTTCAAGCTTGTTTTGCCTATTTCTGAGGATGTCCAATAAATAATCAGGTTCAATCCAGGAATATTGTTTAAACAAGTCAAAATTCAATAGTGTGAAAGGAGCTATGTAATGAAACGGGTAAGGTTATTAATTAGTGTAATTTCCTTGTTAGCACTATTACTGGTTTTTACTATGCTGGTATTTGCACAGGAAGATGAGGATACCGATGAGTTGAGTACAACCATCCGAGTTATTGTAATAGATTACAGGGGCGGTCGGGATTGGAGACTCTCCGCATCTAATCTTGACCGGGAAGGTATTTTTGGTGTCGAAATAAGCATATTCATTGATGGAGAATTGTTTGATACCGTTGTAACCGACAGACATGGAACTGCATCCATGCTTGGTATTATGGCAGCACGTGAAAACCCGCCGACATTTGAACTCCAGATTGTGCAGGCAGATGGCTTTGATTTTGATTGTAATCGGATACCTATAAAGCTAGAAAATATTTATTGCAGAAATGGTCGTGAGATTTATGCATTTAGAGCAGAACAGCGAATAATACTCCATCCAATTAGTCCAGATTTACCATTAGGAGGTGCTGATTTGCAATGGGTAATCGGTGGCATCCGAGTGTTGGAACATAACTTAGAATGGAGTGACTTCTTCGAGGGGTATGCACCAGTGGGTTGCCCCATTATAGGAGCTAAAGTTAATCTTTATCTAAATGGAGATTTGTTTAAAACAGTCACTATGGAAGGAATAGGGTATTGGTCATCTGTGAGTATTGAAATACCATTGCCGATGGATGCCGAGGTAGAAACAGTAGCACTTAGGCTCGTTCAAGCAGATGGGTTTATTTTCGATTCTGAAAAGATTCCTATGATATTACGACCGGTTGATGTGGATGGCAATGTTATGCGCTTTTGGACCCAAACCTGGAGCCTCCATCCAGAAGAAGCGGTTGTTGCATATTCTCCTATTCCTGCCCCCAACCTGGACACCGCCAGCTCTTGGGCACAGGACGGTATAGCTGAAGCGGTTGCATTGAGCATCGTCCCACAAGCTATGCAGAATAACTACCGCAACAACACAACCCGTGCAGAGTTTACTGCTATAGCTGTACTACTATATGAAACCATTACTGGCACCGAAATCACAGGGCGAGTCACCTTCAATGACACAACGGATGTCAATATAGAAAAAGCAGCGTATCTTGGCATAATAGCCGGCACAGGCAGCAATAATTTTTCCCCTAACATGCAGTTTAACCGTCAGCAGGCAGCGGTAATAATTGTGCGTTTGGCAGCAGTTCTTAATCAACCCTTGCAAGCCGCTACCTCAGCTTTCGTTGACAATGCAGAAATCGCTTCGTGGGCAAGAGAACAAGCCGGACAAGTGCAGGCAGCCGGGATTATGGAAGGTGTTGGAGGTAGCAGATTTAACCCAACAGGGACTTTTACCCGAGAGCAGTCCATTCTTACTATGTTGAGATTGTTTTACATGCTTAATTAGTTTCTACCTAAAAAACTATAAAAAAGGGACTACAGATTATTGCAAAGGCAATGGGCTGTAGTCCCTTTAAATTACCGTATTCCTACGTGGCCTCTTTGTATAAGTCGTATGCAAGAGCTCATGGGCCTATGCCCACCGGGCTCTCCTAGGAAATCCTTATACAATGCCTTAATCTCCTCATTCTCATGGGAGCGGAGCAGGGTTTTATCCCGAGGAATCCGCTAGCCCGAATGTTGCCCGCGAAAGCGGGTATCATTATATTTACAGGTGATAACCTCGGTATAACATTGTAACACCTTGATGCTTGCATATCGCAATGCAATCCCATAGAATATTAGCAAGATTAATTTATTATTGGGAGTGAGTTTATGCAAAAAACATCAAACGTATTTGCGCGTGTAGAGCCAGAAATAAAAGAGCAAGCCGAGCAAGTTTTAATCCAATTGGGCATCCCAATGTCAAACGCAATCGGAATGTTTTTGCGCCAAATCATTGTGCAAAGGGGTATACCTTTTGAAATGCGATTGCCGGTACGCGAACCTGTTTCCATATGTGCACTGACTACTGAACAGTTAAATGACGAATTAGAAAAAGGTTACGCTTCAGCAATCGCCGGACGTCATCGCAGCCTCAAGGATGTCGTGACTGATATGGAAAGAGATTACGGCATATGATTTTTGATGTAGTAGACAAACTTAACACCCTTGAAGAAATGCCTTTCAGATACCCAGTTTATCAGGAGGAGCCATGGAAAAGCAGGGGTATTCGCCAAATATTTGCCGGTAGTTACTGCGGCTTCTATTTTGTTAAGGAAAACATCGTGAAAATAATCCGCATCCTGTACGGCGGTATGGACTTGAATAACGCTTTGAATGAAACCAAGTTTGATGATTTCGATTAAAACGGGGTATCTTTTTTATTATTCCGAGCTTGTCGCCGAACAAATTAGTGAAGGCGACGCATATGACAAAAAGGTTTTTTTATGCCAAGATAGAATCTTATATTGAAAAAGGGCTGTAGCCAACTGCTTTAAGCAGTCAACTACAGCCCTTCTCAATGCAAATTATTTCACATTCCTACAACCGTGGCCTTTTTGTATAAGTCGTATGCAAAAGCTCATGGGCCTTATGTCCACCGGGCTCCCCTAGGAAATCCTTATACAATGCCTTAATCTCCTCATTCTCATGGGAGCGGCGGAGGGTTTTATCCCTATCCTCGCCATACAGCCCTTCGGCTCTTTTGGCGATTACATCCCGGTCATTACCGTAGAATGGCTGGCCACCCCCTGCCACACATCCTCCTGGGCAGCCCATAATTTCTATTGCGTGATATTCAGACTTGCCATCCCGGATGTTTTCCAGCAGCGTACGGGCGTTGCCTAGGCCGTTGGCTATTCCTATTTTTAGGTCGATGTCGCCGGCTTTGATTGTGGCTTCTCTTATGCCTTCTACGCCTCTTAGTTCTTCGTATTCTATTTTGCCGGTTTCGCAGCCCAGCCAGCTTGTGGCGGTACGCACAGCGGCTTCTATTACACCACCGGTGGTGCCGAAGATTACTCCTGCTCCTGTGGATTCGCCCATTACTTTGTCAAAGTCCTCGTCGGGGAGGGCGTTGAAATTTACACCGGCTTCTCTTAGCATTGCCGCCAGTTCCCTGGTGGTGAGTACATAATCCACATCCAAATGGTTGCCGTAGGACAGCTCTTCCCTTGCCGCTTCAAATTTCTTGGCAAGGCAGGGCATTATGCTTACGACAACCATTTTGGCAGGGTCGACTCCAAGCTTTTCGGCTAGATAGGTCTTGGCTATTACCCCAAACATCTGGTGGGGGGATTTGCAGGTGGAAGGTACGTCCAGAAGCTCGGGGAATTGATGCTCGATGAACTTTACCCATGCTGGACAGCAGCTTGTTAGCATTGGCAGGGTTCCGCCGTTTTTGATGCGGTCCAGCAGCTCTGTCGCTTCTTCCATAATGCAAAGGTCCGCGCCGAAAACAGTGTCGTAGACTTTGTCAAAGCCAATACGGCGTAGGCCGGCGACCATTTTTCCGGTGACTCTTGTGCCTACCGGTAAGCCAAATTCTTCTCCAAGAGCTACCCGGATGGCCGGAGCGGTTTGGACGATTACTACTTTGTCCTCATCATTGATGGCATCCCATACCTCACCAGTATTGCTGGTTTGGGTAAGTGCCCCTGTTGGGCAAACAGACACGCATTGGCCGCAGAAGGTACAGCTTGTCTCTGTCATAGGGTTGTCGAAGGCAGTGCCGATGGTGGTTTTGAATCCACGCTGCACCGCGGAGTATACCCCTACGGTTTGTACTTGGTTACACATGGTTTCGCAGCGGCGGCAAAGTACGCATTTTTCCGCGTCTCTTATCATGGATTTGCTGGAGATGTCCTTTTCGTGATGAACCATTTTGCCGTCGTATCTGTTGTCACGGATATTGAGGTCGGCTGCCAAGGTCTGAAGCTCACAATTGCGGTTTCTTTCGCAGACTAAGCAGTCTTTTGGATGGTTAGATAAAAATAGTTCAACCATGGTGCGACGGGCTCTTATAGCCCTTGGTGTGTTGGTATGAATTACAATGCCTTCATATACTTCCACCGCACAGGCGGGCATTAGGTCATAACGTCCTGCTACTTCCACCATGCAGACACGGCATGTGCCTACTTTGTTGACCATTTTGATGCTGGCCATGTCCATATGGCAAAGTGTTGGGATATTGATGCCATTGGTCCGGGCCGCCTCTAGTATTGTGGTGCCTGGCTCCACTTGGAGCTTCATGTTATTCAATGTTATATTAATCATTGACATTCTCCTATCGAGCGGGGGCGGGTTCGCCACCCCCGCGCACTCCTTCTTCGTGTTATTCTGTAATAATTGCCTTGGTTGGGCATTTTGGCAAACATGCGCCGCATTTTACGCATTCTGCTTGGTCGATTACGTGGAGCTGCTTGTTGCGGCCTACCACCTGGTCCGTTGTATGGATACAGTTGACCGGGCAGACTCTGGCGCAGATGGTACAGCCTATGCATTTTTCCGGTACGATTACATATTGCACCAGGTCTTTACATGCACCGGCTGGGCATTTTTTGTCCCGGATATGGGCTTCATATTCGTCCATAAACATATCTATAGTTGAAAGAATCGGGTTGGGGGCTGACTTGCCAAGGCCGCATAAGGATGTCTCCTTGATGGTTTCCCCAAGGGCCTTAAGCTCCTTGATGTCGTCCTCTCTACCCTGGCCCTTTGTGATTCTATCCAGGATTTCGTACATACGGGTGGTACCGATGCGGCAAGGGGTGCATTTCCCGCAGGATTCTTCCATAGTGAAGTCCAAGTAGAACTTGGCGATATTGACCATACAGTCATCTTCGTCCATTACAATCATACCCCCGGAGCCCATCATTGAGCCTACGGCTTGCAGATTTTCAAAGGTGACTTCGATATTGATATCATCCCCGGCGATAAGGCCGCCGGAGGGACCGCCTGTTTGAACGGCTTTGAATTTCTTGCCATTACGAATGCCGCCGCCGATTTTATAGATAATATCGTGGAAGGTAATGCCCATGGGCACTTCCACAAGGCCTACATTGTTGATTTTACCCGCAAGGGCAAAAACCTTGGTGCCGGTATTCCCTGGTGCGCCGATTCCTTGGAACCATTTGGCACCCTTAAGGATTATTTGTGGGATATTTGCCAAAGTTTCCACATTATTGATAATGGTAGGCATTTGCCATAGACCTTTGATTGCAGGGAAGGGAGGTTTGATGCGAGGTTCGCCACGCATTCCTTCTACTGAGTTAAGGAGTGCGGTTTCTTCGCCGCAGACGAATGCCCCTGCGCCTAAATCCATATGAATATCAAAGGAGAAATCCGTACCGAAGATATTTTTCCCAAGCAATCCATACTCACGGGCTTGCTCAATGGCGATTCTTAAGCGATTAACGGCCAGAGGATATTCCGCACGGATATAGACTACCCCTTCGTCCGCACCGATGGCATAAGCACATATAGCCATTGCCTCGATTACAGAGTGGGGGTCGCCCTCCAAAATGGAACGGTCCATAAATGCGCCTGGGTCGCCTTCGTCGGCGTTACAGACTACATATTTTTTGTCCCCTTTGACGTTATAGGCGAATTCCCATTTGGCACCGGTAGAGAAACCTGCGCCACCCCGGCCTCGGATACCAGCGTCTTTTACAATATCAATTACTTCCTTGGGAGACTTATCAAATAGGCATTGGGCTAGGGCCTGATAGCCATCCACACCGATATAGTCGCTGATTTCCTCGGGGTCGACTATGCCGCAGAGCTTAAGGGCAACACGGAGCTGGCTCTTGTAGAAGGGCATGTCCTTGTAATAGTAGTAACGCTCGCTGGTTTCTGGGTCTTTGAATAGCAGACGCTCAATGGTCTTTCCTTTTATCAGATGCTCCGTAACGATTTCTTCAACATCTTTGCCCTCTACACGGACATAGAAAGTATTGTCGGGGTACACTTTTACGATAGGGCCTTGCTCACAAAAGCCCAGGCAGCCTACCTTAAAAATGGCAACCTCGTCGGCAATGCCGTGCTTGGCTAGGCTCTCATGGAAAGCGGTTTCCACATCCAAGCAACCAGAAGAGATACAGCCCGTCCCGGCGCAAATTAGTATTTGTAATCTGGTAGGGTTCATGCTACACCTCCTTTTTTGATTAGATGTTCTTTAGCGATTTCTTTAGCTTTGGCAGAGTCTACATTGTTGAACACCAAAGGCTCTTTCCCTGGGAAAATCACTTTAACAATGGGCTCATTGCCGCAATCATCGGCACAATCTACTGCAATAACAGAAACATCGTCGACCTTGGCGTTATTCACTTCATTGAATAGAGCTGTGAGAGTATCCTTTGCGCCGTTGGTCATGCCGCATTCTCCCACGGTCACAGTGACTTCTGTCCGATTGAGGGAGTCATAAGAAAGGAGGCGCATCAATACATGGTCACGATATTGAGCATTGAGGGCCATAAGGTCCTCACGGGAATTTATTTTTCTCATGCCGGTTCCACCTCCGCAAGAAAGTCTTTGATTACATTGTCAACATCAGCCTCAGCGATGCGGCCATAAACCTTGCCGTTGACGATAACAACAGGGGCAAGGCCACAGGCACCTACACAGCGCAGAGCGTCTAGGGAGTACTCGCCGTCTTCACCGGTTGTGCCGGATTTTACCCCTAGAGCAGTTTCGAATTTGGCCAGAATCTTATCGGCACCTCGAACGAAGCAAGGTGTACCCATACACACATTGACCCGGTATTTGCCCTTTTTGGTCATGGTGAAAAATGAATAAAAAGAAACCACACCATACACCTTGGAGGAGGGAATCTCCAACTTGTGAGCGATGTGGTTTTGTACTTCAAAGGGCAAGTATCCGAAGATATCCTGTGCTTTGTGCAACACAGGTATAAGTGCGCCCTGCTTTGTGGGCAAGCTGTCGATATGAGCATCCAGCTTGTCAAACAAAGTCTTGTCATAGCTTGTTTGCGCCATGATGAACCATTCCTTTCTGAATCTGTCGAGACTGGGCTTGGCTATACCTAGCAGACAGGTTTATTTTGGTAAGATTAACCCGCTAGGGGTAGGTGAACATAACTCCACCGCTTATTTTACCCTACTTTGGGATTATTGCAAGGAAATGACGAAAATGCCACTCCCTACTCCCCACTTCCATGAATAAAAGGACAAAATGAGATTAAATCGAGCAGCAATGGGAGCGGCTTTACCATAAATGACAAAACCTGATACCGATTCCAAATTAAAACCTGTCTGACAGAGCGGCTGCTTGAAACGCGAAGCAAGCGTTTCAAGCGGTTTTGCCGCGATAGGCAGATAGAATTTAATTGGAGTCGGTATGAAACGTAAATCCTAAACTCCCACTCGAGATATAGTGAAATAATTCGAAATCGGTCTCGCCTGTCGCGGCAAAATCGCCCTAAAACGCCTTATTTCGGCGTTTCAGGGTGCCGCTCGGGCGAGACCGTTTCTCATTGATTTCACTATATTTGTGCATAAAAAATGGGCTGTCACGTTTAAAATGTCGCAATCTCAAGGCTCGCCATCCCGGATTTAATCCGGAATCCCATAACCATTGTCGAAAGACTATGGGGACCCCGGGTCAAGCCCGGGGTGACGGGCTTTTCATTACGTCTTAGTGTGACAGCTCCATTTTTTTGCAAAATAATTGTATTTGCGAAATGCTTACTCTATATTTCCTGCTGCATAGCTACCATCATCTGCGAAAGTTATGGTGTAGCGTTGAGTTGTAAAGTGTATAATCAATAAAGTCGGGTCATCCGGCCCGCTCCAATGTACACCATCCTCAAACATCGGAAGCCAATTTTCTTTTCTTGTTTCCATGTCGGTTAATGCCTCAGCTGTACCTACAAGATTTATCGTATATTCGCTGGAGTTGATACATACACAGGCTTTATTATTTTTACTGATTCGCTTTGCATATTCTCTGTCAGTAGCCGTATTAAATGTCAGCCATTTGATACCATCGGCTCTTGTAATGCAAAAAGTAGTGGCAGATGGGTATCCATTATCATCAATAAGGGAAAGGGCGGCGTAGCCCTCCATACCACCGGCTTTATACTCTGATTTTGAGTTGATTAGCTCACTTGCTCTTTTGACAATCTCTTGACTCATTTGTTATCAACCTTTCTGGTTTTTTGTTAGTTTATCATGACAAACATGGCCGCAGTAGCGAACGACATTGAGAAACGTGATTGAAGGAGGGCTGCCCAAAACGCGAACTTAGCGTTTTGGGCTGATTTTGCCCGACGCGCAATCACGATTTCGAAAGTCGTTCGCTATATATGTCTTGTTTGAGCTCGTGTCCTTAACAATCGTCTGATAAGCCCCAGTAGCTTGGCAACCGCAATAAAAACCCCGACACGGACGACAATACCAGGCAGTATAGCCGATGCAAGAGCCCGCATCCCTGCATGTTCCGGCAGGTATACCGGGGTATTTTCACATATCACAAACTCGAACATCATGTACTCGTAGTCAAAATATCGCCCTTCATTATCATCAAGGCTACGGGAATGACGGCGAATAAACATATATCGGCCTGGAGGAAGCTCCCCATGCATAAAATGAAGCTGTATCATATCCAGCCACCAAAAACGAGGTATGACTCCAAGCCCACCTCCAAGGGATAGCCTAAGGGTATCGCTTGGGGTATAAGGGACCGGCTGCCAAGCACCGTCTACATAATGAGCCAGCTCCCACACGTCACCATGGCTAAAATACCTAAGTGACCTATTGCGGGATGTAAAAGCAATGGCTGTACGGCTTACTTGTACCCTGCCTGCCGGTACAATCCCACGGCTTGATGCCCCCGCTATTACAAATGCTACATAGTCTTCCCGCCATGGAGATACGCCGCCTTGTAAGTGGTAATACCTTAGTTGGTCTGACCAGGCCTGCCAGCATAATAGCTCGAAGTATGCATATAGGGTTTTATATACTATTGTTGCACATGAGGTTAGAAAATAATCTCTTGCAAAGCGATATTGTCCTTCCGGTTTCGAAAGGGAGTTCCACTCGGCCCAATCGCCTCTTATTGTGTTGGGCCTAATGAGGCGGACATGATTCCCATGACTGGTATATACCAGCGTCCATTCGCTTGCTTCGTATCGATATACACGGTGGGCATTGGTGTAATATAAATTTCTACCATATGTATTGCGTTGCATGATAAAACCCCCGCCGGGGTTAGTTATATGAACATCTATTGGCCAGCCCTGAATGACGGTGGGGTTGTGCCCGGCTCGCCACTCAGATACTAGAATTATTGCTGCGGTAATCATCAGCGCGATTGCAATTGCCTTCAACGCTTTCGAACGTGTTGGTTTTTTCATATCACTCTCACTCGACACCGCAAACCTTAATCTAAACAATTTTGTTTAGAGGATATGGTTAGTGGTATTCCTATTGCTTATATTATCCATAGCGCATGGGCTATCTGACTTTTTGTTGCCATATTGTTGCCATTCATTCGTTTCATATTCATCAACAAAGGTTATGCGCCGTTACACCATTTTATTTTCTTGATTTCATCTTCAACGAATTTTATATGGAATCCGATTCCAATTCCTACGTTAGAGTTGGCAGTTACAATTTTACTAGAAATAACGAAAGACTCAGCCATTACACCTGCAAATTGTCTAAAATCTATTCCCATTATTGATACGCTGCCTTTATTAAGTGACTGGCAATATTTAGATAAATCCTCGGCTCGATTACTTATATTATCGAGTGCATGACCACCTAAAAACCTCCGTTGAGTTACTATTCCTATTACTTTTCCATCGAACATATCTATAATCGGTCCGCCTGAATTGCCACCATTTACCGATCCGTCAATATAAAATCCAACGCTATTATAAGGCCCCGATACATATGCTTTATGTACCAACAAATCATCTATACCATGAGGGAATCCAGCAAAACATATTTCTGTACCCCTGTCCACACTATCAGAAATTTTAGGCATAAGCACAGTTCTTCCTACGGGGATTGGCGTTACCGCTTCAAAAATAGCAAAATCATAGCTTTTCTTATCTGAATGAGCGATTAATTTTAAGTTTATTTCTGTTTTGCATTCAGTAAATGCAATTACTGGTGCGTGGTTTGTAATATGGTTTTCGATTACATGGTAATTTGTAATAATTGTTTTTTCGTCAATAAAATGGAATCCTGAACCACTTTCATTGCCACAAGCAATTCTCAATGTTGATTTTGCCAATTGCTCAAAATTCATTTGCATCAATTATCCTCCCCGTAGCGCAATAGATGTTATCCGCACACATTTCTCATTATTCCAAACATTCATGTCATTGCCAAAATGTTGCCACGGCAGTTATTGACAGGCTACAAATTCAGTAAAATCAACATTCTTTGCACAGGTTTATCTGCTCCCACTCCACTCTTAGTGCTTTTAGCTTGTGTGTTTTGGCTGTTTTCATGGGATTTATTGTTACCATATTTCTTTTTTATCGCTGTTTTTTGTGGTTGCGGAGATTTTTGTACTCAAAATGTACTCACGAAGATAATTACCTTTACAACCTCGTACCGTCATCTCCAAAAGTGTCTGAAAAATATTTGATTTTCTGCGGGTCCTGCATTTCCGTTAGTTAGCGTTCGGACAAGAGACTCTTTAATTTTTTCCTTGTTATCATTAACAGATAACAACTTTTCTCTGTACTCGGCATTCTCGAAGAGGTCCCTCCAAAGACTATTCTTGAAGTTGATAGTGGCAATATCGAAACTTTCTGGTTGAAGTACGCAGTTTAGGAAAGGGTATTTCTCTCTTGCTGCCTCCAAGAACGAAATATCTTCAATTTTACCGAGAAGAATCAGCACCAAAGATAATTCAATGTACGCCTTATCATAGTCGGGAGACATCTGCAACCCATTAGATTGCTTTTGAGAAATGTTGATTACCTCGCCCTTGATATTACTAATATCGGTTTCGCTTATTTTGAAAAACCCATTTACCATCAGCAATAGCTTATCATAAGGGGCGAAAGAATCTTCACTCTCTGCAACTAATCCAAGTATTTTGTCTTTAAGAAGTTGGAATGAATTATAGTAAACGTTATCTACCAAAAATTTTGCCATCGAAGCTTTCTTATCGTCTTGGACAAGTGCAATATAGCCGCATATAGCTTCGCATGCATATGCTTGCTTATGCTTAAAATTTGCAAGCAGCAACAAAAGCTCATTGATGAACTCTCTTTGATACCCGTTGCTCAACGCA
>WQVF01000055.1 GCA_009781725.1 Defluviitaleaceae bacterium
CTTTCCCCTCCCCAGAGGGGAATTTTTATACGTATAGTATTTAATTACCCTCCTGCGGAGGGGTGGCGCGAAGTGCCGGGGTGGTCTTGGCTTGGCATGTTCTAGAATTAGACTGACGTGTCCCGCGCTTGACGCGAGATCCCATAACATTTGTCGAAAGACTAGGGGGACCCCGGGTCAAGCCCGGGATGGCGGGCTTTTGTATTGCTCCTTAGCGTGACAGCCTCTATTTTGGAAGAGGTCTATTGCCTTCTATCCAGGTTTAGCCTTGCTCATTTCTACTTCGATGAGATTGCTACATATGACAATACATTCCTCGCAAATACAGATCTTCTTATCTGTAACGAGAAACTGCACTTCGTCTTGATGTTTCTTGCAAAATGAGCAAGATAGGTCTTTCGTGTTATTATTATCTTCCATATCATCCTCCTTTCTCAACATGGACAAAAGCGAGATTTTAGCAAACGTATTTACATCACCATGGCTGCGCGCTGTGCTTGGTGATGTATTATGGAAACGCCTAAAAGCCCTGGAAAACCCTTCTGGAGAGTCATAGCCATACTTATTTGCGATATCAATAATCTTCACTTTTGTGGCTACTACTTCCCCTCCGGCAAGGGCGAGTCTTCGATTTCTTATATAGTCACCAACAGAAACCCCGCACACCGCTAAAAACATCCGCTGAAAATGCGAAACGGACATGCATGCCTGACGTGCAATCGTTTCCACTTCCAACTCGTCAACTATATTTTCCTCCATATAGTCGATGGATTTTTGAATGTTATCGATTGTTTCCATTTATTCGCTCACCTCAATCCGCCATTAATATAAGGCAGGATAAAATATTGTTCATGATATTTTTTACTTTTCCTTGCACAGTGTTTATTCCGTAACATCTTCCAACCTCATCAATATAATATCACTAGTACATTTTGCGCAAAGGTGATGATATGGGAAGAGGCTTTCTTAAAGTCCAGCTTCACGCTGGCGACTACGCTGTACATGGCGATCCTACTACTGTACTCATTAAGAGAAATGGCGAAATTCTATTTACATTGGAGACAGATGAAAATGGCATAACCCCCATGGTGGAATTTGAGTGCCCGGACTTGGAAGGAGAATGCGGCCTTAAACAAAAATCATACTTTACCACCGTAGATGTGTCAGTGCTCAAAGCCCATGGTTACATGGGCGTTAATGTTTACGGAGTACAGATTTTTGATGAAATTACCTCGATTTTAAATGTACACTTAGAGCCTCTTGTATCAGGGGAACCAGAGGAAGAAGAAATCGATGTCTCACCGGAACATGGGGTAGACGAAGATCGCCCCCCGCCAGAACATGATTATGAGTATGAATACGAAGGCCCGATGGATGTTACAAAGATGGAGCCAATCGCACCGAGGGAAGTTATCCCAGTGTTTAACCCAGAACCCATTAATATTGACGAATATGTACAAACTTTCCGCCCCTCAGACGCACCGGTACCTGACGATGTACCCCTAGCCAACGAAGTTGTAAT
Source organism: Defluviitaleaceae bacterium (assembly GCA_009781725.1). Classification (GTDB taxonomy): domain Bacteria; phylum Bacillota; class Clostridia; order Lachnospirales; family WQUN01; genus WRAN01. The sequence goes on from WQVF01000055.1 coordinate 1,523, forward strand.
CCCAGAATTTATTACGGTACACCTTGGCTCCCCCAATGCTAATGCCCGCAATGTCCGTGTGCGTTTCCGCGACTATATAGTCAACGTCGCCTGCTCAGAAATTTATCCTTTCTGGCATCCTGTCGCCATTGAAGCTAATGTGTATGCCCAGATTTCATTTGCCCTCAACCGGTTGTTTACCCATTGGTACCGTAGTAGGGGCCGTGCATTCGATATCACAAACAACACCCAATTTGACCAAAAATTCATCTATGGCCGGGAGATATTCCAAAATGTAGCCCTTATTGTGGATGGTATCTTTAACCGGTTTGTAAGAAGGCCGGGACGGTTGGAACCTTACTTTACCCAGTATTGCAACGGAACGACATCAACTTGCCCTGGTATGTCTCAACATGGCTCTCAAGCATTGGCACTTAGAGGCTATTCTGCATTGGAAATCCTGCGGCATTATTATCCGTCGGATGTAAACATTGTAATGTCTACCAACTTTGGGCCACGCAACCCAGGTGCTTACCCGGGGACGGCACTGCGTGAAGGGTCTTCAGGGGATAATGTACGGAGGATGCAGTTGTATCTCAATCGGATTTCGGGGAACTGGTGGATTCCGGCTATTCAAAACCCCAATGGCTTCTTTGGGCCGGATACTCGTGCTACTGTAATTGCTTTTCAGCGGCTGTTTAACCTGAATCCTGATGGGGTAATCGGGCCTTTGACTTGGTATGAGATAACGCGGGTATATGTAGCTGCACGTCGGATGGCCGAGTTGGACAGTGAAGGCCAACGTTATAGTATAGGTAATACTCCGCCCACGGTTATAATCCGGGAGGGTGCTCGTAACGAAGCCGTTGTAGAGCTGCAATTCCTGTTGAATTTCATCGCCGAGTTTTATGATGAAATCCCCTTTGTTGTCCAGGATGGAGTGTTTAGGGCTGACACTCGGCTTGCGGTTATTGAGTTTCAGCGGCGGTTTGGCCTCAACACTGACGGAGTCGTTGGTCCATTAACATGGACCCGCTTGTACGAGGCTTACAGAAGAATAAGAGGAACCGTACCCATACCTCCCCCTGACCCAAATATACCTCCATTTCCGGGGACGCCTATTCAAGTCGGGGCTCGAGGGGATAATGTAAGTACAATGCAGCAGCGGCTCAATTGCGTCGGCCAAGCCAATCCTTCTATTGAGACTCTCGTGGTTGATGGGATTTTTGGGCCTAGGACTCAGGCTGCAGTGCGGGAATTCCAGCGGTTGTTTGGGCTGACTGTTGATGGAATAATTGGACATGATACTTGGTATAGCATTGTGGAGCAATGTAACCTATTGCAGGGAGGTAGTGCTCCCCCACCACCACCTCCTCCCCCTCCACCGCCTCCTCCAACTAGGCCGCCATACCCTGGCACGTTGATTCGGGTAGGGTCACGAGGGGAGAATGTGCGGTTGATGCAGCAGATGCTTAATAATATCGGCCGGGTGTTTCCTGTGATTGCGCCGCTTAATGAGGATGGAATTTTTGGGCCCTTAACAGAGGCTTCGGTGCGAGCCTTCCAGACCTTTTTCGGGCTCAACCCTGATGGGATAATAGGGCCTTTGACCTGGGCTCGAATCGTGGATGTTAATGCGACGCTGCCAAATGTAACGGCACCGCGATTCCCTGGCACTTTAGAGGTAGGCTCACGAGGTGAGGATGTACGGACATTGCAGTCGCAGCTCAATGACTTAATACCCTTCTATCCCTCGATTACACGCCTTAATGTTGACGGTACCTTTGGCTCGATAACTCAGGGTGCAATAATGGAGTTCCAAAGGATATTTGGAATGACAGCATCAGGGATTGCAAATCAGATGACGTGGAATCTCATTGTATCCATGCGGAACTTACTGACCCAGGGCCAGGCGGCTATGGTTTTTGCAGAATTTATGGAGCAGGAGGCTGTGTTTGAGTTTGATCAAGAATCGGTGCCCACTTTAATTCAGATGGCAGAACCAATGCCTAGGGATGACACCTATGATGTGCTTATTTGGCTTTTGATTTTCCATTTGTTAAAAAAGCGGTTTCATGGGTAATATAAACAGCTTTATAGTGAAATAATTCGAAAGCGGTCTCGCCTGTCGCGGCGAAATCGCCCTAAACGCTTATTTCGGCGTTTCAGGGTGCTGCTCGGGCGAGACCGTTTCTCATTGATTTCACTATACAAAGAAATAAATAGGGGAGCTGTCCGCCTTATCTGAAACAACCCCACGCATACAAAAAGGGCTATGCTCAATGCAATCGCATCGGCTTAGCCCTTTTTGTTGGTGCGTGGGGTTGTGAACAGCCCTGTTTAATACTAACCTTTATTCCAAAATCCAAACATTGATATGCCTACGTCCGAATCGTCTTGCGTCATTGATACAATGCATAAACAAGTCGATTTTGTAGCCTCTGATTGCTCCGCCTACATCGGCTGCCAGGGCTAGTCCGTAGCCTTCTACATATAACCATGTACCCAGAGGGATTACACTGCGGTCTACCGCTACGATTCCGTGCTCTACTCTTCTGCCTGAGGCAGTGATGCCCCACCATGGATCCCATGGATGCTTGCCTGTACAGCTAAATCCTGCTGTGTAGGCTGTTGCTTCCATTCTTAGGCGTCTTACGTAGTGGAAATCCTCGGCGTTGACATCTATCAGTGCTCCCATGTTGCCTGTGCCGATGTCGATAATTTCGCAGATGGGCTCGGATGTTATGTGTGAGCCTACTACTTCCCGGTTTTGTTCTTCGCCCCCGATTATTATTATCGCGCTGGTTACTTCATGCTCTCCGGGGACACCTTCCTGGCGGATGTGGCTCCGGCCGGTTCTTACATTGCCTGTGTGGTTTTCGATGACATCATAGGGTATTACTTCGATATTTGTGTAGAAGCGGCTGTCCCAAGTGTAGAAGTCCAGTATCTCGCCGTTTTCTACATATCGTGCCAGGTCTCCCCCGTATAGTAGCATCATGTCGCTCTCTAGTTGGTGCTGCACTAATACTTGGCCTACGGTTGAGCCTGGTAGAATCAGCTGGGCACCTATGAAGTCCCCGTCGATTCTTACCCCATGTACTAGCTCCCTAAAGATTATGAGATTCATGCCATCCCAGATGGGGGCGTGGGTGGCGTGGTTGGTGCGGTCTAGCTCCCCTAAGGGTATCCCTAGCTCGCCTAGCAAATCGGAGACGGTGGCGGAGCCGGTGCGGTGCCTGTGGACTTCCCCTGAATCATATACCATTACACTCATGAGCTGTGAGTCCCCTGCAAAAAACAGGTGTGTTGCCGGGGGTATTGCAATGGTAAAAGCCAGGAAGACCACGACCCAGACTACGGTCCTTAACGTCTTCTTAAACATTTTCATTCTAACCTCCGTTTTAGTGGGTGCTACCCTTGCGCAACTCAAGCAAAAGCAGCGTATTTTCCGCTTGTGGAATTATATCTATTATTTTCCAACAAGCTTCTTTGGTGAATTGTAACATTCTCGTAACAATTATGCAATGTTTTTTTACCGCAAATTAATATTGCGAGGGGTATTTTTCGCCATTAATTTCCAATTTTGCGGACGGGCATCTATGTGTAAAAGGCCAGGAAGCCTTTGATTACTGGGGTTCCTATAAACTGAAGGGTGGGAGTATTATGCCATTTTCTGTTATATAGCCTGAAATGAAATTTGCCGGTGTTACATCGAAGGCTGGGTTGAAAACTTTCACTCCTTTTGGGGCCATGGGCTCACGATACCAAAGGTCTGTGACCTCGGCGGGGTCCCTTTCTTCTATTACTATGTCGTCCCCGGTGGCTGTTGCCATATCAATAGTGGAGAGGGGGGCGCATACATAGAAGGGTATGCCGAAGTTTTTTGCCAGTACTGCCACGCCGTAGGTGCCGATTTTATTGGCGGTGTCGCCATTTGCGGCAACCCTGTCGCAGCCTACGAATACAACGTCAACCAGCCCCTTGGCCATTACGGTGGCGGCCATATTGTCGCAGATTAGGGTCGTGTCAATGCTGGCTTGGTGCAATTCGAAGGCTGTGAGTCTTGCCCCTTGCAGTACAGGTCTGGTTTCGTCCGCATAGACACGGAGGTTAAGGCCTTGCTCTTTGGCGATGTAAATCGGTGCCAGGGCTGTGCCATACTTGGTTGCGGCCAATGCCCCGGCGTTGCAGTGGGTTAGTATGCCCATGCCTTCCTTCAAGAGGGTTGCGCCGTGTTGGCCTATGCGGCGGCAGATATTGGTATCGTCTGCGGCTATTTTGTCGGCGGCGTCTCCCAGGGCGGTTATTATTTCCGGGATGGGCTTTGTTTTGTTGGCTTCATAGACTTCGGTCATTTGGGCCAGTGCCCAGTCTAGGTTAACCGCTGTGGGGCGGGAAGTGGATAGATATTTACATGCGGCATTGAATTTTTCTTCGAATGAGTCCTGGGACGAGGTGTTTTTCATTTCGATATATAGGCCCATGGCTGCCACGACGCCGATTGCCGGTGCGCCTCGTACTTTGAGCTCTCTGATTGCAGCCCAGACTTGGTGTATGTCGGTTAGGGGGAGGTATTCGATTTTTTGGGGGAGGAGGTTTTGGTCTAGGATAACTACTGTGTTTTTGTCATGGTCTAGGTATAGGGTTTCCATGGAAGTCTCCTTTAAATATAAAAAATCCGACTGACGGGTCGCTCTGACGCCTCCATTCGGATTTTTTGCGATTGTACAGCTTCTTATTTTGGGTCTTTCTGGTAATGGGGTTGATTTCTCCCCAGCTTTTGCGCTGCTTGGAATGGAACTCCTTTTGCTTGACTTTGGATCGTTTGTCCAAAGGTATATATTTTGTGCTCATTTCAAACACCTCCTGTATGATTATATCATAGACTTGAGGATTTGGAAAGGATGAATTGTGTGGGTTCATAATTTATTGCAGAAAAAGACCGTATGGCACCATACGGATTTTTGTGCAATTCTTACAAAGGACTTATGTTTTGCATCATCTTTTCTTTCTGGTATACTTCTCTGGGTTTTTACCCGCGTGAAGTGCGGCCCATAGCGAAGCGAGGGCGGGCTTTGCCCACCATCGCGGCGTAGGGTGGGGGCAGAGCCCCTACTTAAGTAAAGGGGATGATATTTTGAGTCTTTCTATGGCTTCTTGGAATGTTAACGGCCTGCGGGCTTGCATGGGCAAGGGTTTTATGAACTTTCTTGACAATGATTTTGACATCATTGGACTGCAAGAAACCAAGATGCATCCTGACCAGGCGGATTATAGTTTTCCCGGATATCTGCAGTATTGGAATTCTGCAGAGAAAAAGGGTTACTCCGGTACCTTGGTGCTCACAAAGAAGGAGCCCCTGACTGTGACCTATGGTATGGGCATCCCTGAGCATGACAAAGAGGGCCGGATTATTGCTTTGGAACTTGATAAGTTCTTCTATATAAATGTATATACTCCCAATTCCCAGCGGGGCCTGCTGCGCCTGCCGTATCGTATGGAATGGGAAGATGCTTTTCGTTCATACTTAAACGCTTTTCCTAAGCCTGTGGTGGTTTGTGGGGATTTGAATGTGGCTCATAAGGAAATCGATTTGACTCATCCCAAACCCAATGTGAAAAACGCAGGATTTACCCCGGAGGAGCGAGCCAAAATGACTGAGCTCCTTGCTTCCGGCTATATTGATACTTTTCGTCATTTGTATCCGGATAAAAAAGAGGCTTATTCCTGGTGGTCCTATATGGGACAAGCCAGGGACCGGAATGTTGGCTGGCGTATTGACTATTTTCTTGTGTCGGAATCCTTGGGTTCTAAGATAAAAGAAGCTACGATTCACCCTCAAGTATTTGGGTCGGATCATTGCCCCGTAGGATTGATGTTGGAGGACTGTTAATGACGAAAATTATTAAATATCTGAAACCGTATTGGCCCATGCTGATTGTCATGGTGTTTTTGCTACTGGGGCAGGCAATGGCTGAGCTTTTTCTTCCGACATTGATGGCGGATATCGTCAACAACGGCATTGTCCCCGGTATTGACGAAGGTGTTTATCAGACTGCCTTTATCTTGCGCACAGGGGGCTTTATGTTGCTCATCGCTCTCCTTGCCGGCGGCGCGTCTATTACAGCGGCGTATATTGCCCCGCGGATTTCCGCCGGGGCAGCTCGGGATATGCGGCGGGATTTGTTTTCCAAGGTGGAGAATTTCTCTCAGGGGGAGTTTGATAAATTTTCCTCCGCATCTCTTATAACCCGTTGCACCAACGATGTGGCCCAGGTTCAAAACTTGGCCAATGTTACGGCTCGGCTACTCCTTTACGCGCCACTTATGGGTATCGGCGGGATTATTATGGCACTTAGCCGCTCTGTGAGCATGAGTTGGATTATTGCCCTTGCGGTAATTGTGTTGATGGGTTTTATTGCGATACTTATTTCCATACTTATGAGTAAGTTCAAAATATTACAAGAAATGGTAGACAGGCTTAATAAAATTGCGCGGGAAATATTACATGGGTTGATGGTAATCCGGGCTTTTGGTACTCAGCGTCATGAGAAGACCCGTTTTGATAAAATTAATACTGATTTGCGGGATACAGGACTGTTTATCGGGCGAGTAATGGCATTTGCAGGGCCGCTGATTACATTTGTAATGGGCGGCACACAGATTTTGGTTATATGGGTGGGGGCGGACCATGTTGCCGCGTCAGGCCTGCCTGTTGGGGACATGATGGCTTTTATGCAGTATGCAATGCAGGTCATTATCGCCTTTATGATGATGTCATTTATGATATTCATGGTGCCTCGGGCCTTGGTGTCAGCCGCTCGTATTGCCGAAGTGCTGGATACGGAGCTGACTATTACAGACCCTAGTAATCCTGAAGACTTCCCCGGTCAAAATCCCGGCAAAGTAGATTTTGAAAAAGTAAGCTTTAGATATCCCGGTGCGGAAACAGATGTAATATCAGGGATTAGCTTTATAGCGCATCCCGGCCAGACAACAGCCATAATCGGTGCCACAGGCTCGGGTAAATCCACCGTTGCCAACTTACTGCTCAGGTTCTACGATGTAACCGAGGGGCAGATTTTGGTGGACGGAACAGATATCCGCCGTGTAAGGCAGGAAGATTTGCGAGGAAAAATCGGCTACGTACCCCAAAAGGGACAGCTACTGGGGGGCACAATTGCTTCAAATATCCGGTACGGAATGCCTGACGCCACTGATGAGGAAATTGAAACAGCGGCATCAGTTGCTCAAGCCTTGGAATTTATAGAAGAAAAAGAAGAAAAATACGAGTCCGAAATCGCTCAAGGGGGTACCAATGTATCCGGCGGCCAAAGGCAGCGGCTTTCCATTGCAAGGGCCCTTGCGAAAAACCCGGAGATTTTGGTCTTTGATGATAGTTTCTCAGCGCTGGACTTTAAAACCGATGTAACGCTACGCAAAGCTCTTAAAGAGCATACTGCCGATGCAACGGTGATAGTAATTGCTCAGCGGGTAGGCACGATAATGAACGCTGAGCAGATTTTGGTATTGGATGAAGGGCAGATAGTAGGGCGTGGGACTCATGAGGAACTGCTCGTAAACTGCCCGGCCTACCACGAAATAGCGTCCAGTCAGGGGACAGTGTAGGGTTAAAGCCTTTACCCAAAATAACAAAACTGCCTTAAAAAACGATATGAGCGCAGTCTGCAAGGACAACAAGAGCGCAGTTGGCAAAAATGACAAAACTCAGGAGAATCCTATGACCAATATATATTTTGTACGCCATGCAACTCCAGACCGCACCCATGGCACAGATGCCACTTACCCCCTGACCCCAAAAGGCCAGCAGGATGTGGCCATGGTTACGGCATATTTACAAGATAAGAATATAGATGCGGTGCTCTCCAGCCCATTCAAGCGTTCATACGACACAGTTGTTGACTTTGCCAAATCCGTAGGGTTGACCGTTGAGGTAATCGAAGATTTCCGGGAGCGGAAAATCAGCAACGAGTGGATTGGCGAAGATGAGTTTAGGACATTTGCCAAAAACCAATGGGCAGACCACACATACAAGCTACCTGATGGTGAGAGCTATTTGGAAGTGCAGACCCGAAATATCGCTGCATTGACAGATGTGTTGACCCGATATGACGGTAAAAACTTGGTAGTGGGCACCCATGGTACAGCTTTGGGTTCAATCATCTTCTTCTACGATGTGTCTTTCACATTCGAAGAATGGCAGGCAATGCCCATGCCATGGGTAGCAAAGCTGACCTTTGATGGTCAAAAATTTATCTCAGTAGAAAAAATCTGTCTGTTCCAAATCGCACAAAGTGCGCCCCGTAGTGAAACGAGGAAGCGGAGCGGGGCTATGCCCTGCGTAGTGGCGGGGGTTGGGGCGGAGCCCCATTTAGATGAGGTGTTAAATGTCTGATTCTAATAAGAAGCAAGAAGAAAAACGCCATCAGAGCGGTGGAGGCATGGGCTTTAGGCGCGGCCATGGTATGCCTGCGGAAAAGGCCAAAGACTTCAAAGGCAGTATGCGACGGCTTATCACATACCTAGGTGCTGAGAAGCCGGTAATGATTCTTATTGCCTTTGTGGCCATAGTCTCTACACTGTTGTTTGTAATCGGCCCATATATCCTGGGAGCGGCTACAGACGAGGTGTTTACTGGATTCATGCTCCAAATCGAGGGAATCGGGGGCATAGACTTTGGCCGTATAGCACAGATTATGCTGATTCTTATTATCATCCAGGTTGTGAGCATCGTCTTTGACTATATCGCCGGGTTTGTAATGGCGGGAATTTCTGCCCGTATCACCTACCGCCTGCGTAACGAGATGAGCGAAAAAATCCATAAACTGCCTTTCAAATATTTTGATAAAAATACCCATGGGGATGTGCTTTCCCGTATTTCCAATGATGTGGATACCATCAGCAATACCCTCAACCAGGGCCTTGGCACAATGGTTATGAGCACAACCCAGGTAATAGGCATAATTGTAATGATGCTGCTGATTAGTCCCCTGCTTACCCTTGTGGCAATGGGGATATTGCCATTGTCAGCTGTGGCAATGACCATTATTGTTAAGAAGTCACAAAAATATTTCAAGATTCAGCAAAAGAGTCTCGGTGACCTTAATGGCCATATAGAAGAAATGTTCACCAGTCATGCCGTGGTCAAGGCGTTTAACGGTGAGAAATCCTCCGTCGAGGCTTTTGACAGTCACAATAAGGAGTTGTATCAATCAGGCTGGAAGGCTAATTTCCTATCCGGGATGATGATGCCTATAATCGGATTTATTTCTAATTTGGGATATGTGGGTATTGTGGTTGTAGGCGGTGCTTTGGCTGTGCGGGGACGGATTTCTCTTGGGGGAATCCAAGCCTTTATCCAGTACAGCCGCCGTTTTGGCCAGCCTGTGGCTCAGCTATCCGGTGTTGCCAATATTCTGCAATCAACCGCCGCCGCTGCCGAGCGGGTTTTCGCGTTCCTAAACGAAGAAGAGGAATCCCCAGAGCACCCCAATCCTGTTACCCCTAAGCATATCCAAGGCCATGTGCGTTTTGACCATGTGTTCTTTGGCTACGACCCGGAAGTGCAAGTAATCCGGGATTTTACAGCAGAGGTTAACCCTGGTCAGAAAATCGCTATAGTAGGGCATACGGGTGCGGGTAAGACCACGATTGTTAAGCTCTTGATGCGTTTCTATGATGTCAACCAGGGAAGTATATCCGTAGATGGAGTGGATATCAGCCACTATACAAGAGACGGCCTCAGATCCCATTTTGGAATGGTGCTCCAAGACACATGGCTCTTTAATGGTACAATAGAAGAAAATATCCGCTATGGCCGCCTAGACGCCACAGAGGACGAAGTGAAACAAGCCGCAAGAGCAGCCCAGGCGCATCATTTTGTGCGGGCCCTCCCAGACGGCTATCAGATGACCATAAACGAAGAAGCGGACAATATATCCGCAGGGCAAAAGCAGCTCTTGACCATAGCCCGTACAATTTTGGCCAACCCAGACATTCTAATATTGGATGAGGCCACCTCCAATGTAGACACCCGAACAGAGGTCCATATCCAAAAAGCCATGGACAACCTAATGAAAGGCCGCACCAGCTTTGTAATAGCTCATAGACTATCGACGATACGCAGTGCGGATCTTATTTTGGTTATGAAGGAAGGGGATATTGTGGAGCAGGGGAATCATGAGGATTTGCTGTCCCAAGGTGGGGTTTATGCGGATTTGTATAATAGTCAATTTGATGTGGTGGAGTAGTTATAGCCAAACTAAATAACCATAATATCATTTCACATTTCCATATTCTCAGTGAATGTGATATGAGGCGTAACACAATCGTCCAGCTTGCTGTTGCGCAAACAATTAGAAGTATATAGACTTATGAAGCATCTCATAAATCAGGAGATAAGAGATGAGTTGGAAGCGATAAGGGATATACTCATTAGAAAGTTCTTCGCTACAAAATAATATTAAAGCTGAGTAAGTTGAATGGAGGCTGTAAATGAAAATCATCGACGCCCACACCCATTTCTCAAATATTGCCGCATTTCATTATGCGGCGGAGGAATCGGGTGTGGATTTTTCTTATAATGGGCTGCTTAATGAGCAGGCAGAGAATAACATCGTGGCCTCTGTTTGTATGGGGCTTGTTGAGACTCGGCCAGGGGTTTTTCCTGATAGGGATGCGCCGGGGTTTATGTGGGCGCATTCTCCTGGGGAGTTGAATGCGGGTGGCGGAGTAGGCGAACGCAGTTCGCCCCTACACGGCATACATGAGGATTGTCCGTCCAATATGTATGTTTGTATGGGGGTTAATCCCCATACCTTGAGTAATGAAAGTGTTGTCGCAATGGATAAATTTTTGAAAACGGATAGAGTCAAGGCACGGATTGTTGGTTTTAAGATTTATGCCGGATATTATCATTTTAATATCAATGACCCAGTATATACGCCGGTGTATAAATTGGCGGCCGAATATGGTCTTACTGTAGCGATACACACCGGAGATACTTATGCCGAGACGGCATTGTTGGAGTATTCCCATCCTTTGGCGGCGGATAGGCTTGCGGTTACTTTCCGAGATGTGAACTTTATGCTATGTCACATGGGTGACCCGTGGATTATGGATGCCTGTGAGGTTGCATATAAGAATCGCAATATCTTTTTGGATATATCCGGCCTTCAAGCAGGGGATGCGGCTCATATTGCTGCAACTGAGGGTAGGGCAGTGGTGATGCATCACTATACTCAGGGTCTTGCATATCTTAATCAATTTGACAAGGTGCTATTCGGCACGGACTGGCCACTGGTACCCCTTGGGGCATATATCGAATTTTGCAAAAAGCTGGTGCCTGCCGAGACATATGATGATGTATTTTATAACAATGCAGTAAAATTATTTAATATAAAGGAGGCGTAACATGAAGATGAAGAGATTTATGGCACTGCTACTTGTAATGGCTCTTGCCTTTGCAGTCGTGACACCGGTTTTTGCCAGCCCTTCCCGCTGGGCGGAAGAAGATGTAGACGATGCCATCGAACTTGGATTAGTGCCAGTACGCTTACAATCCAACTTCCAAAATACTACAACCCGGGCAGAGTTTGCTGCCTTGGCCGTAGCCCTTTACGAAAACCAGCGTGGCCCTATAGGAGGTCGGGTGTTTTTCGATGACACAAACAATATAGATGTAGAAAAAGCGGCCTATATTGGTATTGTATCTGGAGTAGGGGGAAACAGGTTTAACCCATACGGCAATCTGACCCGTGAGCAAGCTGCGGTGCTTGTCGCCCGTGTAATGGAGGCAATTGGATACCCACTGCCTCCTGCCCAGCCGAATTTTGCGGACAATAACCGGATATCCTCCTGGGCACGGGATGGGGTAGGCAGAGTGCAAGCCGCCGGTATTATGGGTGGTATAGGTAATAATATGTTTTCACCTGGGGGGACATATACCAGGGAGCAAAGCATTGTGACAATGATGCGCCTGTATACCTTGGTCGAATATGGTGAGCTGATATTTGTAACACCGCCGCCGCCAGGTGCAACCCCTACACCGATTCCAACACCTGTACCGGAACCAACGCCGATATCGGGAGCAACTCCGACCCCAATGCCACCAGGTGTAACGCCAACACCTTTGCCAGGAGCAACGCCGACACCGGCCCCGGTTGTAACTCCGCTACCTACACCGACAGCTACACCTACTCCAACACCAACTGCAGCTAATCAATTTCCGTTCCCTCAATCTTCGATTGTATTGCCTAATAGACGAGCAACAGAGGCAGAGCGTCAGGCATGGATTGATGAGTATTGGGAAATGGGTGGTCCCGCTGCATTCGAGATAGAGGTTGTACGATTAGTAAATATAATTAGGGAAGAAAATAACTTGGCTATTTTGCAAATTGATGATAGCTTGATGATGGCAGCGCGTTACTACACGCAAATACAAGCAAACCTCAATATTGGGAGCGGTCATAATATAGGACCGTATGGGGTCGAAGGTGCAAGGCATGGCGCATCTTTTAATGTTGCACTAGCTTTTGGCGGACGATTGCGTTGGAATGGTGGTAACTCAGCGGCTGGTAGGCATACACCCCAAAGTTTAGTTGATGCATGGTGGAATTCTGCTGGCCATAGAAATTTCATGTTATCACCAGAGCATAGGTTTATAGGAGCAGGCACTCATGCAGGCGGGCAATGGGGTGCATTTCATTATTTATTTATGAGTGACCGAGCTTCGTATTAACGCATAACTCAAATGTATCCATGAAACATTATACAAAGGGGCTGTCCCTTTACAGGGCAGCTCTTTTTTTATTCATTTACCCTTGAGTCTTCCTCCACTCTCGTGGGGACTTTTTTCTCTCTTGTTTGAAAATCCTGGAGAAATTAAGCGGGTTGGTATACCCTACCAAGGCACTGATTTTATTTATAGAATAATCTGTTGTTATAAGTAGCTCGCAGGCTTTGCGTATCCTGAAGCTTATTAGGAATTGCTGTGGTGAGGTATTTAGGCAGTCGATAAAAATCCTATGGAGATAACTGCGGTGGACACCGCAAAAATCCGCGATTTCTTGTATTGTCAAATCTCTATGATAGTATTTTTCTATATAATCCAATGCTTTTTGTACATATAAATCCTGATGACTGTCCTTGTCTGCTAGGTTGCGTTTTGAAGATGAATGTACCAGAGCACTTACAAAGCCATATAGATGCCCGATTAGCTCCATTGGGGGACGACTTGCATTTTTATTAATAAATTCTAATTCCCTAACCATTAATGCGTGCTCCTGAGGATTGTCGGAGGTGTAAATAGGACTGTCATATAGCAAGCCCGCTTGGATTAGGGCTTCCTTTGCGCGCAATCCGTTAAACTCTACACTTAAATACTCCCATGGGTCATCATGGTCAGCTATGAATGTATTAAGCTGCCCCGGCCAAAAAGTAAAACCTTGGCCGGGTTCCAGGCTATATTCATTGATTATCCCACTCTCTGTAGCTGAGAATAATCTCCCTTTCCCTGAAACTACATAGTGAAACAAAAAATTATTCCAAATCCCCGGTCCACATACATGACCGGACTTACAATAATGATGCCCAAATCTGTACATGGTGAGATCGGAAAATCTGCCATGGGGAAACCATGATTCTGTGATTATATCCTTTTGTCGCATTGAGATTCGTCCCTTCAAGACGCGTCAACATCACGCTCAAGCTGATCAAAGCTAGTATATCAGAAGGAAATGCACTTCGCCAGAAAAATACATGCATTTATGTTGACAATAACATATGTTATGTCTATAATGCAATGTAGACAGAAGTTCGTGGGCATTTATTGTTTTTATGGTGCTTTTTCATAGGGGGCCATGTCACAATGACTAAATTTATCACAAAGCATAAAAAGACCTTTGCTATAACCTTGATGATGCTCCCTGGAGCAATCTGGCTTCTTGTCCTTCGTTACATACCTATGGGCGGGCTTGTTATTGCATTTCAGGATTATCGGCCCTTTCCTCAAAATCCTACGTTTCTTAATAATATCCTTAACAGCCGCTTTGTGGGGTTTGACAATTTTCGATTTATTTTTGCCACTGACCGGGCATGGAATATGATTCGCAATACATTGGCATATAATGCCGTATTTATTGTCCTTACTACGATTCTTTCCATTGCCCTGGCAGTTTGTCTTAGCGAGATTGGTTCCAAGTTTTTGGCCAAGACTTATCAGACGCTGATGTTCTTTCCCTTTTTTATTAGCTGGGTTGTAGCTAGTTACTTTGTATTTGCATTTCTTGACCCTACATTTGGGGTGCTTTCTCATATGCGCAATTGGTATCTGGACCCAGCAGGATGGCCAGTTATCCTTACGATTTCCCATCTTTGGAAGAGTTTGGGCTTTAGCTGCATTATTTATCTTGCTGCGATTACCGGCATTGATCAGGGGCTATATGAGGCGGCGGCTATCGATGGTGCGTCTAAATGGCGGCAGGTCTGGGCGATTACGATTCCCAGTATCAAGCCTATGATTATTATGTTGTTTATCATGGCGGTGGGGCGCATTTTCAATGCAGACTTTGGATTGTTTTGGAATATTCCTATGAATATGGGGCCGCTACAAAATGTGACAGAAGTTTTTGATACCTATGTATTTAGGGTTATGCAGGCACCTATTGCAGGTGCGATTGGGATGGCAACGGCGGCAGGATTCTTTCAAAACATTATCGGCTTTGTTTGTATCCTGGGTGCCAATTTCATTGTACGCCGTGTTGACCGCGAAAATGCGATGTTTTAGGGGGAGCAGCCATGGATATTAAGCCAGCACGAAAATATCGCGGTAATAAGCTAAGCGCGTCTGCCGAGTTTGCTATACATCTCATAGTCGGTGCATTCGCCATTGCTTGCATAGTTCCCTTTATTTTTATTATCGTTATTGCATTTTCCAGCGCGGAGAGCTTACGGACAATCGGATATTCCTTCTTCCCGGCGGAGGTGACCATTACATCATTCCGCGCGGCTTTTGACATGGGCGATACCCTTGTGCGCAGTTTTTTTGTCAGTGTGTTTGTTACTGTTGTAGGTACATTTTTATCCTTGCTTATTACCATTCTTTATTCATATGGGCTGTATCGTAAAGACTATAAACTGCGACATTTCTTTGCATTTTTTGTTTTCTTTACAATGGTCTTTGGTGGGGGGCTTGTGCCCACAGTTATCGTTATCAGGAATTTACTTAACCTAGGAAATTCCTTTGGGGCTCTTATCGTTCCCTCATTGTTTCTTCCTTTCCATGTAATCATCATGCGTACGTTTTTTGTGACCTCTGTGCCTACATCCCTTATCGAATCCGCACATATAGACGGAAGTGGGGAATTCCGCACCTTGTTTTCTATCGTTATACCCTTGGCAAAGCCAGGAATCGCCACAGTGGGATTGCTTACTGCCATCGGATTTTGGAATGACTGGCAGCTTGCTTTGCTTTTTATACGGGATCGTAGGCTGTTTCCACTGCAATATCTTCTTATGGAGATGCAGCAAAACACAGAATTCTTACGGCGCAATCTTACGATGATTGGCTCGGCAAGTGGTATAAATCTCGCCGACTTGCCTGGGGAGGGCTTGAGAATGGCCCTTGCGGTAATAATCGTACTACCCATAGCTTGTGCATATCCGTTTTTCCAACGATTTATTATTTCTGGCTTAACTGTCGGTGCTATTAAAGAATAGCAACGATTAAAAATAAATAAAAATGGAGGAAACCACATGAAGAAAATTTTACTTGCCCTCGCCTGTCTAACCCTTGCCCTTGTAATGTTTGCAGGCTGCGGAGGGGGAGATGCTCCCACTACTATTACCGTATGGTTTATGGGGGGAACAGTAGCCGATGACTCAGATGTTATTGAGGCTGCCAACGAAAGGCTGCAAGAGCTTGGGCTCAACATTGAAATTGAGCCAATATGGCAAGGTGGATGGGCTATGGGATATCCGGCGCAGACCGCTCTTGATACAGGGGACACAGATATCGATGTCTTCTGGACCGGGTCATGGGGCCTTAATTTCTGGACCAACGCAGCTCTTGGTAATTTTATCCGTCTGGATGACCCTGAAAACAACTTGTTAGCTCAATATGGCCAAGGGATGCGAAACGCAGTACCCACAGCATTATGGGATGCATTTACCACAGCCGGGCCGTCGGGATTTGGTGTTTATGGAATCCCCGGATACAAGGACTATGCGCAAATGTATGCATGGGATGTAAACAATACGCTCCTTGGGGAATTGGGGTTTGATTTCTACAGCATATTTGACCCAAATGGTTTTAACTATGATGCGTTTTTTGACCCTCAATTTGAGGCGGCAATGGTAGCTGCTCAGGAGCTCCACGGCCCGACTTTCTTCCCATTGGTTCCGGAGCCGGAAATGTTTGCCCGCGCGCTATCTAATGCAGATTTTGACATTACCCATACTCATGCCTTCCATTTTGGTTTTGACCCGAGAAATCCTGCACTCCCGGCAAATCCGGTCATTGGTCTAAACCTAGAAAATGACTTATATGTACGCGTACTTGAAAGGTTGCATCATTTCTGGAATATGGGCTTTATTGATCCAAGACTTGCAATGGGCGACCAAGCGAGTAATGTAATGGTAGAGCAGCGTAACGCCGGTGAATATCTGTTCTCTGCTGTTGTTTACGCTTATGGGCACGCAGGTCAGGCCTCAAGCGAACGGGGAATAGATGCACGTTTCCCACGTATCAGCCAGGCAATTGTATCTACAACATCAGCGGCAGGTTCCGGTTTTGCTGTATCTGTTTATTCACCAAACCAAGGGGAAGCAGTACAGTTTATGAATGCATGGTACACCGACAGTGAGCTTGCGACGATTCTTGCATATGGCGTCGAGGGGACACATTTTACCCGTAACGCAGACGGCACAATAACCAGAGCCGAGGGTGCAACGGCAGTGTACAATCCCTGGCGTTTCGGAATGGGGAATATCTTTGTGTTGCCCCCAACAGATGTAGACGGGCCTGGTTATTTTGAGCGTTTCCAGACATATAATGCCGCTGGTGTGGGCACTGCTCTTGTAGGCTTTGTGTTTGATACGGATGGGGTTACCAACGAGCTTGCCGCCATTGCAAGTGTAAGGGATAGATTCCATGGTACACTGACGGTAGGTGCGGTTGACCCAGCAACAACTATTCCCGAATATCTGGCAGACTTACATGCAAGCGGTATTGATGTTGTAACTGATGAGCTTAATAGGCAAATACAGGATTTCCTTGCGGGAAGATAGGTCTTTGTTGATTACAAAAGGATTGACGCTTTAGAATATAGGGGGTGGCGAGGACGCCGCCCCCTATATATTTTGCTAAAGGAGGGCAATTATGCTCGCCAATATGTCACTTGAAGAAAAAATAGGCCAGCTTTTCCTGGTTATGATTAACGGGCCGGAGCTGTCCACAGATTATCAAGAGCACTTTATCGCTACCAAAATCGGAAACTATATTTTATTTGCAAAGGATTTAACAGACTATAAGTCTATAAGAAGACTCACGGACAGTTTGCAAAAAACCGCAAAACAGGCTTGCAGAATCCCCGCCTTTATCTCCGCTGACCAAGAAGGAGGAATGGTAACCAGAATATTTTCCGGGGCTACGCATTTTCCTTCCAATATGGCAATAACCGCGTCGGGTAAAATTGATTCCATGGAGCAGCTTGGAGAGATGATGGGCATTGAGCTGCATGCGTTGGGTATAAACATTAACCATGCCCCAGTCCTTGATGTGAACAATAACTCGGAAAACCCTGTTATAGGTGTTCGCGCTTATTCCGATAATCCTGCTGTAGTTGCAAAAATGGGAGCGGGGTATGGAATGGGGTTGCAAAAAAGTGGAGTAATTGCCAGTGGCAAGCATTTCCCTGGTCATGGTGATACCTCCATGGACTCCCATCTTGAACTACCTACCGTTCGGCATGATATCAATAGACTTGAATCTATAGAATTTCTGCCGTTTAAAGCCGCGATAGAAGGGGGCATAGATTCCTTAATGACCGCCCATATCTGCTTTAAGGCTATGGACCCTGACATCCCAGCAACATTATCCGAAAAAATAATAACCGGCTTTTTAAGAGAAAAATTAGGCTTTGAAGGGCTTATTATTACCGATTGCATGACCATGAACGCAATAAAAAAACGATATACAACAGAAAAAGGCTGTGTAATGGCATTAAACGCCGGGATTGACTTGCTTTGCTTAAATGCGTCAAAGGAAATCCAAGCCGCTTGTTACAATACGGTGCTGACCGCTGTAAAATCGGGAGAAATACCCATGAAGAAAATCGACGCTGCCATTACCCGTATCTTAAGATATAAGCATAAGTATGAAATAGGCCGTGTTGCGAAGATGCCTCGGGAGTATTATCCTAAGCATGAGGCCTTAGCCGATGAAATTAGCGAGAAAAGTATAACCTTGACCCATGATACTAAGAAGCTCCTTCCACTCATTGGAAAGCGGTTTCTATGTATAAGTCCACCACCAGTAAGAACAAGTATTGCCGATGACACTGTGACAACAATGGAGCCGTTCTGTAAACAAGTAGCTGCTAAGCTTGGTAATCCATATAGGGAAATAAGTATTAACCCGGATACCAAAGAAATAGAATCGGTTTTAGACGAGGCAAAGGATTATAGTATAATCCTGTACGGCTGTTACAGTGCGAAGGTAAACCCAGGTCAAGTTCATCTTTTTAAGGCCCTCAAAGCGGAAGGAAAGGATATTGTGTTGGTATCCCTCCGTATCCCTTATGATATCGTAGAAATGAAAGAAGCTGATTGCCATATCGCTGCATTTGAGTATACTAATCGTGCGGTGTGCAATGTAATGAAGGTCCTGGCCGGTAAGAAAAAACCTGTCGGGGTCATGCCGGTTATAATACTACCAAAGGAATAGGGCTGCCACGTTAAGACGTAGTAAAAAGCCCGTCATCCCGGGCTTGACCCGGGATCCCCTTAGTCTCTCGACAATGGTTATGGAATCCCGGATTAAATCCGGGACGACGAGCCTTGAAATAACGGTATTCTTAACGTGACAGCCCTGTCACTCGAAGGTTTCTATTCTCGGTTGGACTATACGATAACACGAAGAAGGGATGGGTGAGTTTAATTATGAAAATCCTCGCAATAGGCAATAGCTTTTCATCGGATGCGACCAGGTACCTCCACGAGATATCCATAGCAGGAGGGGTGCCGATAAAGGTCGTGAATCTATATATCGGCGGATGCTCTTTGGCTACTCATTACAAAAATATGAATAACGACGACAAAGCCTACATGTTGGAGTTTAACGGCTATGAAACGGGCTTTTATGCATCAATTCGTGAGGCATTGCAAAGTGATACATGGGATTATGTGACCATGCAGCAAGCAAGCCATTTTAGCCCCAACTATGATACGTATACGCCATACTTGCAGGCTCTCTCGGATTATGTGAAGCTCCACGCGCCAAAGGCAAAACAGGTATTTCACCGGACTTGGGGCTATGAAATGGGCAGCCATAGACTCTGTGAAGAGCTTGGCTACGACAGTCATGGTGCAATGTTTGGCGATATAAAAACCGCTTCTGACAGAGCAATAAAGGAAGTCGGCATTGCCGCAGTTATCCCTTCCGGGGAGCTAATCGAAAAAATGGTATCGGCGGGAATTGTGCCTATTTATCGGGATACCTTTCATCTTAGTTATGGCTTGGGCAGGTATGCGGCAGGGGCACTGTGGTATAGATTTTTTACCGGCAACAGTATTACAGATAATGATTTTTGCAAGTTTGATGAGGAAATTGATGCCGGGGCATTGAGTGATGTAAAGCAGCTCGTGGATTCCCTTGATTTCTAAAATTATGTGTGATATATTCCCCAGAACAAAAGGAGTACCTCTATGATTAATTATCTAAGCTTCACCCAAAACAATGATTTCGGTACAGCGACTAAGTCTGCATCCCCGACAGGGCACAGGCTTAGTCGTTTTTTGCTTTTATAGAGGATAGCTCAGGATATCTGCATATAAAACCACAAACGGCTAAGGTGAAAATTAAACCTTAGCCGTTTTTTATATAAATAATTATGAAAGCTTCCCGCCTGCGGCGGGAACGGCCCTGTGGGCCGCCGACTAATGTTGGGCTATAGGAGGTAATACAATGGACGAAAACACAAAAGTAGTACGGGATTTTTATGATTCCCAGGTAGTAGAAGAATGGAACCGAATCCCCAACCGCCCGGAGTTTCTGCTCACATGCCGGATGCTTGACCGGTATATCAAGCCTGGTGACACGGTGCTTGATATAGGAGGCGGACCGGGACGGTACTCACTGTATCTGGCGGCGAAGGGCTGTGATGTTACCCTTTTTGACCTTTCACCGGAGAATACAAAGTTTGGAGCGGCCCAGGCCGACCGGGAAGGGCTTGCCATTAAGACCATCACCGGTGACGCCTGCGGAGCAGATAAATTAGTCACTGGGCAATATGACCATGTGCTGTTGATGGGCCCGATGTATCATTTGTTGGATGAAGCCGATAGGGTAAAAGCGGTTAATGCCGCGCTAAGCTTGCTAAAGCCCGGCGGGATTATTTTCGTTTCATTTATAAGCTCATGCGCTGGGATAACATTCTATTTGAAGCATGGGCCGGAATTTCTTATATCTACTGAGCCATCAGAAATTGAGTACCGGGAAGCGGTTTTGTCCCAAAGGAGCTACGGCGGGGATGGATTTACCCGAGCATTTTTTATAGAGCAAAGTGAAATCCTGCCCTTTATGGCACGGTTTTCCCTTGAAAAGCTGCATTTGTTCGGCCAAGAGGGATTGTTATCACTTGCGGAGAAAAATGTCATGTCTCAGCCACAAGAAGTCATTAATGCATGGCTGGATTTTTGCGAAAAGCTATGGGATAGAGACGAGTTTTTGAGTTGGGCTGAGCATCCCATGTATGTTGGGAGGAAGAGATGACAGGACCCTGCCCAGTCACGTAAAAAGCATTAATACTCCTGTTGCGATATAGCAAAAAATGTTATGAAATAAAACAGGAAAGGATAGCGGCAGGTGCGAACTCAAACTACATTGTAGCGCAAAAGTTCTGCGAAGGTTCAACGCAGAGTTTTGCGCTCTTTTGAAGTTTAAGTTCGCAATAGGAAATATCCACTGCTGTAAAATAAAGGAACTGTGGAACCATGGGGCTACCAAACACCCATGGCGCATGAAGAAATTTCCGTCATGGACGGCAGTAAATGTATTCTGCAAGTATGTGGGGTGCGCCCCTTCCTATCAGACAAGTATGATATAGAAAAGCATCCCAATTACAAATACCTTGCTGACTTTAATTCTGATTTCAACTTTGATATTGCCAGTTTGTAAAGGTTTTCAAAGAGGACAAGGCAAAGCTGTTGGAAGGTGTAAAAAAAAAGACTACCAAGCACGTTGTAATTGAGATAAACGAGGACGAGGACACAACGGATGCGGCGGTTGACACCAGCAGAGTTGAAAGTACCCCTGCACCTAGCCACAAGCTCAATACAACATCTAATGCAGAAGTTTTACCCAACGAGCAAGCAGACTCACCAATCGAAACAACAGACCCGACAAATCAAGACCCCAGTCAAGACATTAAAAATGACAATCCATATAACAAGGAAGATGAGGACAATACAGACGATTTTGACTCCAATGATATGGAATTAGTATAGTCCGACAGCATGAATTTTTCCGTGCTATTTACAGACGGAAACGGGGAGCAGGATAAAATTCAATCCTGCTCTCCGTTTCCGACCGCTCCATTATACGTTAAAATCGGCTACACTATTGCGGTGGTTGTTGTAGGTTTAGGTGGTGGTTCTGCCCCCATGCCCCGACCTCTTCCAAAGAACAAAATTGAGGGTAGTAATTGCAGCAGTAGGTATGCTATACTTTAAGATGTAGCAATTTTGTTTTGTATGTTGTTTCACTTCTTACAAATGGGTGTGGTGGAGTATGGAAATTAAAAACAAGACTGTTCTAATTACAGGAGCATCAAGA
>WQVF01000056.1 GCA_009781725.1 Defluviitaleaceae bacterium
ATGAATAGCGGCGGTATCCGTGATTGTTTTGATGCAGGGGATATTACCTTAGGTGATGTTCTTAGAGTTCTTGCATTCCCCAACTATGTAGTTGTATTAGAAGTCACCCCAGCCCAACTTTGGGAAGCCCTAGAAAACGGCGTTGCCCCATGGCCCGCAGACAATGGTCGTTTCCCGCAGATTTATGGCTTTGAGTTTACTTTCAACGGATATGCCGAACCAGGTAGCCGTGTTGTAAGCATCACTATAGATGGCGTAGCCCTTAGCCCCACAGACAACACAACAACCTTTACACTGGCAGTCAATGACTTCCTGGCCGCAGGCGGCGACGGTTACGAAACTTTTATAGGACTGACTCGCGTAGCCGAAGCAGGAATCCTAAGCGATGTATTCACCCAGTTTATAACAGATGGCGAAGCGGATATGACCATCCAAGTAGATGGTCGTATGGTTCAAGTAGGAGAAGAATCCGATGAAGAGCCCGAGCCTGCTGACGACCCGGTGGAAGATCAAGTTCCCATAACCGAAGAGTTTCCCATAGTAGAAGACGAGCCTGTTGAAGAAGAGGAAGAAGTTCCTGTAATTGAAGTAGTCCCTGGCACAGGCACAGTAGTCAATTGCTGGTACCTAAATGTCCGTGCAAGAGGCTCCTCCCAAGCACCGATTCTGGCATTCCTCCGCCGCGGCGACGTGGTAGAAGTGCTTGAATCTGTTGGTACCCAGTTTGTATGGCATCGGATTAGATTTGGAGATGTTGAAGGTTGGGTATTTGGTAGATATCTTGAGGTTCATTAATAAAGGCTAGATGTTTCAAAAAATAAACGCGCATATCGTCTCGAAACCGTGATGATATGCGCGTTTTTAAGTCAACTTGTTGCTACTGTACCATAATTTCATTTTGTTTCAATAATTTTATGCATTTTCCTTTGCCCGCTCAATCCACGCCCCTAATTGATTCAACCTATCATCCAACCGATAATACCCTCGGTCAATGTGGCATATTCCATTTACCTCTGTTACATCGTCGGCGGTTAATGCCGCAAGTACCAAGGCAGCTCCGGCTCGTAAATCTGTTGCATTTACCTGGGCACCGGTCAGCTTTTCTACGCCTTCTATTATCGCGCTACGGCTTTCTATTTTTATCACCGCACCCATGCGCTTAAGCTCCCCTACTTGCATAAATCTGTTTTCAAATACCGTCTCCGTTATGACACTTGTCCCCTTGGCCTGGGTCATCAGGGCCATAAACTGCGCCTGCATATCCGTGGGGAAGCCTGGGTACGGCAGAGTCTTTATATCTGCAGCTATCAAGGGCTCACCGTCAGCTTTTACGTGGATGCCGTCCTCCGTTTCCGTTACCTGTACATTTACCTCTTTCAATTTTGCCGTCACCGGCTTTACGTGGTCTGCCATTATATTAGTCAGCATCACATCTCCACGGGTCAGAGCTGCCGCAACCATAAAGGTCCCCGCTTCTATGCGGTCCGGGATTACGCTGTGACTGGTGCCCTTCATTTCTTTTACTCCATTAATTTTGATGGTGTCTGTTCCGGCACCTCGTACCTCGGCACCTGCCGTATTAAGGAAATTGGCAAGGTCTACAATTTCCGGTTCCACTGCGGCATTTTCTATTATGGTCTGGCCTTCCGCATGGGTCGCCGCCATCATAATATTTTCTGTGGCACCTACACTTGGGAAGTCTAGATAAATTTTCGCGCCCACTAACTTGGGAGCAGTTGCCTCGATATAACCATGGGTATGCTCGATTTCCGCCCCCAAGGCCGCTAGGCCCTTAAGATGCAAATCCACCGGCCTGGTGCCTATTGCGCAGCCCCCAGGCAAAGGCACCCGGGCACGGCCCAGGCGTGCAAGTAGGGGCCCGATAATAAGAAAAGACGCCCGCATTTTTCCTACCAGCTCATATGCGGCGTCATACTTGCTTAACCTGCTTGTGTCCACATTAAAGACACCAGAGGATTTATCCCAAGAAGTAAATCCCCCCAAAGATTCTACCAGCTCTGCCATAAATTCCACATCACTCAAATTGGGAACATTGGTAATCCGGCATGGCTGGCCGGTAAGTAGGCTACCCGCAAGTACAGGTAGTACTGCATTTTTTGCCCCACTAATTTCGACACGACCCATAAGCGGGCCTCTAGGATGAATAATAAATTTTTCTGCCATCGTTCTCCCTCACTTTCGATTTTTATTATTCCCAAAAACTTGAGAGAACAACCCAAAGGTGTTAATATTTCTATAAGAGGAAGAGGGAGAAAATTTAATGGCCATAATTCGCGCTTATATACTGCCGCATCCCAAGCTAGCAATACCGGCGGTCGGGCGAGGAGAGGAAAGAAAAATAGTAAAAACCCTGAGCTCTCTTGACATGGTAGCTCAGGAGATTGCCTTTCTGCGCCCGGAAACCATAATTTTTATCACACCCCACAACGTGATTTACGACGATTATTTTCATATTTCCCCAGGGATAGGGGCAAAGGGCAATTGCAGTGCCCTTAATACAAGACATGTAAAACTGTCCCTAAAATATGACCCAAACTTTGCCGCCGTGACTTCCCATATCGCAGGCAAATACGGGATTATCGCCAAGACCCTGGGGGAGAAAAAAGCTCCGCTGGACCATGGAGTGGTAGTGCCTCTTTGGTTTATTAATCGGCGGTTTTCCAAGTTTAAAACCATGCGCATATCCCCTTCCAAACTGGATGAAAAAGCCCATTACCGACTGGGGCAGGCTTTGTCTGAGGCGGCTTCTAATATAGGCCGCCGCACGGTTATTATCGCATCCGGCAATTTGTCCCGGGATTTAAACGAAAAAGCCAAGGATGGCTATGTAGACGAAGCTCTGGAATACGACAAAACAATGGTAGATATCATGCAAACCGGGGATTTCGGCAGATTGTTTACAGTCCCCCACAGCTTGCGAGACAGTGCTGACCCTTGCAATCATTCCATTTTTGCTGTACTTGCCGGTGCTTTGGATAAACGGATGATTAGGCCAGAAATGCTTTCATATGAAAACAACCTAGGCGAAGGCTACGCCGTAGCCGCCTTTGCCCCAGGCCCCTATGATGAAAGACGCAATTTCTTGGAAAAATCCGAAGAAGTACAGCGCAGACTGGTAGTGAAAACCCGCTCCGCAGAAGACGCCTACTGTATTTTGGCCCGGCGGGCGTTGGAATATGCGGTGCTCCACAGATTGGATCTTCCCATCCCAATGGGACTCCCAAAGGAAATGCTGACAACTAGAGCCGGGGTGTTTGTTTCTTTATATATAGACAATACTCTGCGAGGTGCGGCAGGTGCCCTGGACCCCACAGCGGACAATATCGCGGCGGAAATAGCAAAATACGCAGTGGCGGCGGGGCAATCAGACAAGCGTTTCCCGGCAATAGATGTAGACGAGTTACCGGATTTGGTATACAAAGTTGATATAATCGGCAGCCCGGAGCCGGTGCAAAGCTCGGGCCAACTGGATGTACAAAGATACGGCTTGATAGTAACCAGTCCCCATACGTGGGGCGTAATGCTACCCAACCACCCAGGGATAACAACAGGTGAGGAGCAAATTGCCGCAGTAATGCAGCGAGCGGGGATTGCACCAGGTACCCTGGTCAAGCTTGAAAGATTTCTGGTTGTGCGGCATGAATAAGCCTTGCACCAAACAACAACCTATGCTATACTCCTCCCCGTTCCGAATTTTCGGAGACTTGTACGAGTAGCTCAGCTGGATAGAGCGTCTGGCTACGGACCAGAAGGTCGAGGGTTCAAATCCTTTCTCGTACAATAGACAAATAAAGGCTTCTCGGCATGTCGCGAGAGGCCTTTATTTTTATCTGACTAACATTTGACTAAATTGCACTTTGTCGGGATGTGTACACGAATGTCTTTTCTACATAAAAAAGCCCCAGCATGAGGCCGGGGCAAAGGAGGGTTATGGTGCGTCTTTCTTCCACACAGTTTAGCGGAGGGAGCAGTCCTTATGTGGTGGATTCTTTTTCTTTCTCCACCTCTGCTTCATCTTTTGGTGCTACACTTTTTCATTTGTTTTGCTACATTTCAAGTTCATAAAAAACACTTCGGGCGTATCTTCGATTGGGTCCAAATCCCATAAGCTACTATGCTATCAACTCAAGCTTGGGCAAGAATGATAATTCTACTGCGATACCGCATTTGGCTTTGCATATCAGATATATCTCTTTATGATGCATTCCGTTATCAACTTCCGCACTTATAATATTTTCGATTATACGTTCCAACATATCTATCGTTGTGAGATAGTGCATGAGATAAAATTGCATTACATGCTCAAGCTTAAAAGCAACCACAATAGACGTGTTTTTGAACAGCGTAATTAAGAATGATGCTTGCAGCTCGTTGAGCATGAAATATTCTTCGGGTCTACACCAAAAGAGCAATGAAGCAAAGCCGATAATAACGGTTTGACTACATATAAACACTGTAATATACTTACATAACCAATATCCCGGTACTGATTTGCTTGGAAAGTTCACCATTATTGCTGTTTTTGCAATTTCTTGATTCTATTGTCAGCATACCCAATGAAGTAAGCAAAGAACTAAAAAATAGCCACCCACAAATCGCAGGTGACTCAGAAGATAGTTGAAACACTAATATCCAAGGGCATTATCCAAGATGACACTCCAATAAGCGCAAAGGACGAGGAGCATTTATTAAGCTACCTAAACAGCTCAATGGAAACATACAAGAATCTCAAGTAATAATTCGATATATTTTCGTCAGGTGTGTTTTCGTCTGGGTTTACAATCCCATGGGACTCCATCCACATACCATGGAATAAATGTTCGCATTTGTCAAGTGTGTTCCATTCAAGGAAAAACTCGAGCAAACCCCTTGTCGTAATGGGCTTCCGCTTTAGTCACATGAGAATAAATCACTGCATGGGACATTCAGAGCCTTGGCAACTTTACACAGTACGACTATTGTAGGAAGCGCATCACCACTTTTTATACCGTGGATATGTGACTTGACAACCCCGCTGCGGCGGAATAATTCGGACAAGGAGCCTGTATTCTTCTACAAAAATATGCATATAGCACCTCTGATAGCTAGTGTTTGCATAATTTTGTTTTCCATGTCAGGAACATTCTAGCACATACATCGCTCTTTATGCAGAACGATTTTCGCATAATTTGGCAAATGGCTTTTTGACACGAACATCCTTCGGCTTGTACTGATTTCCGGCATTTAGTACTATCTTGGCATATAATGCAATGAATAGGGTTATTATACCAGGTATCTCATTTCAAAATAACAATATAGTGGAGTGTGATGGAGTTGCCAGGGAAGAACATATATTTTTATGAGGTTAGTTCAGAGCTTACTCTAACGAATCATGGTGACAATTTTAACTTGCGTTTGCACGAGATATTCAGCTACTGCTTCCCTCGGCCAGGGTCATACGACTCAGAATCCTCAAGAGTAACATATGATATTATTAAGTCGACAGACAAGTGTCTATTCGGGAAGTATTCGCGGAGAAAAAATATTAGCCCATCATCAATGATGCAGGAAAGAGAGTTGGAAACGAATGCAACTGGGCCAGTTGGGATGGATGCAACTAAGCAACTTGAGAATTTTACATATTTTCTGCTGGATTATAACAAAAAAATCCTGGCAGAAATATTCAATTCATATTTACCGAGAATAGAAAAGGTATTACCAGAGTCAGTGAAGGAAATGCATAACGAACTCTCAAGTATTATCATCACTCCATATAAAGCCTCAAGAGAGGAATTGAATAAAAGAATTAAAAATGTGGACCAAATTGTGTCTGTCAGTGCTTCCTTTAAAAGGACAGAGGAGCAAAACGTCATACGCTCACTTGAAGAAGAGTTGGGTTGCGAGGCAGAATGGTATAGCATTAAAATGAAATTGAACTTCAGGAAGCCATCAATAATTGACAATCTATTAGGACTTTCTGAGAAAGTAGAAACCAACTCTGTAGTGGTTCATACGATAAACGAAGCAGGCTTAGAAGAACCATTAGATTTAGTTAAAATGCTAATCGTAAAAAAGGCTACACTAGAATTAACAGATGATATGGTGTTCAACCACAATTTGATATATGCAGCTCTTAGCCAGAATCTGAATGCCTTTGCAAGAACTTATTTATCTTAGATATGTAGTACAGAGAAACAAAGATGCAGCTGAAACCGCTTAAAAATAGAGAAACAACTATCCCGTTTTGAGCTTCGAATAACCATGCAAAAACGCAACATGTATAAGTAATAACACCCGATACAATGGTTCTTCTTAAGATGCCATCATGCCCAGATTTAACAAGCCGTTGTATTGTTTTTGATTCTTTAGGAAACGCAATATATATAGTGAACACAGTTAACAGTATGCCTATTAAACTGCCAGCAATCCCAACTACGACTGACATTTTGGACTCATCAATAGCATTAAATGTATCACAAAATAATAATAGGGCAATGAAAAACCCCAATGAAGGCCAGAGTATGAAGCTAAATCTGCGAAGTTCGGTTTTTACTCTAAGCATGACTCACATCCCCTTTTATTATGTATATATCATACCAAGTATAGATATGAAATCAATAAGCCTTTTGACGGCTTATAAATGCCAGCAAACAGATTAGGCGAACATTTGTTTCAATGGTATCATTAGCAATATATTCCGTCAACTACATTATCGTGACAAACAAGGGAGGCCTCTATAAAATAGTGCTATGATATTAACATTAACCTATAGATAATAATGTACTCAATAAAGAGTAGGAGGTACGTCAGTGATTGAAATAGATGGCAAAATGTTCGATTGGGATAGAAAAAAGAATTTAATAAACATTAATAAACATGGTATCTCATTCAAAGAAGCAGCCACTGTGTTCCAAGACAAAAAATCTATTGAGCTTGATGATTTAGAGCATTCACAAGATGAAGATAGATTTATAGTAATCGGTAAAAGTCGCAGGCTTCGTTTGATGGTTGTATGTCATTGCTATAGGGAAAACGATACGGTCATAAGACTAATATCTGCCCGTGAAGCCAACAAGGATGAAGCTGAGTTATATGGAGGTGACGAATAATGAAGGCACATTATGATTTTTCAAAAGGACGCAAGAATCCACATGCAGAAACTATATTGGCAAAAGGATATTCTATTACAGAACATTACAGCCCCGAAGATGTTGCAGGCGGTGATTTCGATGATACGAAAGATATTGTAGCCGCATTGGTTGAGCTTATGTCTAAGGAAGAAACTACACGCCTATTGTTACACATAAAAGACAACTATAATTTGCCCTGTTCCCCCAATATATGGCACGGCATTGAAGCGTATTCATAAATGCAAGCTGAGCTTAGATGTATGGGTTACAGAGGATAATATGAGAGACAATTACGATTTTAAGACCGCAAGAAAAAATCCTTTTGCCGGAACATTTAATGGTGTATATACTGTTACCGCGGAACATGAGGGGTACAATGAAGTCATAAAGCTTGATTACAATAAAACCCCTCCTACACGAGAGGTGTTGGAGATTGTCCCTATATCACAACGCTCTTCACCACCAATGCAGGAAGTGAATTCCCATCTGCAAACAATAGTACAATGTCGGACACTGGGTATAATTACTTATCCAACCCCTCTGACTAACATTGACTACAAATAAAGCCGTTTTTACCATAAATTACCTGATATGTTTTATACTCGAAAATGGCTATTTCATTGGCCTTATGCCTTTTTTATGTACTGTTGCAGGTTATGCCGTTCCCTGGCTACGGACCAGAAGGTCGAGGGTTCAAATCCTTTCTCGTACAATAAAAAACCCCTGCTACCATTCATGGTTACAGGGGGTTTTTTATTTATACCGCATGTGCAACGGCCAGTGTACTTGAAGGGATTACTTCTATACTGGCGATATCAGATTCTGTAAAGTCAATCAAATAACCTGTGGTACCATCCGGTCTTAATGAGATGGTTGCAATACCATCCGGTTCGTCAAGTTCGGATGTATAGAACTCTATAAACCCTATGTGAATACGTCCATCATCATCAATTATTTTTACATGCCTATCCTCATATTCCCATATTTTCATAATCATGGCCTCCTTCTGGCAGGAACAATATGCGTCCCTGTTTTGCTATAATGTATTGTAAACTTATTTGTGAGTGTTTCCTCGCCGGTTTCAGGGTTTATTCTGACCCCGATGTCTCTATTGGCTCTCACAACTTCTTTACTAATCCGCTTGCTCGCTTTACAATAATGAATATCACCTGTTCCGCTGTACCTATCAACAAGTTCCTGAGCATCAACACCATCAAGCAAATAACTACGCCCTTGTATATAGCCGTTACTACCGCGTATGTGTTGGCTTTGTTTTTCGGGGTTTACGGTTTTGTTGAGTGTGTCTGATTTTATGAATTCATTAGTATCCTGACTCACATTATCACTCTGAACTTGCTGATGTAAACAGTATGCGATATAACCTGGACTAGTTTTTCGTTGAACTGATAGGGCTAGTTGTCGGAGGAAATGCGATATCCGTTATCGTTGGCTTTTGCTTTGTCATATAGGGCAACATCATTATCGTTTCCTGATGCTAGGAACTCAGAAAACTTTAAGACAGAAATCTGAGCAGCTTCTCCCAATTTATCAAATATATCAATGGTTCACTGTGCGTATGTGTGCTGTGGATATGTTTCCATGTTGTTACACCTCCTGGGCATAATATACGCATTTTTATTTACCATACAGCAAAAAGCCCTTCACCTTATGAGGTAAAGCACTTTGATTCTAATTTAAACCACCTGCTTGATATCACACCAGACAGGTAGGCGTCAAAGTGATGACCGATGCCACTTATATGCAATTGTCACGGTGTTAGTCAATCATAATTTTTTATTGGTTATTTACATGCTTCTTACAATTTTAAACACATTTATGATGCGCCACGTGCATGTTTGTATAGGATATGCTTCAATGTTGTAGCACCTTCTGAGTATATTATACACATTATTATTTAGGTAACAATTATCAACAATGATATCCATATAGTATCCATTACATAGGAAATATGATAAAATCGCTGTGATGCAATTAGGGATTTGATGATGTACCAAGGACAAACCTAAAATTAATACATAAAGGAGAATCCGAATGGCCATCCCACGAGTATTTATTAGTTCAACATATTACGACTTGCGACATGTACGCAATGATTTAGAAGTGTTTTTGCGAAACTTAGGGTATGATCCTGTTATGCATGATATAAGGAAGCGTTGCATATAGACAGGGGGATGAAACATTAGAACAATCATGCTATTCTGAACTGTCAACATGTGACATTGTTGTTTGTATCGTTGGCGGTAGATTTGGAGCTAAATCATCCGACGGTGATTATTCTATTACTATGAACGAGTTGCAAACCGCTGTGCGACTAAACAAGATAATTTATGTTTTTATTCAAAGTGACGTATCCGTTGAAAACAATACTTACATTGCTAATAAGAGCACAGGCTCTTTTATACCCACTACTGTTGATGATAACAAGGTACATGAGTTTATTTGCGAAATAAAAGCAAGCATTAAAAACCACCCGATTGAGTCATTCAATGACGTAGCAACCATTATTAATTATTTGCGACAACAATTCGCAGGGCTTTTCCAGAGCCTTCTGGCTCAAAAAGCGACACAAACCGAAATAAAAACATACCACGATATAAAAGAAGTATCTGATTTAATAAAGTCGCTTACAAATGACTTCATACTTGAAAAGGATGACTTTTTTAACAAATTTGATGGTAGTATATTTGCCATTAAGCCGATTGTACGTCATATCTGCCACAAGATAGGCTATAAAAAATTTGCACTCTTTGCTAAAAACATTGAAGCGTTAGAAGAGTTTCTAAATGCAACTGGATTTGAAGACAAACACATGTCTTGTGATAAACGTGAGTACATTGCTAACATAAATGGAGTACAACATATACTATCAATTGACCAAAGCATTTTTGATGAAAACACTAATATCAAGAATATTAGGATATCCCCTGATACAATTGATAATTTAATTGATTTCAAGCCCATCAACCCTCCTCCAACAGAAAGCATCATCGACGACGATGATTTGCCATTTTAATGAGCTAACTATAGTACGTTTCACAAAAGCCCGTGGATGTCTGTGCTTGGGAAGAATGATGGGGCTTGTACAAGATAAATTAGGGGCAAAGAACTCTTATGAGTTAGACCAAAAAATGCAAACCTCCTATCATAGGGTAATGCATTGACAGGAGGCTCTTTATTTGTGTTGTGTTATTATGTTTTACAATCCAGGCAACAATATCTCCACTTCTTTCCCCATCTGCGAAGACCGATAAATCCCATCAACAATAGCCTGATTATAAACAGACTCAATAGTAGGAATAGGCGCGGTGCCGCCAGTTGCCACCGCATCACAAAAAGCCTTAACCTTACCATAAAACCGGTCATCAGAAGGGGTACGTAGGGGTATCGACGTCTCGCATAACTGTCCATTAATATCACTGTACATATAAATAGGCCCGATGGTACCGTCCCATGCTCCGCCCCAGCCTGTTCCTACTCCGGCAGGCTTGATTTTTAAGCCCGCATCTGTACCAAAGAACATGGTATCCCCCATGGAATCCATATGCATTGCCCAAGACATTCTAAAATCCAGGGCAATATCCCCTTCCAGCCTGATTAATGCCACGGAAAAGTCATCTACATCAAAGTTCTTGGCATCGCTGAAATACTTTGGATTTTTGCCAAAACGGTCGGACGCATAGGCACTTACCGTCAGAGGTTTGGGGTATCCTATGGCGGATAGTACCATGTCCAATGAATAGCAGCCGATATCCGCAAGGGCCCCTACTCCGGCTAATTCCTTTCTTACAAATGTCCCGCCGGGTATGCCCCGCCTGCGGCCTCCTCCAGTCTGGATGTAGTAGATTTCCCCAAGGGCACCGGAGCCTACTATTTCCCGCACCAAATCCATGTTGGGGTCGTATCTGGGCTGGAAGCCTATGGTTAAGATTTTATTGTTTTCCTTTGCGCAATTGTACATAGTAATTGCATCATCCAGAGTTACGGACATGGGTTTTTCGCAAAGGACGTGGGCCCCTGCTTCGATTGCGGCAATTGTACATTCTGCATGGGTGGAGTTGTAGGTACAGATGCTTACGGCATCCAAGCCCAAGGATAGTAGCTCGTCATTACTGTCAAAGGCCTGCACATCTGTCAATCCAGCGTTATCGAAAAATTCTCTAGCCTTTCCCGGCACGATATCCGAACCGCCCACAATCTCGACTTCATCACCCATACGTAAATAGGACTTTAGATGGGCATTGGCTATTCCGCCGGTTCCTATAATACCCACACGCAATTTCTTTGACTTCATTTACTCAGCTCCTTTGCATTTTTAGGTAACATAGAATAGAATACTGCTGGATTTGTCAATACCTATATATAAAAACGGGACTCGCTCCCACCGCTGACTTGGGAGAAGCAGTCTCAAGTATATTAAATAAGGAGGAACATATGAAAAACATGCCAACTGTAAAGCTGGGAATCGTCGCCGTCAGCCGTGACTGTTTTCCTGCAACCTTATCCGAACAACGTCGCAAAGATGTTGCCGCCGCCCTTGGAAAGGCCAAAATCCCCGTAACAGAAGTCACCACCGTTGTGGAAAATGAAAACCATGTAATGGAAGCATTGGCCGCACTCAAAGCAGCCGATTGTAATGCCTTGGTTGTATACCTTGGAAATTTTGGTCCAGAAGGCCCTGAGACTATGCTGGCACAAAAATTCTGCGGACCGGTTATGTTTGCCGCCGCCGCAGAAGAGACCGGTAAAAACCTAGTCAAAGGCCGTGGGGACGCATATTGCGGTATGCTTAACGCATCTTACAACCTGGGGCTGCGTGGCGTAAAAGCCTACATACCGGAATATCCGGTAGGCACCGCCTGTGAAGTTGCTGCCATGATAGGAGAGTTTTTACCTGTTGCCAAAGCACTAATCGCCCTCAAAAAGCTCAAGATTTTCACCTTTGGACCTCGCCCCTTTGACTTCCTTGCCTGCAACGCGCCTATTAAGCCCCTCTTTGACTTGGGTATCGAGATTCAGGAAAACTCCGAACTGGATTTGTATGTAAAGTTCAAAGCCAATGAAAACGACCCTCGCGTCAAAGAAGTCGCGGCAGATATGGCAGCAGAACTAGGCCAAGGCAACAAACAACCCGGCGTCCTTAACCGTCTGGCACAGCTGGAAATTACTTTGCTTGATTGGGCAGAGGCTAATAAAGGCGCAAGCGAGTATTTTGTCTTTGCCAACAAATGCTGGCCCGCGTTCCAAACCCAATTTGGAATGGTGCCCTGTTATGTAAACTCTCGCCTCGCCGCTCGCGGTATTCCTGTGTCCTGCGAAACGGATATCTACGGAGCCGTAACCGAGTATATCCTGCAAATCGTCACAGATCTCCCGGCAACTTTGCTGGATATCAACAACACAGTCCCATACGATATGTACGACGAAAATAAAAAGAACCTAGGCAGCTACAAGCCTACTGACTTATTTATGGGCTTCCACTGCGGCAATACCCCTATTTGCCATCTTAAAAACGGGGAACTGAAATACCAGCTGATAATGAACCGCCTGCTGGAAGACCCCAACGAGGAGCCTGATATTACCCGAGGCACTTTGGAAGGGCAAATCAATCCCGGTCAAGTCACATTGTTCAGGATACAGTCCACGGCTGATTGCGAGCTGCGTTCATATATCGCCCATGGGGAGACCTTGGACATTGATCCCTGCTCATTTGGGGGAATCGGCATAATCGCCGTACCGGAAATGGCAAGATTTTACCGCCATGTATTGGTCGGGAAGCAATATCCCCACCATGCAGGTCTAGGCTTTGGTCATGTGGGTAAGACCCTGTTTAGTATTATGAAAATGCTGGGTGTATGCGATGTGGCGTATAATAAGCCCGCCGGACAGCTTTACTGTGGGGAGAATCCATTCTAATTCGAACACATCAACTCCGCCATCCCGGGCTTGACCCGGAATCCCCTTAGCTTTTTAATAAAGGACAGGGGATTCCGGCTCAAGGCAGGGCGTTGGGTTTATGCTTTTCTTCCGGTTTTGTCATTTTTGCCAAAGGCTTTTTCGACTAAGATGCCAGTAAAATCAGAGGGCATTTTGCTTTTGTCGTTTTTGGTAAACGATTTTTTCTTCCGGCGTCGCGCCGATTGAGTGGAGGTGTTTCATTGTTAAAGTCTCTAAGAAAAGCAATTTGCAAGGCCAATCTTGAACTGCCCGCTCTTGGATTGGTCATTTTCACCTGGGGCAATGTAAGTGGTATCAATCGGGAGAAGGGACTGGTTGTAATCAAACCCAGTGGCGTTGCCTATGACGAGCTTACCCCAGAAAACATGGTCATTGTTGACATGGAAGGTAATGTCGTGGAGGGTAACCTAAGCCCATCCTCAGACCTTAAAACCCATCTGCGGCTATACCAAGCCTTCCCGGACATTGCCGGTGTCGTGCATACCCATTCCACCCATGCCACGGCATTTGCCCAAGCAGGACAGAGTTTGCCTGCTTACGGCACCACCCATGCGGATTATTTTTATGGCCCTGTGCCATGTACAAAGGTGCTCAGAGATAAGGATATCAGAGGCGACTACGAGTTGGAAACAGGGAATATAATCGTAGAAACATTTGCTAACTTAGACCCCAATGCCATCCCAGGTGTGCTGGTAAATAACCACGGCCCCTTTACCTGGGGCAAATCCCCGGATGATGCGGTACACAACGCCGCAGTGCTTGAGGAATGTGCAAGAATGGCCTGGATATCCAGGAGCCTTAACCCGGAAATGGGACCGATTAAGCAGAAGCTGCTGGATAAACACTACAATCGGAAGCACGGGCCCGGGGCGACGTATGGGAATAAGAAGCCCGTTGCAAAGAAAGAACCGGAAAACCCAGATGAACAAATAACCCTGGAGCAGATATAAAGGGGCTGTCTCGCTAAGCATTTTTATGAATAATTATGCATTCGTCTCGTCAATATAAAGGCGTTGAGGAGCGAAGCGACGAAGCAATCCAACCTTTTCGCAGTTTTTGGATTGCTTCGCTTCGCTCGCAATGACGGTGGTTCGTATAAATATTCATGGTTTTTGCTTAACGAGACAGACATCATGACGCCCGCGTCACCCTAAGAAATGTAATTCTTTGGTGCCGCGGGTTCATGATGTCTGTTCTTTACAGGATAGCCACCTTATGCCATCTATTGCCTTCCGATACTTACAACCCCCTGCAATGGCCGATACGAGGATGTATTAACTATTACTTCCTCCACTTCCTGCCCATCAATAAACACATGCTTAAACACCTCAAACTTATACCCCATCTGGGATTCCAATGTAACCACCCGCTGACCCGGTGCCAAATTGGTGTCCAAGACTTCTTTGTAAGGCTCTGGCGGGATAATATCCACCCGTCTTGAGGAAAATTGAAGGCTGCGGTTGGAGGGCCTTGTTTCGTTGCCATGGATGCTTACATAAAGTGCGTTGGATTCTAGGCGGCTTACTATCAATATGGGATATGCGGTGTTATTCTTAAACTTGAAATCATAGTAATCTCCTGCGATAGTGGCATCAAATCCATAATCCGCATAACTCACCCTGGCGGAGTGATTATGCCGCTGCACCACAGTGAGCTCTGACAGCAGAACGGCATTGTACAAAGTAGTCACCACCTGGCAAATCCCTCCGCCGATATCCTCTACAGGCTCGCCCCGGACAAGGACAATAGCCGATTCGTACCCACTTCCAGGCAAATGCGTTCCAATCAGAGCACTGGCAGAAAACACATCACCAGGATATAGCATCTGATTATGTATTCGACCAGAGGCCCTACCAATATTGCGTACCCGAGGGTCAGCTTCACCATCGAATATGGGAGTGGAATATGAGCCGAGAGTAGAGACTGTAAACTGCAAGTCTTCCTCACGGAACCGAGGTGGAATCGTAGTCGTATGCATCGCAACAGTACCGCCCCCAAAGGATGAAATCATTGTGTTTAAAGCCTCAAGGGCTGAATCGGCATCTACCGTAACCCCATCTGCTTCCCCCCGGAGGGAAATCTGGCCGTTTGCATAAACAAAGCCAGCATTGCGGGGAGGCGACTGTATTTGGTCAACGATTTCCTGTAAATGAGCCTCGATTTTTGATTGGTCGTAAGCAAGATTCGGCTGAAGAGTCACCTTATGAGGGCGACCAAGCAAGCGAGCTACCCTGGAAGGAAGATTTCGCCGATTACCATAATCAACTGCCGCCTGTATAGCCTCGGAAAAATCTAGCCGAATGCCCAAATCCCTGTAATTCCGACTGGCGATGGTCTGCCCCTCGTGAGCAAAGATAATCGTAATTTCATCCAAGCTAGGCTGGAACTGCTGCATAAGAGCAGCCTCCGCCTCCTCAGATGTCAGGCCTCCTACAGGAAGACCATGTATGTACATATTACTGTAAATGCTGCCTGTGGCTGGAGGCGGGTTGAGTGCCATTGCAACCATCAATAAAATAAGTACCCCTGCCACCACAGCCAGTATGATTAAGGTTTTGTTAGAGATTTTTTTTCCCATGGTTCACCTCTTTTTGTTATATATTTACTAGGCTGGAGCTATTATTATGCCCCTCCCGCCTTTGGCGGGAGGGGCAATTCACGGTTTTTATCATAATATGGGATAAAAATAACGAGGGGATTATATGGATTCATTATCTTATGAAAAAAAGATTCATGATTTAGCTGCTAAATATCCACTATTGGAAGTTGACATCATCGGCAATAGCCGTATGGGCAAGCCCATCTATGCCCTGACCCTTGGATATGGCCCAGTTTCTCTATTATTCAACGCTGCTCACCACGCCAACGAGTGGATTACGGCTCTTATTCTCATAAAATTCGCAGAAGACTGCGCAAAGGAGAACGGCTCCTGGCTCAAACAAGTCACCCTCCACATGGTCCCCATGGTAAACCCCGACGGTGTAGACATTGCAATTGCGGGGAAAACCGACTGGAAAGCCAACACAATAGGCGTAGATCTCAATTCCAATTACCCTGCCGGCTGGGAGCTGGCAAAGGCCCATAAATTTGCCCGTGGCTACACCACCCCCGGGCCCAGAGACTATGTAGGTCCCTACCCCCTTAGCGAGCCGGAAAGCTTGGCAATGGCTGCATTCACAACGCATGTAAACCCTGCCCTGACCATCAGCCTTCACACCCAAGGGGAAGAAATTTATTGGAGATACCGGGATTTCAATCCCTCAGGTGCCGCCGAACTTGCCCTACGCCTATCCCAAGCCAGCGGCTATTTATTAGAAGATGTCCCCGATGAATCCTCCCACGCTGGATATCGGGATTGGTTTATTCAGGAATTTAACCGGCCAGGCTTTACAATCGAATGCGGATTAGGAGAAAGCCCCCTGCCCCTTTCGGATTTCGATGAGATTTATCAACGGGTCTGCCCACTTTTAAAAGAGGCAATCATATTTCCCATTATTTCCATGACAGTTTCCTATTGACTTTTATTTGACACCATATCTCAAAAAAGGTAAACTCCAATTGCGCTTTATGCGCAAAAATTGGAGGTGTAGTAGATGATAACGGCAGTAATAATCACTGCCGCTGTAGCTGTTATCTGTGGAATAGTTATTGGTTTTTTCCTTGGTATAGCACATAGGAAAAGAATCGCAGAGTCCGCTTTAGGCTCTGCCGAGATACAAGCAAAGAATCTGGTCGAAGAAGCCAAGCGGACCGCCGAAAGCCGGTCCAAGGAGATGCTACTGGAGGCAAAAGAAGAAAGCATCCGTACAAAAAACGAGGCTGACAGAGATGCCAAAGAGCGCAGAAACGAGTTGCAGCGTTTAGAAAAACGCTTGTTACAAAAAGAGGAAGTGCTAGACAGAAAGCTGGAAAACCACGAGAAAAAAGAAACCCAGCTCCAAAGGCAAAAAGATAAAATGGAAGAAAAAGAGCAGGAGGTAGCTGAGGCACTATCACGGCACCATCAAGAGCTCGAACGTATCGCAGGTATGACCTCGGAAGAGGCAAAGCAGAACTTGGTGGCTCTGATTGAGCATGACGCAAGGATAGAATCTGCCAAGCTTGTCCGGGATATAGAGGCAAAAGCAAAGTCCGAGTCTGATAAAAAGGTTCAGGAAATCCTGTCCCAAGCAATACAACGCTGTGCCGTTGACCATATCGCCGAAACAACAGTGTCCGTGGTAAGCCTGCCCAGCGACGAAATGAAGGGCCGCATAATAGGAAGAGAAGGCCGTAATATCCGTGCATTAGAGTCCCTTACAGGGATAGACCTGATAATTGACGATACCCCCGAAGCCGTAATCCTATCCGGCTTTGACCCAATGCGCAGAGAAATTGCCCGGATTGCACTAGAAAAACTCATCACCGATGGTCGAGTACACCCCGCCCGTATTGAGGAAATGGTGGAAAAGGCCAAAAAGGAAGTGGATTCCCAAATCAAAGAAGAAGGAGAATCCGCCACCTTCGAGACGGGAGTACATGGTGTACACCCGGAACTTATTCGTCTACTGGGCAAAATGAAGTTCCGTACAAGTTATGGCCAAAACGTACTCAAGCATTCAATAGAAGTGGCATACCTCAGCGGTATAATCGCCGGGGAGCTTGGAGCCGATGTAACATTAGCTAAGCGAGCCGGACTCCTTCACGATATCGGTAAATCCGTTGATCATGATGTAGAAGGTAGCCATGTATCCATTGGTGCCGCCCTTTGTAAAAAATACAAGGAATCCCCCCTGATAATCAATGCAGTTGAGGCACATCACGGCGACGTAGAGCCCAACACGATTATCGCAGTAATTGTACAAATGGCAGACGCCATCTCCGGCGCAAGGCCTGGTGCAAGGCGGGAGACCCTAGAGGCATATATAAAACGCCTACAAAACCTAGAAGCCATAGCCGACAGCTTCAAGGGCGTAGAAAAATCCTTCGCGATACAGGCAGGCCGTGAGCTCAGAATTGTTATCCTCCCAGAGGAAGTCAACGATGCGACACTCAACCTACTGGCCAAGGATATCGCCAAGCGCATAGAAGAAGAGCTGGAGTATCCCGGTCAGATAAAACTAAGCCTGATACGGGAAACCCGGGCAATCGAATACGCGCGATAACACAAAATAGATAATAAGAAAACCGCGCAGTGCGCGGTTTTCTTTTAACCCAAAAGGAGTAGGTTTTATGCGCACGATAAAGTCTTTTGACGAACTCAAAATCCCAGTGGGTTATAAGGAATATCTATCCCAATATCTGCGCAATCTCTCCGATATATCCTTTATTAACAGAGTAATCTTGTACGGAAGCTGTGCAAGAGAAGACGTTGGGGAGCATAGCGACATAGATATCTTTGTCACTGTTGATAGACAGGTAACAGATGCTGACGAATATCTAGTTGCCTGTGAATGCCGTCCACCTCATTCAATGAAGTCTATTCCAATGGATATAATTGTTCAAAATGAAGATGCATTTACTAAACATGAATCTGCTTTCGGTATGCTCCAAAAACAAGTTGCCAAAGAAGGAGTTGATTTAAGTGGATTTTTACACTAATGCACAAGAAACAGAACAATCTGCAATCAGCTTACTTGAAACGGGGCAATACAGGCATTCCATTTTCTTGGCTTGTCTCGCAATAGAGTTATACCTAAAATCCAAGCTATACCTGGTTCCTCATCGACCTGAGCTTGAAAAGTCACATGATATTATTGGCTTATACGATGCTTTATGTAATCGTTATCAACCAAAATCCGACCTGCGGCCTAATATCAATATCTGCCGTAAATACTTCAATGAAGCCCGCTATCCTTATGGGGGAAGTGCCAATATATATACTAAAGACTTTGCGATGGAGTTTGTAAATATTATTGCAGAT
Source organism: Defluviitaleaceae bacterium (assembly GCA_009781725.1). GTDB lineage: Bacteria > Bacillota > Clostridia > Lachnospirales > WQUN01 > WRAN01. Next base: position 19,009 of record WQVF01000056.1, read on the forward strand.
GTAAAGGATTATATAGATAATGAGTGTATGGCGACTGTAGAAGATTTACAGAAAATGTATCCCAGTATGTAAGGGCGAACTCAGTTCGCCCGCATGATTTACTCTACCCAACCTTCTCCTCAAAGCTATCGCACTCGGTATCGCATTTATTATGAGGCTCCGGGCAACTATTACCGACCATGATATCTGTAAGGCTGCAACACCTGGACGGTGTATCATTGTACCTACAGCGGCTTACGCTACACTTAATGTGTGAATTTGCTGGCATTATTTTTCTCCTTTCGTATGGATTTGGATTTATTTTACCCTCAGGGGATAATTATATTCTTACTAATGATGGAGGCTACACATGGATTTGAAAAAATATGTACGGGATATTCCCGATTTTCCTATTCCTGGTATTTTGTTTCGGGATATTACCACTGTGCTCAAAGATTCAGTCGCTCTTGCAGGAGCCGTTGATGCAATGATTGACCTCCTTGGGGATTTGGAATTTGATATAATCCTTGGCCCGGAATCCCGGGGCTTTATATTCGGTATGCCCATGGCCTATAAACTGAGGCGAGGCTTTGTACCTGTGCGTAAGGCGGGTAAGCTACCGAGCGAGGTTGCCCGCCGTGAATATGCATTAGAATACGGCTCGGCGGTAATCGAAATTCATAAAGACGCAATTATACCAGGCAAAAAATATATTATAGCTGATGATTTGCTTGCCACAGGCGGCACCGCAAAGGCCACTGCTGACTTGATAACAGAGATGGGCGGGGATGTTGTATCCATGCTGTTCTTTATTGAGCTGGCGGAGCTTAAGGGCCGGGAAGTGCTTGATGGCTATGATGTACGCTCGGTGTTGGTGTATTAAAATCGAAGACTGTCGCCCCCGCCTCCCGGCGGGGGCGACAAAATAACGTTAGGGAGTTTTTTATATGACTGAACTTAACCGCACTTATGACCATTCCCGGGAGGATGAAATCTACTCCCGCTGGATGGAGAAGGGCTATTTCCGCGCACAGCCAAATTCAGGGAAGAAGCCTTATACAATAATGATACCACCCCCCAATATCACAGATAAACTCCATGTGGGCCATGCACTTAATAATACCGTCCAGGATATTTTAATCCGTACCAAGCGTATGCAGGGCTACGAGGCTCTGTGGCTCCCAGGCACAGACCACGCCGCAATTTCCACGGAAGTCCAGGTGGTTAAAGCCATTGCCAAGGAAGGCCTGACCAAGGAAAGTCTCGGCCGCGATGCCTTCCTAGAGCGTGTATGGGAGTGGCAAAAAGAATACGGCGGTACAATAGTAAAGCAGCTCAAAAAGCTTGGCTCCTCCTGTGACTGGGACCGGGAGCGGTTTACCATGGATGAGGGCCTGTCGGATGCGGTACTGGAAGCCTTTGTACGGCTTTATGACGAAGGCAAAATTTATCGAGGGGAGCGGCTGGTTAACTGGTGCGTAAAGTGTCAGACCACCATCTCTGATGCTGAAGTAGAGCATGAAGACGGGGAGGGTCAGCTTTTTCATTTTAAGTATCCTGTGGAGGGCGGCGGGTTTATCGCCTTTGCCACCACCCGGCCGGAAACTATGCTGGGGGATACGGCAATTGCCGTTCATCCCGAAGATGAGCGTTACTCGACCCTTATCGGAAAAATGGCCACCGTTCCCATGGTCAACCGACAAATCCCAATAGTTGCGGATTCATATGTAGACCCGGCCTATGGCACCGGAGCGGTAAAAGTAACCCCCGGCCATGACCCCAACGATTTTGAAATCGGCCAGCGGCATAACCTTTCCATAATCAACGTAATGAATGATGATGGCTCCATTAATGCCGCCGGTGCTCATTACAATGGCCTCACTCGTGAAGATGCTCGGAAGAAAATTATCGAGGAAATGACCAGCCTTGGCCTGTATATCAAAACCGAAAAAATCAACCACGCCAAGGGCACTCATGACCGCTGCCATGTAATAGTCGAGCCTCTGATAAAGCTACAATGGTTCCTTAAAATGGATGAGCTAGCCAATCCCGCCTTGGAAGCATATACATCAGGCAAGCTGAAATTCAACAAGGAGCAGCATGGCAAGGTTTATGCTCACTGGCTCAATATCATCAAGGATTGGTGCATCTCCCGCCAAATATGGTGGGGGCATCGCATCCCGGCATATTACTGCCCTGATGGGCATATCACTATAGGCAAGACCCCTCCTGAAAAATGCGCTTCCTGCGGCAGTACGGAGCTGAGCCAAGACGAAGACACCTTAGATACTTGGTTTTCCTCGGCACTATGGCCCTTCTCAACTTTGGGATGGCCGGAGAAAACCCCTGAATTGAAGTATTTTTATCCCACAAATGTATTGGCTACCGCCCAAGAGATTATTTTCTTCTGGGTAGTGCGGATGATGATAATGGGGTACAAGTTTATGGGGGAACTGCCCTTTACAGATGTATTTATCAATGGCACGGTTCGTGATGAAAACGGTGTGAAAATGTCCAAATCCTTGGGCAATGGGATAGACCCATTGGATGTTGTAGAAAAATATGGCGCGGACGTACTACGGCTGACCTTTGCAAGCAATTCCCCGGAAAATGACTCCCGTTTCCACTGGGATAGAGTGGAATTTTCTCGTAATTTTATGAACAAGCTCTGGAACGCCACCCGGTTTGTACTGATGAATCTGGAGGATTACAGCGAAAACGCAACTGCACCCCTGGAAATGGAAGACCGTTGGATACTATCCCGGCTCAACAGTCTGACAAAGGAAGTAACAGAAAAAATCGACGCCCACGAGCTGGGAATGGCAACCCAGAAAATCGTAGACTTCATTTGGGATGAGTTTTGCGATTGGTATGTAGAAATGGTAAAGCCGCGGCTTTATGGGGATAAGGAAGCACCCACCAGAAGAGCAGCCCAGCATAATTTGCGCCGTGTACTAATCCAGGCGTTGAAGCTGCTGCATCCTGTTTCCCCCTTTATAACAGAGGATTTATTCCTAGCCCTCCAGGATAAAGAGGAAACGATAATGCTATCCCCATGGCCGGAATACAGCAAAGCCCTGGCAGACCCCGCTGCAGAAAAAGCGATCGAAGCCATTCAGGAGGCAGTAAGAGCAATCCGCAATATCCGTGCAGAAAAGCAAATCCCCCCTTCACAAAAAATCAGCGTTGTAATCCAACCAACAACCACCGAGGATATATTTGCAAAGAGCACCCATATCGTAAAATCCTTGGCTGGTGCATCCTCCGTTGAGATACGGCAAGAGGCCCTGGAGTTGAAAGATGCGGTTTTCGCGGCCATAGGGGGTGCTAATATTTATGTGCCACTGGAAGTGGACACAGAAAAAGAAAAAGCCCGCCTTACAAGGGAAAAGGCAAAACTCCAACAAGAGCTAGCCCGGGTAGAAGGCAAGCTTAGCAACCAAGGCTTTATGGCCAAAGCCCCAGAGAGCTTGGTGGCTGAGGAACGGGAGAAGCTGGAGAAGTTTACTGGGATGCTGGCTAAGGTTGAAACGGAGCTTAGTAATCTATAAATAATACCCTGAGATAAAAAAAGGACGTCTCAGTAAGAGTTCAACAAACATCAGGCTTGTCATCCCGGGTATGAACCTGGGGTGATGAGCCTTGGGATAGCGGCATTCTTAATGTCCTATAGCTTAACATGTTAGCCGTTTCGGATACCTTAGTATCCTGACGGCTTTTTTGTGTGATTATCCAGCTTATGCGTGAGATATTGGCTCAAGCAAAGGGGACTGTCACGTAAGGGATGCTGTAACTTCAAGGCTCGTCATCCCGGATTTAGTCCGGGATTCCATAACCATTGTCGAAAGACTAAGGGGATCCCGGCTCAAGGCCGGGATGACGGGCTTTTTACTATAAATTTACGTGACGCCCCAAAGACGCCGAAGGCGGCGAGGGGGTTGTGTTCCCAGGCTGAAATCCACAATTTTCAGTTATCACGCTACGCAGGCTAGCAACCCCCGCCTGCCTTCGGCGGCACCCCCTTCTAAAGAAGGGGGCTTAAGAGCAATGTTGTATC